>NZ_JBQHWF010000006.1:0-177070 GCF_052064095.1 Blautia sp. HCP3S3_C4
TTCATCCTGTGTATTTTATTCAGTTTTCAATGTCACAGATGAAGGAAAGGGGCTAAATTTATGCCTAAAAATAAGGTTTTCGGACAGACTGGGGGGGTGGAGAGCCCTATGGGGTTCTCGCTCGTTGAATCAATCATCGGATAGTGACATTCGTGGTGAAAGCAACAGGAGAGTTATGTATTCATCGAAAAGTTGAATATGTGAGTTGCTCTGTGTCTGCAGTCACCTGTCATTTATAGGTCTGCCAGACCGTCCCAGGTCTTTCTCATGACATGGCTCTATCCGATAGAAATGAATGAATTTTGAAGGAGATTGAGTTATGTTTAAATTTCTGAAAGAAAAGAAGAAAGATAATAAGGGATTTACACTGGTTGAGTTGGTAATCGTAATTGCCATTCTTGCTATCCTGGTTGGTTTACTTGCACCGCAGTATACGAAGTATGTTGAGAAGTCTAGAAAGTCTGCAGATGCTTCAAATATGGATGAAATGGTGAAGGCAGTTCAGGTATATGCAGCTGATGGAACAAAAGAAGTTCCTGAAGTTACTAAAAAGACAATTGTGCTTGAAAAAGACAAAGTAACTGTTGACAATCAATTGAAACCTGCGTTAGAGGAGTATTGCCCAGATTATGCGAATATGAAGTTAAAGTCTGCAAAATGGACGAAAAATCCTACTGCAACAATTAATATCACCTCTGATGGGGCTGTTACAGTTACATATGAACCAAAAGAATTTGCTGAATATATTGGTGGAAAGGAAACAAATCCTGCAGATGCTGGCGGAAACGCAACTGGTGGCGGAAACACAACTGGTGGCGGAAACTAATTGGAATTTAGCTTTTCGATGAGTACATAATGATTCTTTGTTTGCTTAATGAAAGTTACTATCTCGATGAACTATGAAGTAAGGAGATAGTAATATGTTAAAGTCATTTAACAAAAAGAAAAAAGATAACAAAGGTTTCACATTAGTTGAACTTGTAATTGTAGTTGCTATTCTGGCAATTTTAGTCGGTATTCTTGCACCTCAGTATACAAAATATGTTGAAAAATCAAGACAGTCTGCAGATGTAAGTAATCTCGAGAATATTGTTAAAGGATTTAAAGTAGCAGCAGCAGATACTGATTATAATGTTATTCCAGCAGGAGATGCTGTTGCAACATATACAATTACAATGACTGCAACTGGAACTACTATTGCGGCTACCAATGCTCCTGCTGCAGATACAAATAAAAATAACGCTTGGAAAGATGCCATTAAAGAATATACAGGATATGATTTCTCTGCTACTGGTGGTGTTACAGAAATTAAGCTTAAATCTAAAAAGTGGAAAACTGATGGTACGGTTCTTACAGAAAAGCCAACTGGTACTATTGCAGCCAAAGTAAGTATAAAATCAGATGGCTCTGTTACTGTTGACTATGATCCTAAATCTGTTAAAGATGGTACGAAATAGAATTTCTAAGTATTTGTTAAATTATTGAAAGAGGAAAACCCTATGCTAACTTTCCTGGAACTCGTTCCATACATGATTGTTTTTATATTCGGAATTGTCATCGGCAGTTTCTTAAATGTCTGCATTTACCGGCTTCCTCTTGGGGAGTCGGTGGTGGTGGCGCCTTCGCACTGCATGGTTTGTGGTGGGAAGCTGCGGTGGTTTGATATGGTTCCGGTGGTTTCCTGGATCGTGTTGGGCGGGAAGTGCCGGTTTTGTAAGGCTAAGATTTCGGCGCAATATCCTATCATAGAGGGTGTCAATGGCATCCTCTATGTAGTGATTTGTGTTGTGAATGGGCTGAATGTTGTGAGTTTTGTTTATTGTCTGATGGGGTCTGCTCTGATTGTGTTGAGTGTGATTGACTGGAGGACTTTTGAGATTCCTTTTGGGATCAATGTTTTTTTGTTTGTGCTGGGCGTTGTGGCTACCGGGCTGGATGGGATGAGTGGTCTGGCTGGGCATTTGATTGGCATGGTTTGTGTCAGTGGGGTGCTGGGGATGATTTATCTGGTCAGTGGCGGTGCGGCTATTGGCGGCGGTGATGTGAAGATGATGTTTGCCTGTGGGCTGATTCTGGGATGGCAGCGGATTTTGCTGGCTTTTCTGGTTGGTTGTATTGTGGGTTCGGTGGTTCATATGATCCGTATTAAAGTGCAGGGAGCCGGACGGGTTTTGGCTATGGGACCTTACCTGGCTGTGGGCGTGATGCTGGCGGCTTTGTGGGGAAATAGCTGGATTGGCTGGTATCTGGGCTTGCTGGGACTTTGACACAGTGTTTTCAGTTGCAAAAATACATTTCCGTTAGATGAAGTGTATTTTTGCATTTGAAAATATATTATTGCTTCCGGCAGGATTGCAGAGATGCGCAATAGAAAGATGTCATGATATCAGGGTCAAAAGGTCAAAAAGTCGTTCGTGCTTGCACGATAAGACTTTTGAACTTGGGACCCGCCAAACATGAGAAAGTAGCGATTTACGTAGTAAATCAGCGGATTTCGAATGTTTGAGAATTGCGGGAGCTGCTTTGCAGCGGAGCAATTCGTAGATATCAAGTTAGGGGCAAAATGCCTTTTGACCCTAACATCATGTCATGGGATGTATGATGCGTATCTCGTAGCAAGAATGTCGACGGCATTCTTGAAGTGAGTACTTGGATGGAGGAACTTAGGATGGCACGTTTGTTGAGTATTGAGGCTGAGAGTACACAGATCAGAGTGGGAGAGGTGGAGATTTCCGGACGTAAGGGACGGATGCTTCAGTGTTTTTGCGTACCTGTTCCCCAGGGGTCTGTGGAGGATGGACAGATCCGAGATACCAAAGGTCTGGGGGAGCTTTTGAGGCAGCAGCTGAATGAGCGGGGGATCCGCACAAAGAAGGCTTGGTTTGTTACCGGTTCTACCAGAATTGCCAGCAGGGAGGTACAGATTCCGCTGGTAAAGAAAAGCCGGATCCAGAGTATTATTGAAGCAAATGCAACAGATTATTTTCCCATTGATGTGACCAAATATGTTATGTCCTATATAATTCTGGGGATCACCGGAGAGAAAGGCAAAAAGGGCGAGGAGACTGAGCAGAAAAAGGCTGCTGACCAAGAGAGACAGTACAGGCTGATGGTGTATGCATCTCCCAAGGCAATTTCCACTGCCTATTATGAGTTTGCCCAGAGCGCAGGACTGACTTTGTCGGGAATTACTTTTACAGGAAATACGGTGTATCAGACAGTACAGGAGGAATATACTTCCGGTGCCCATATTCTGATCAAGGTGGAGCTGGAGAATACAGGTATCAGTATTATTAGGGATGGTAAGCTTAGTTTCCAGAGAAATATTAATTATGGTATGGAGAGTGCGGTGGAAACGATCCGCAGCTTTCCTCAGTTTGGTGACAGGCTTGAGGTTCAGGATGCGCTGCAGCTTCTGTCAGAGAAAAAATGGATCTATCCTTCCCTGGACGGCCAGATCGGGGAGGAGCCTGATACTGTAAAAAGTGAAGTGACAGAGAGCCTTCGGTATCTGGTGGGAAATATTTCCCGTATTATGGATTATTATATTTCCAGAAATGGGGATGTGAATTTTGAAAGTATTGTTCTGTGTGGCATGGGCGGTCAGGTGCAGGGGCTGGCAGAGCTTCTGACTCAGGAACTGGGGCAGAAGGTGGAGCTTCTCACAAAGATTACCAGATATTCCGTGCCTGATACAAACAAGCATGAAGGACTTTTCCTTTATATTGCAGTGATGGACCCTGTGAAATCCGGACTGAACCTGATGGAGAAAACCGGACGGAAGCAGAAGGAAGTGAAGGAAACCTTAAGCGGTGCCTGGGTAGTTTTTGGCGTAGGTGCTTTGGCGGCTGTGGCTCTGGCAGTGGCAGGAGTGGGGGCAAGGATTTACCAGACCCATGAGCAGGAAAGGCTGAACCAGAGAATTGCCGAGGAACAGAGCATTGAGGATGTGTATGCAGCTTATAATAATGCTAAATCCCAGTATGATAATTTCCAGAGCATGTATGCTTATACCAATACCCCAAATGAGGGACTGGAGGCTTTTATCCAGGAGATGGAGGAAAAAATGCCTTCCAGCATTACGGTGGAGACCTTTAGCTCTACAGGCAGTCAGGTAAGCTTTTCCATGAGAGTGGCCAGCAAGTCGGAGGCTGCCAATACACTGATCCAGCTGCGGACCTTTGACAGTCTTTCCTCTGTAACTACTACGGGAATTGATGAAGGTGAAGATGGAACAGTAACCATGTCTGTAACCTGTACATACAGAAATCCGGCATTGCTTGATGATGCAGAATAGGAGACAGAATTTATGAATCTTTCAATGCGCGATAAAAAAATATTACTGATGTTTCTGGGAGTGTTGCTTTTTGTCTTATCTTTCCTTTTCGTGTATAAGCCGCAGATGGAAGAGGCTGCCCAGATTTCCGCAAATAATGACAGTCTCCAGGAGAGACTGAGCCAGCTTCTGGAACTGGCCCAGAACCGGGAGCAGTATGTAAATGACACAGAGACCATGCAGGCAGAGATCGATGAGTACTGCAAGCAGTTTCCATATACTGTCCGTTCAGAGGACGGAATTGTCCTGGCTATGAATATGGAGAATTCCCTGGACATGACCATTTCCAATGTGAGCCTGGGAGAAAGAACCTTTGTATATTCTATGGATGGGGGCTCCAATGCAGATGGCACAGAAGCTCCTCAGGAAACCATGATGGAGCAGGGCAATCAACAAACCCAGGATCAGATTGACCAGATCGAGGGCACTGATTCCTCTCTGGGAAATGATGGCTATTCAACCATAGATTCCAGTAATTCCGTACAGTCCACCATTCAGGGCGATTCTACAGGAACTCCCGCACTGTACCGCACCCAGGATACGGTGCAGTTCAGCGGTACCTACAAAAGCCTGAAGGAGGCTGTTAAATATCTGGCAGACCAAAGCGGCAGGATGACACTGGACAATGTGAATGCTTCCTTTGATTCCTCCACAGGAAATCTTACAGGAACCATGACCATCAATATCTTCTCCATGACCGGCGGCAGCACCAGCTACTCCGCACCGGATGCAGGAAGCACAGTCTACGGAACCGACAATATTTTCGGAACCATAGAGAACACCAAAAAGAGCAAGAAGAGTAAGAAAAAGGCGGCAGAGACCGTAGCTGCAGATACCGAAGCACAGCAGAACCAGGAAGCGGCCCAGACACCAACAGACGAGACAACAGATTCTACCCAGAGTGCAGAAGCTGCAGCTCAGTAATATCATAGATAAGAGCACTTTAGAGGGGAAAAGAAAACCCCTCTAAAGCTGTATATACAGGAATAGAAAAACAGGAAAGGAGTACATGCAGAATGGACAGAAAAAAACTACACAAGGACAACACAGGAATGACCCTGCTGGAAGTGATCGTGGCAGTCAGTATCTTCTCCATCACCGCAATCGTACTCCTGCAGAGCTTTGTTACTTCCAGCAGAATTAATAAGAAATCAAACCTTTACCTGGAAGCAACTACTGTAGCGCAAAACATTATGGAAGAAATTAAAGCAAAGAAATTTGCTGAAGTATCTCTGGCATTTAATTATCCTTTAGACAGTTATGGTTCATCTAGATTGACTTTTCTTGATACTCAGAAAAACAGAATTAACAGCGGCACTGCCGATGAACTGGGAATAAGAGAAGTATTGGCAGCTAAAGATAACAGCAATTCAGTCGTTTATAATTCTGTGCGAAAATACACAGATGGTGTGGATAAATCAAATGTAACGGCCTCTGTAATTTCCACAGATAACGGTAAAACCTATAAATTTAATCCAAGAAACACAGGAGATAATGAATCGAAATATTATTTTGAACTTACAAATGTAAACAATAACCATGAGACATTTGATGCATTGGTAACCTTTGATGGAAGTCAGAGTTCAGGATATAAAAAGAAAACGACTACTAACAGTGAAGAGGGAAAGAATGATTACCTGACACCGAATATTTCTAAGCTGGATACAAAATCTAATGCATTTCTAATTATGCCTCAGACATGGGATGAAAATGCTATGCAGCAGCTTGTAAATGCTCAGGAGGTGAATGCTAAAGCTAAGTGGGAAGAGCAGGAAAAGCAGGATATTGTTCAGGGCGCAGAGGAATCAAAGGAAGACTATGAGCAGAGAAAAGCGGAGTACGAAGCCTCTCATCCACAGCCACAGCGGCTTGATTGGAAAGATGTATATAAAAATACGAGGAGAACTCTTTACATAAAAATTGAAGAAAATAATGGAACAATAAAAGCAAAAGCAAAGTATACACTTTGTGCCTATAATTATAAAAAAGAGGGGGGAAGTACTTATGAAACTATGAGTTTTTGCCCCTGCAATGGAACTGGTGAAGAAAGTGATAATATAAAAGAGGGATGCTTCTGTACATATAAAAGTGCTTATGTGCCTTTCTACAGTTCTGAAACAGGTGAGAGTCTGAAGAACCTGTTTGTGTTTTATTATCCTAATTACAATTCTAAGAGTTCAACGAATCCATATGATAAAATTGTATTGGATAATACAACAAATTATGAAGTAAACTTCTATGTAACAAAGCAGCGAGACGAGGCAAACCAGATTCCTTCTTATGCACAGGAAACTATGTACCGCATGTCTCTTACAATTCTGGAAAATCCGGCGGCACGTGGTAAATCAAACTGGAACACCAACCCCAGTCTTTACCGTGCAGTAACAAAACTTCGTACAAACTTGGATTATAACATCAGCGATATGGATGAGATATTGAAACGACCGAAAATTTCTCAGATGTCCCTGACCTATCAGGCAGTGAACGATAGTGGAAACAATGGTGCAAAGGTAAGCAACAATGCAGCTAAAAAGATCCTGGAATATAATGGTCTGGATGACAGAGAAGAGGAAGACAGGATTTATACAGTGAAAGTAGAAGTATATAAAGCAGGAGCTGCAGCTAAGAATTTTCAGGGTGAAAAACCAATAGCGACTTTGGATGGATCAAAAGAAAATTAATCTTTCGGGAGGAATGGATGAGTAACAATAACAACAGAAAAAAACAGCATAATAAAGGTTTTTCGCTGTTTACAGTTCTGATAGCAGTTTCATTTGTGGGAATTTTGGGATTGCTTGTCTTGTATATAGCTCTTTCGAACTTTAATATGAAAGTTACGGACCTGAAAGGTAAAGACAGCTTTTACACAGCAGAGAGGGCAATAGAAGAAATCAGAACTGGTCTGCAGCAGGATGTGGGAGATGCCATGTCCAAGGCATATACACAGGTTTTGGAAACTTATAACAAGAATACAAAACTTGAAGACATCTCTCTGGATAAACAGCGTCAGAGTGACTTCGAAGATTTATTTATCAAAGAGCTTGTCAAGAAACTTAAAATTACTGTCAGTGAAGGCGATGTTACAGGTAACGAAAACAGATATAGTTTGCAGTATCTGAGAAATTATGTGGATCTGCAGATTGATGATTCTACAGAATCATTGATTATTACAAATCCTGCAGGTACAGAGCCGGTAATGAAGAGCAGTAAGAAATCCGGAGTATCACTTAAGAATTTGAAAGTGATTTATGTAGATCCCAAAGGAAGAGCTTCTATCATTGAGACGGATATCCGGCTAAAAATTCCGGATGTACAGTTTCCAACGCCATCGACATTGCCAGATCTTATGAATATGATTGTTGTGGCAAATCAGGGAATTGTGTGTGAAGGGGCAGCGGGATCTGCGTCAACAATTGAAGGAAGCATTTATGCTGGTCTGCTTTCGGATCGGAATGGCACAAGTATTCTTGTAAGTCCGAGTGCAAGCCTTAATGTCAGTTTGGGAGACAAATTGGTAGCTAAAGGTACGGTAGATGTAGGAGTGAATTCAACGTTTACAACTGGTGCCGGTGTAAATTTCTGGGCAAAGGGATTAAATGCAGATTCAGTGAACAATGTAAGTTTAACTGGTTCTACTTATTTTGCAGATGACCTTACAATTTCAGGCAAAAATAATAATGTGACACTTTCCGGTAGTTATTTTGGATATGGTTCTTATGAATCTGCTATGGATAATTCCTGTAGATTTAGCCCTATTTATAGACAGGAAGGTGTAAAAACGGCTGATCTCAGTAGTGCTATTTCTATTAATGGAAAAAATACCACACTTGATCTATCAGGACTAAAGAAATTAATGCTGGCTGGAAAGAACTATATCGCTAGTTCAAAGGTACCGTCAGGAACTATGAAGACAAATACACAGGATATTATGACTGGTGAAAGTCTGACTGTGAAGGGAACACAACTTGCTTATCTTGCGCCTACAGAAATTCTTGGAAATGACAATATGACCACTGACGACAGAAATGCCATGACGAACCCTATGACTTTTGACGAGTACACTACATATCTGACAGGAAAGAATCTGGCAGAAAATGGAAAAGATCAGGTGTCTGTTCAATGGGATACTTCTGTGGAATCCTGGAATAATAAGACCCTTAGAGAAATCGGAGTTAATCCTGATGAGCCTGTAAAAACAGTATTTTATAATAATGATTCTGGTGGATTTGTATATTTTTATCTGAACTTTACAGATAGCCAGAAAGCTTCTGACTTTATGCAGTATTTTTATCTGAATGGTACAAAAGAAAAGATGGATCAGTATCTGTCGTTCTATTTTGGAAGTGATGGTTCTGGAATTAACATTATGGATCCACAGGCATATTTACGCTATGTTACGAATGGAAATGTGCTTTCTTATGACAGCAGTAAACAGACTGGAAATATGGAAGTGGCAACCAGTGCCGGGAGCCCGGATGCAAAAGTGCTTCAGGATCAGATTGGTTATCAGAATACCTGGTATGCTCTGAACCGAAAAATGATCACCAGCTGTGATCTGCTTAACACCGAGGTAAAAGAGGACGATGAGAAGACACACGATGAAACAGATGCAAATAGAAGTGTGTTTGATAATTTGGTAAATGAGAAGAAGATGGTTCAGTTTATAGAGGCAAACGTTAATGATGGTTCAAAAGAATATGTGTATACTGCTGATGAGAATAATGGTGGTTTAAAGGCAATCATGTACCATAACGGTAAAAATAGCACATTTACAGTAAAGGAAAATGGCGTGGATAAGGAAGTAACTGTTTCAGGAGCAAATCAGACTTTAAACATTACTAAAAATGATGAAGAAAAACTGCGACTGGTAGTATGTACTGGAAATGTTAAGATTGAAGATGGAGTTCATTTCAAGGGGATTATAATGTCAAAGGGAACACTGACACTTGGTAATGGTGCAACTTTGGAATCTTCTCCTCTTGAGGCTGCAAAAGTTTTCCAGGCTCAGATCAGTTCTCTTGAGGATGGGGAGAGTGCCAAGGCTCAGGATTTCTTCTGGGATGGTGACAAATATGTTCTTGGAAATTCTTCATCCACAAGTGCAGGTACTAATGCAAATATATCTGATGTTTATGATCTGGCAGATTGTGTTGTTTATGACAGATGGAACAAAGAATAACGAATATCAGTTAGTATCCCGAAAAGGAGGCAGACCAGAAATGAGACAGAAGAATAAAGGATTTACCTTGGTAGAAATGGTTATTACAGTTACGATATTTGCCATACTTCTCGGAATCATGGTTCCGTCACTTAATTCTATTTTGGGTTTCCGTGCGCAAAGAGCGGCAAACTCCATTGCCAGCGCACTGGATAAAACCAAAATAGAAGCATCTAACCGCCTGGTAGGTGAAATGAAGCTGGAGAAATTAGATGATGGATATTATATCAGTTATTATCTTGACCGTGGCAAAGTTGGCGATGAGTCAAATGTAAAACAGGATCAGCCAGAGAAAATAGCACCTGCCAGAACTTTAATCAGTTATGTAACGAATGACAATGTAACTCATCAGATGGATAACACGGGTGACAGTATTGTAATTACATACGACCGTGCTACAGGCGGCTTTCTTCCTCTGCAGGAAACTACCTGGACTCAAAAAGCAATTTTGACAGAATTGGATAAAGGTAACGATATTCCGCTTACAAGAGTGGGAAACTACTGTACTTCTATTATCGTACAGGGCGGCAGAAAAGTTAAGACGATCAAGATGGATATTCACACTGGAAAATATGAAATCACATCAGGGTGGGCTTCATAATAATGAAGTGGAAGAAGGAAGGCATTCGATGAAAACAAAAGGAAGAGCATGGAAATTAAAGAATAAAGGATTTACTTTGATTGAAATGATTGTGACAGTTGCCATCATTGCAATTTTTTCCGGAGTAGTACTGACGTTTATTAGCACTGGTTCCGGTGTGTACAGAAATACTTTCAGTAATTCTAAAGTTCAAATGGAAACACAGGAGACTTTTGATAAAATTGAAGATCTGATTATTGATGCAAACAGAAGCCTTTATTATGCGAATGGCTCCGGAAGTAATATAGGAACTGAAATCCAAAATGATATTAAGGAAAAAGGCGGTACAAACAGTACCGGAAGTAAAACCTTCATTTCATGTAATGAATATGAAAACAATGATGGAACCAGTCAATATATCTATGATGTTTTGGACTGGCAGGCATCTGATGGAAAAATTTATTACAGCCGCAGAGAGTATACGGCTCAAAGCAGTAGTGATAATTCGGAAAATGAGGATCAGAATGATACTGATATTCAAGCTTTATCAGATGAGTCTGAGGAAAATGCAATATCAGATGGAAGCGATACACCGGTAAAAGGAAAAAACGCAAAAATATTGGTGGAACGTTCTGTTTTAGCGTCCGGAATTTTGGATTTTCGTGCTGATGTATCTAAGGTAAAATCAGATAAAATTGTAAGATTCCAGCTCAGTACAAAAAATGGAAATAAACAGATTCAGACATTACACAGCGTAAGTCTCAGAAATAATGTAGATCTGAAAAAACCGGCAGATGCATTTAACAATGCAGAGGCAACAGATGTAGGAATTAAAATCATCAATGCCCCGGAATCCATGGATCCAGGAGAATCCATAATGCTGGCTTACGGTCTAACCGGAAACGGAACCATTGACCCAACTACCGTAACATGGACAATAGTTGAAAGCAGCGATAACGGAAGCTTTCCATCTTACGATCACACCAACGGTCGTTTAACAATCAGTGATAATGGAAGTGGTTCCATCAAAGTGCAGGTAAGCGCAGTAAGTACGGCAGGACAGTTGGTAAAATCGCAGATTGTGACGATAAAGATTAATGCGAAAGAAACGCCATCACCTACACCAACGCCAATACCTGTACCGAGACAGTTAATACTTAAACCGCAATACGCTCTATTGGGGGCAGGACAAAGTTATCAATTAAGTCAAGTAGTTCAATCAGAAATGGTATATGATGATAACTCTGTTAAAACCGATGGATACACGTTAACATGGACATCCACACCAGGACTGATTACAGTTGATGGTGAAACACTTACTGTAGATTCAAACGCTGGAAAAGATACTGCATCAGGAAAAGTTACATTAACAGCAACTGATACTGTAACAGGATTGAATGCGTCAATTGAAATTACTATTGCGAGAATTGATATTGAGAAACCGTCAGGAGAATATGAAGTTGGACAGAATAAGGAGTGGAAGTGTATTTATAAAGAAGGAGGAATGAAAACCGAAACAACTCGAACAATTAATGTAACAACAAAACCAACAAATGCTGCTAATTATTTTATTCAAGGTGAACAAGTACAGGGAACATTTGCAAAGTCGGATGTTGGAAGTTGGAAAATAACTGCTGTTGTTAATTTAACAATCAGAAATGGTATTGGTCAAGTACAAGATGTAACTTCTTTTTCGGTAGATGAAAGTGAGGGAGGTGGGGAAATACATACTCCTCAGAGTAGTGGTGGAGATTTAGCTTATGTGGTTGCGCCAGGACTAAAATATCAATGTGGAGTAGATGAGTACCAGGATTTTCAGTTTAAAATTGAAGGAGTTGGTTTTTACCAATCATATGAAACTATAGAGTGGGGGATTAAAGGTGATGATAGTATTAAACTAGAACCGATGAATAATAGTTCGGCAGGAGCGTTATCAATGAAGTATACTTTTACAGTAGGAGAAAATTCAGAAGGTTTTGTGATATGGGCTAAATACACTAAACATACTACTTGGGACCATGCGTCTCCGATTGAGTTGGAGGCGTATGCAGAAAAAACGGTAAGCGTAATAACAGGGATTAGCATTTCAACAATTCCGCCGACACTTAAAGTAGGTGAACGGTATATTCCGGCAATAAATGTGAATATAAAAAGTCCACAAAAAAATAGTAATGGGACATATACTTCGAGAGCAGAAGTTATACCTAACATTATGAACGGAGATAAGAACACTTGGATACATTGGAAAGGAATATTGGAATCGCATTCAAATTATTTTGAAAAAGAAACATATGATCAGTGGTTGACTGCATTTACTTTAAAATCATTATTACCGGATAATGATAATCTGAAAATTGTTGCAGAATTAGCGCAAATGCCATTTCTGGTAAAAATGCTTAATCCAAATTATGTGACTTCTATGGAAGTGTCATCTGAAAATTAATAAAAGCCGGTTGGATGTCGCGAGCCTGGTGGGGGCGCACCCTAATGTCAGTAAGATAGCGTTAAGATAAGAAGCGTGTTATACTTATTATTACCGATAAGTAATAGAAGTTAATAGCCAGTTCTCGTATTGTGGCTTAGATTGAAGGATTTAGGCATGGCAAACAGACCGGGAATCTGTCTACTAAAAGCTATTGATTCTGTTGGTTATTGGTATAGAAAAATGGTTACAGTATCTGACATTGAGGTACGATTCTGCGTCGGAGAACTGTGATTTTTGAGGGAGGAAGAAAATGAGATGTTTAGGTATTGCAATTAAAAAAAATGAGATATGTTATTCTGTTGTTGATGGCGATAAAATGGAGACGGCACTTATATATGAAATCGGTAGACAAAACTATAGATCAGAATCTCCATCGTTAAAAACGATCTGGCGGGGTCGCACCCCCTGTCGGGAAAATAAAGAAACGAAATTTGTTTTAAAAGTTTTCTAAAGAAAGTATAAAAATCTAACTGAGCCACAGACTGGCACCACCCAGCCTGTGGCTTTCTTCATTCCGTGCTTGACACACAGGCCATCATTTGCTGCATTTGTTGATTTAGGGACCTGGCGGGGTCGCACCCCTTGTCGGGCTACAGACTGGTTATTTTACCTTTTACATATTTTTTATGATATAATGCATATTATAAAATTACTTACAGACAAGAGGGGAACTTCATGAAAAACTCAGAAAAATGTATGATTCTTCGGCAACTTACGTCCACTTCTTCCGTATCCGAATACTACAAGGCACTGGAAAGAATCGGAGATATAAAATCAAGCTACGGTGATTACCTCATCACCGAACCAATCAACTGTAATATAGAATTGGAACGTCTTCCCGGATCAGATTATGACCTCTGCTGCGCTCTGCTGACGATGCTACTCCGAGAAGATCATTTCAGGGGACCCTGGCGGGGTCGCACCCTCTGTCGGGAAAATAAAGAAACGAAATTTATTTTAAAAGTTCTCTAAAGAAAGTATAAAAATCTAACTGAGTCACAGACTGGTACCACCCAGTCTGTGGCTTTCTTCATTCCCTGGTTGACACACCGGCCATCATTTGCTACACTAAAATTACATATCTGGGAAAGTTCTAAGGCCGTTCGGTCAATCTGATTCCACATATGAAGCGAAAATAAATATGGTGGAAACAGTACAACGGCACATATAAATTCTGTAGAAACGATGCTGCTTCCTCCATCATAAGGAAAGGAGCATGCAGATGCAGAATGAAAGAAAAAAACTGGAAGAGCTAAACCTGCTGGATGATTTTCTCTTCAATGCCATGATGACATATCCTGAAATGGGAGAGAAGTTTACACGAAAGATTCTGAAACTTTTGTTTAATAAGGAATTTCGAAATCTGAAAGTGATTGCACAGAAATCCTATGGGGGATTGAATACGGATCTGCGTGGAGCCCGGCTGGATGTTTATGTAGAAAGTGATGACAGCGCTGAGATAGATGCGTCAGAGGATGCATCTATTTATGACCTGGAGCCGGATAAAAACGATAGAGCAAAGTATATTGCCGCATTTCCACAGAGAATCCGTTTTTATCATGCCATCATAGACAGCCGCAGCCTGAAATCGGGAGAGGATTTTGGAAAGTTAAAGAGAGTATACGTAATCTTTATTTGTAATTACGATCCTTTTGGTTACGACAGAGTGAAATATACAATACGAAATATGTGTGTGGAAGAACCGGAAATGCCATACGATGATGGTGCTCAGACAACCGTATTGTATACTAAGGGTACAAAGGGTGATGACATATCCGAAGAGCTCCGGCAGTTTTTAAAGTATATGGAGAATACAACCCAGACAAATGCCGTAAATGATACACTGAAGGATATCCAGAAAATGGTGGATATCGTGAAGCGGGACGGGGAGGTGTCGTTAAGCTATATGAAGGGATTTGAGAGAGATACGATCATGTATGAAAAAGGTCAGGCAGCTGAACGCAAAAATACAGAAAGAGAACGCCAGAGAGCAGATTCTGCTGAAAAAGCAAGGGATGAAGCCGAAAAAGAAAAAATGAAAGCACAAAAAGAAACCACAGAAGCACTTAAAAGAGTAGCTGAACTGGAGAAACTTCTGCAATGTAAACCGACTGAGACTAAATAGAATTTCTCCAATAAAGCCACAGACTGGCACCCACCCAGCCTGTGGCTTTTTGCAGTAAATGAGCCGGGGGACCTGGCGGGGTCGCACCCCCTGTCGGGAAAATAAAGAAACGAAATTTGCTTTAAAAGTTTTCTAAAGAAAGTATAAAAATCTAACTGAGTCACAGACTGGCACCCACTCAGCCTGTGGCTTTCTTTATTCTGTGGTTGACACGCCAGCCATCATTTGCTACGTAACCGCCAAATAATAATGCGGTCAGATATAAAATTACCCCAGCCCTTTGCGAGTTGGAGTAATTCACTATAATTCACATGCGATTTTTGATAGATTGGAGTTTTTCACTCCAAGGTGCAAGCTCTGCGAGCTGATTATCGGTCATCTCTTTCGTTGGCCGATGGTCCAGCAGAAATTTCAGATATCTGTAAACATTCAGGTCATGCGCCTTTGCCATCTCAACCATTGTATAAACTACAGCACTGGCATTGGCTCCTTCTACAGAATCACTGAACAGCCAGTTCTTCCGGCCGACTGCAAATGGACGGATCGCGTTCTCGCTGAGATTGTTTGTGAAGCTGCAGCGGCCATCCTCCAGATATGTCTCTGCTGTTTCCCGACGGTTAAGGACATAATTCACTGCTTTATCCATGCGGGTATTCCGGACTGGCTTTTGCTGCTCAAGCCACGACCAGAAAGCCTCCAGAACAGATTTTTCCTTCTCGAGACGCAGCTGCTTACGCTTTTCATAATCACCGGGATATTTTTTGTTAATGGAATCCTCTATGGCGAACAGGCGGTTACAGCCCTGACGGGGTCGCACCCCCTGTCGGGAAAATAAAGAAACGAAATTTGTTTTAAAAGTTTTCTAAAGAAAGTATAAAAATCTAACTGAGCCACAGACTGGACCCACTCAGCCTGTGGCTTCCTAAAGTACCAGTTGGGGTCGCACCCTCTGTCGGGAAAATAATCCGACATTGGGGTCGCACCCCCTGTCGGGAAAATAAAGAAACGAAATTTGCTTTAAAAGTTTTCTAAAGAAAGTATAAAAATCTAACTGAGTCACAGACTGGCACCCACTCAGCCTGTGGCTTTCTTTATTCTGTGGTTGACACGCCAGTCATCATTTGCTACACTAAAATTACATATCTGGGAAAGTTCTAAGGCCGTTCGGTCAATCTGATTCCACATATGAAACTGAAATAAATATGGTGGAAACAGTACAACGGCACATATAAATTCTGTAGAAACGATGCTGTTTCCTCCATCATAAGGAAAGGAGCATGCAGATGCAGAATGAAAGAAAAAAACTGGAAGAGTTGAACCTGCTGGATGATTTTCTCTTCAATGCCATGATGACATATCCTGAAATGGGAGAGAAGTTTACACGAAAGATCCTGAAACTTCTGTTTAACAAGGAGTTTCGAAATCTGAAAGTGATCGCACAGAAATCCTATGGGGGATTGAATACGGATTTGCGGGGAGCCCGGCTGGATGTTTATGTAGAAAGCGATGACAGCGCCGAGATAGATGCGTCAGAGGATGCATCTATTTATGACCTGGAGCCGGATAAGAATGATAAGGCAAAGTATATTGCCGCATTTCCACAGAGAATCCGCTTTTATCATGCTATCATAGACAGCCGCAGCCTGAAATCGGGAGAGGATTTTGGAAAGTTAAAGAGAGTATACGTGATCTTTATCTGTAATTACGATCCTTTTGGTTACGACAGAGTGAAATATACAATACGAAATATGTGTGTGGAAGAACCGGAAATGCCATACGATGATGGTGCTCAGACAACCGTATTGTATACTAAGGGAACAAAAGGTGATGACATATCCGAAGAGCTCCGGCAGTTTTTAAAGTATATGGAGAACACAACCCAGACAAATGCCGTAAATGATACACTGAAGGATATCCAGAAGATGGTGGATATCGTGAAGCGGGACGGGGAGGTGTCTTTGAGTTATATGAAGGGATTTGAGAGAGATACGATCATGTATGAAAAAGGTCAGGCAGCTGAACGCAAAAATACAGAAAGAGAACGCCAGAGAGCAGATTCTGCTGAAAAAGCAAGGGATGAAGCTGAAAATGTAAGGGACGAAGCTGAAAAAGCAAGGATGATTGCTGAAGAAGAAAAAATAAAAGCCCAGAATGAGACGGCAGAAGCACTTAAAAGAGTTGCTGAACTGGAAGCGCTTCTGCAATGTAAACCGACTGAGACTAAATAAAATTTCTCTAATAAAGTCACAGACTGGAGCCTACCCAGCCTGTGACTTTCTGTTAGATTGTACTTTCATTATATATAGTCAAATTGAATCATCTTTCTGGTTGACTGCAACAGCGATTATGTTATATAAAATCAAGTCGAATCATGGCTATAGATGACTGTAATAGAACCTATGCTATATGAGGTCAATCGGGATCATGTTTATAAGGCAGAGTTTTCTTCTTTTCTCTTGCCTCTTGCCATCTTTGCGGGATACCATTTTTCGAACCATATTGTAAAAAATCCCATCAAAATTGGAATTAAATTGTTTACAATGATAAGCAGATTTCCAAACCCGGCTCCTCTAAGCAGAAAGGTCCAGACTGCTGTCAGTACATATAACAATCCCCATGCCGCTGCAAGAATATAATTTGTCTTCATGAAGAGAGGGTTTTGATGTGCACTTTCACCACCATAATTGTATTTTACATAAGCAGCGCATAAAGGTTCTTTTGTCAGGCATGAAAGCAGCCAGAACAATCCAAACACAAGATATCCTATATTTGTAGGAATATCTCCATTCCCGGTTACATTTGCTGCTGCGGAAAGTACAGCAACGGCTATCATAGAGAGTTGATCCCAGATCTCAAATTCATGATTTCTCATAATAAACGGTATGGCTGCCACTACGATAAGAGCTATCAAAGCCCCCACTTTAGGAGTGATAGAAACAGCAGTCCAAAAGGCAATCCATGGTATAAGCATTGTCATCATAGAAGGATTTTTCTTCTCAATCATGTTTGGGGATTTTTTCTCAGGATTTTTAACCGCAGATGTGTTTCCAAAGAATTTATCCCAATTGATCATTAAGGAGAAATCGCCGGATACCGCATACATCTGTTTTCCCAATGCTTCTGCGCCACCAATTTCTCCACGAGAAATAGCTGACCATACAGAAAAAGGTGTATCGATGCGAGTAGTTGGAGAAAGGCTTCCATCTGTAAAAATCTGGCTTCCAGTCTGGTTAAGTCGAATCTGATACGTATGATCCAAATCGGTAAAATGTATCTCAAGTACGCGTTCTTTTCCGTCATAGGCATCTTTATTGTAAAGGGCAGCCATTTGCCGGGTAAATACAAGATCCTCAGGTTCTTTCTCGCCGGTCGTTTTGTTAATACCCCAGCTGGCATCTAGGGGATGCTTGGGGTCGCACCCCCTGTCGGGAAAATAAAGAAACGAAATTTGTTTTAAAAGTTTTCTAAAGAAAGTATAAAAATCTAACTGAGTCACAGACTGGAACGTTTTTTTCTGGTTATAATACACCCATTATTTTTGAGTTGACTTTTTGGCACATTGCGCATATACTAACAGTAGCTAAGGAATGTGGTGAGATTCCGTGAAGCAAAGCAAAAGCCCTCAGAGTGCCAGCTCTGAGGGCTTTCTTGCTCGTTGCGGTGAGCTATTCCGTTTAGACTGTTGCTGTCTATCGTCTGCTGTCCAGCCATTTGCATATGTAGTAGCTAACTACGCCTGCTATAACAGAGACAAGAAATGTGGTGAGAATTTCTTCCATGGAATCCACCTCCTTTCTGCTGGAGGTTTGACAGCTTGTTATACTAAAGTCCCTAATGCTGCGAATATGGGGAGACTTTTTTGAATATATTTTATATTATATGATTGCAAATATATTTTATTTGCAGTAAAATATATTAAAAATAGAATAGAAAAGGAGTGATATCATGACCACCATTAGTTTACGTATGGACGATCAAATGAAAAAAGAGCTTGATGAGATGTGTGAAGCAATGGGAATGAATATTTCTACTTTCTACATGATTTATACTAAAAAAGCTCTGAGAGATCGTAGAATACCATTTGACATTGAAGCTCCGGCAGATCCATTTTATTCCGAACAGAATATGACACAGCTTCACAAGTCTGTACAGCAGATAAAGGAAGGGAAAATCGTAACAAAAACAATGGAAGAGTTGGAGGCAATGGCAGGTGAGTAATATTTCATTTTCAGAAGATGCTTGGGAAGATTATCTTTACTGGCAACTTCAAGATAAAAAATACTAAAGAAGATTAATGCATTGTTAAAAGAAATACAACGAACACCATTCTCAGGAAAAGGTGAACCAGAAAAACTTCGTGGTGATTTAAATGGAAAATGGAGTAGACGAATTAACCTTAAAGACCGTTTAGTTTACGAAATAACAGATGAAACAATTATTGTAATCCAATGTAAAGGGCATTACAGTGATAAATAAGGGCTGCACCAGCTGTGAAGAGGCTTGCTAAGACGGCCAGTCGGGGTTGCACCCCTTGTCGAGAGAATATTACATTCCAATACAGGGGAAGCCTGGCGGGGTCGCATCCTCTGTCGGGAAAATAAAGAAACGAAATTTGTTTTGAAAGTTTTCTAAAGAAAGTATAAAATCCAACTAAGTCACAGACTGGCACCACCCAGCCTGTGGCTTTTTTGCAGTAAAAGACCGATCAGGGGCGCCTCCCGTTGGGAAAGTGTCCGGATGATCTAATGCCAGATTCAGGCAACAATACATTCTCGTTGCCAGGCAAAACAATCTACTGCAATGCGGTCCGCTTTATCTGTGTCAGTGCCTTCGACACTGCAGGTATTGAAATGATGATCACCGTGATAATGCCCTCTGCCAGCAGATAGCTGTAATTGTATAAGATCGGATATACGGCTGTCAACGATTTCGGGAAATTGTCCGGCATATAGCTCATCCAATAAAGATAACCGCCCAGAGAATGAAAAGCTCCTCTGGCAATTACAGCTATTATGTATCCTTTCAGAAGTCCATGACTCTGTTTTGCAAATAATCCTGCCAGTCCAAGTGCTGCAAATGCAAGTATGTAATCACAGCATACCTGAAAAAATGAAAGTATATAAGGCTCCTGAATAAACTGCAGGATTCCGTAAGCAAACCCAGCCATAATACCTGTTCCGACTCCATACCAGTTTGCGATCAGAACAATAAAAAGCATACTGCAAAGAGTGACACTTCCTCCCCACGGCAGTTTGAAGATTTTCAGATAAGACGTAATAAAAGCAAGTGCAATAGCTACGGCACAGAATACCAGTTGTCTTGTGGTAAGCTTTTTCTTGTCTGAATTCTTCCCTGCAAAATAAATCGCTAGGAAAAACAAAATAATTCCGGCAATAATTGTAATTACATATCCGGCAGTTGTAAGTCCGCCATCAGCAGTTACCATAAAACCAAACATAAAATGACCTCCCTCTTTTTATTAAGTTTGTGTAATTGATTTTATCTGTTGTTCAGATACTAATTTATTATAAAGATTTTTTCATTTTTCGTCAATTGTTCCTGTTCTCATCTCAGCACGGGGAACCGGGACCCTGGCGGGGTCGCACCCTCTGTCGGGAAAATACTGAACTGGAAGCGCTTCTGCAATGTAAACCGACTGAGACTAAATAAAATTTCTCTAATAAAGTCATAGACTGGAGCCTACCCAGCCTGTGACTTTCTGTTAGATTGTATTTTCATTATATATAGTCAAACTGAATCATCTTTCTGGTTGACTGCAACAGCGATTATGTTATATAAGAGTTTTCTTCTTTTCTCTTGCCTCTTGCTATCTTTGCGGGATACCATTTTTCAAACCATATTGTAAAAAATCCCATCAAAATTGGAATTAAATTGTTTACAATGATAAGCAGATTTCCAAACCCGGCTCCTCTAAGCAGAAAGGTCCAGACTGCTGTCAGTACATATAACAATCCCCATGCCGCTGCAAGAATATAATTTGTCTTCATGAAGAGAGGGTTTTGATGTGCACTTTCACCACCATAATTGTATTTTACATAAGCAGCGCATAAAGGTTCTTTTGTCAGGCATGAAAGCAGCCAGAACAATCCAAACACAAGATATCCTATATTTGTAGGAATATCTCCATTCCCGGTTACATTTGCTGCTGCGGAAAGTACAGCAACGGCTATCATAGAGAGTTGATCCCAGATCTCAAATTCATGATTTCTCATAATAAACGGTATGGCTGCCACTACGATAAGAGCTATCAAAGCCCCCACTTTAGGAGTGATAGAAACAGCAGTCCAAAAGGCAATCCATGGTATAAGCATTGTCATCATAGAAGGATTTTTCTTCTCAATCATGTTTGGGGATTTTTTCTCAGGATTTTTAACCGCAGATGTGTTTCCAAAGAATTTATCCCAATTGATCATTAAGGAGAAATCGCCGGATACCGCATACATCTGTTTTCCCAATGCTTCTGCGCCACCAATTTCTCCACGAGAAATAGCTGACCATACAGAAAAAGGTGTATCGATGCGAGTAGTTGGAGAAAGGCTTCCATCTGTAAAAATCTGGCTTCCAGTCTGGTTAAGTCGAATCTGATACGTATGATCCAAATCGGTAAAATGTATCTCAAGTACGCGTTCTTTTCCGTCATAGGCATCTTTATTGTAAAGGGCAGCCATTTGCCGGGTAAATACAAGATCCTCAGGTTCTTTCTCGCCGGTCGTTTTGTTAATACCCCAGCTGGCATCTGCCATTTTTTCAAATACATCCCTGGGATATAAAAGTGTATGGAGCACAGCATCTGTTTCTTTCGATATTGCTCCTGTCATTGCATATTCAGTGCCTGCACATTTTACTGCAGCAAGATATTCATTTGTTCTCACTGACAATTCCTTTACACGAAACAATTCTCCCTGACCGCAAAAAATGGTCGTATAATTTCCCTTGCCAAGGAAATGGTCAAACATCCGCAATACACTGTCATAATTTTCGTCGGCAGAATAAAATCCACAGGTAGAGATTAATACGTGCCTCTTGCCTTCCATATCATATCTGGCATCATGACTGCCGCTTCCGTATCCGTCCTGCCTTGAACTCATAAAAGGAAGACTCATAGGAAGCTGACGATCGATCAAATTCTTTAACATACCGGGAACATTAAAATAGTACAGTGGAAAAGACCATAAAATTAGATCAGCACTGATCAGTTTTTTAATGACTGTTTGCATATCATCATTTATACAGCATCTCCCGGGTGTTTTCTGCCAGCATGCAAAGCATCCCTTACACGCACCTATATTCATTGAAGTTATATGCAGTTCATCAACAGATAACTCTTCTTTATTACTCGTACATCCGTTTTCTAATCCCTTAATAAAGCTGTATGCAAGCTTTAATGAATTACTTCTTTTGCCTTTTGGGCTTCCGTTGATCAGAAGTATCTTCATCGCTACGTCCTCCATTCCTTTATTTCTGATAATGAAAGTGTACCCTTTCATATGTGGATTGTCAACAAAACCAGAGGGGGTATGAAATAAAGAAAAAATATTAGTTACTGTTCACTGGTAATATCCCGCGAGGTGTTTTTTGCGAACGAAGGTCACAGCAACAAATATTATTATTGTACTGTATGATGAGTAAGTGGTATAATAATATATATTTATATAGTTGGAAAATAGCACGGTTTGCACATTGGGGTCGTGCACATTGGAGTCACAGACTGGAACCCACCCAGCCTGTGGCTTTTTACAGTAAAATGGATAAAAGCCTTGACAGCAGGAAATAAAATTTCTTTCCTGAATCAGATATTGGCTGTTTTCTCCGGAAGCTATGTAGTGGTTCTGGGAATCTATTATAAGCTTCAGACTTTTTTATATCTGCTTTACAGCATCAGAGACATTGATGGGAATGTTTACTGAGAACCCGGAAACTATAAGACTTGGCACTGCTGCATTGCAGGTTATCAGTATTGGATTCATCCCATCTGCCATCTCTGTTACAGCTTCAGGTGCATTAGAAGGACTGGGCAAAGGTACTCAGTCCCTGGTGATTTCACTGTTAAGATATATTATCGTGATTCTTCCGGTAGCTTATCTGCTGTGCTATTTTGCCGGGGCAGGTGCTGTGTGGAATGCGTTCTGGATCTGTGAATATATAACAGCAGTAGCAGTAGGTGTCGGGATAAAGAACAGCTTCGTGATGAATTGAGAGAATATGCCAATATGCTGGTAGAAATTGAGGGCCGTTTTGAACAGTATAATGAAACAGATCGTCAACAGGACAGACGGAAAATTTTAATAAAATAGGTTGTATTCTAGCTAGAATAAGAGTATTCTATAGATAGAAGCTTTAGATAAAATCATATAATGTTTAGAAAGAGGTGTAGATTATGACAATAGATACAAATACAATGGTATCAATTACAGAAGCTAACCAGAATTTTTCAAAGGTCACAAGAGTTGTTGATAAACATGGAACAGCAGTAATCCTAAAGAACAATGTTCCCAGATATCTTGTAATTGATTTTAGTAAAGCAGAAGCACAGAAAATAGCAGATGTAGAAGATGTGGCAACAATTTCGGAACGATTAATAAAACAGAATATGGAAGCATATAAGGAGCTGGCTAAATGATAATTCTCAGCAAAGAACAAGTACTAATGATGCATAGACAGCTAATATCTGTGACTGGTGGAAGTGATGGAATTAGAGATGAAGGAATGCTGGATTCTGCATTGCTGAATCCTTTTCAGTCATTTGGAGGAGAAGAACTTTATCCAAGTATTCAGGCTAAGGCGGCACAATTATGCTTTGGATTAGTGAAAAATCATGCAATGATTGACGGAAACAAGAGATTAGGTGCGCATGTAATGCTTGTATTTTTGATGCTGAATGGATATGAGCTAATTTATATTCAGGAAGAATTGGTTGATATTATTTTAGAATTGGCAGCAGGTAAGAAGAATGTGGATGATATTTTACAATGGATTATCTTACATCAGAAAGAATGATGAAATATTCCGGATGAGACCATACATTGTATTCTGGAAATGTACTGCCAGAGTTCTATTTATATGACTATAAAATGGGTGCTGGGAGAGTTGGAATGTGCACCGGAGGGACTGGCAAAAATTTTAGTTGAGGGGATGCCTGGGAAACTCTCTCAGTTGTTTGAAAAACTGGAAATATTGTCATAAACATAACAGATTAGTGCACAATTTTATCTGATTATTTTCGTATTTATTGCACAAAATTAGTGAGAAAGTTACATTTGAGCGAAAGTGTAACTTTCTTTTTAAATTTACATTGTTAGAATAATAACAAAGATGAGCGCTGCGGAAACTTATCTGTAAAGAATTTTAACCGAATAAACTGCGGAGTAGTTATTCGGTTATGAGCAAGTAGCGAAGCGGAATGAATCACTTTTGCTTTTTTATTTGGGTTGCTGTGACCTTTTGTTTGTGATAAAGTAAACTTGTATTTAAGCGAATCAAGTAAGTCCTCACTTCCGTTGTGAAAAGCAATAAGCAGTGGGCGGTAACTTGCTTGTATCAAAAGGAGGACAAACTAATGAAAAAGAAAAAATTCAGAAAAAAAGGTCTGTTCGCACTTTTACTCCTGTGCCTTTTCATCATGTCTGCCAGTGTGACAGTATCTGCTGCCACCAATCTGCTGACCTCTGTAAAACAGGCAAAAGAAGGAACCTGGAAGAGGGATACCCAAGGACGCAAATATGTCTATACTGACGGCCGCCATCCAAAATCCCGCTGGTTAAAAGTAAAAGGCAAATGTTACAGCTTTGACGCCCATGGCTATGTAGAAACAGGCTGGAAAGACTACAAAGGCGAAAGATATTATCTTTCCGAAGTGAAGGGAAAAGAAGGTCAGCTTCTCACAGGCTTACAGAAGGTTAAAGGTAAAACCTACTACCTTTCCAAAACCAGTGGACAGCTATTGCACGGCTGGCAGATGATTAATGGAAAACGTTACTACTTCGGAAAGAAAACCGGAGCTATGAGTAAGAAGAAATGGATTGGAAGCCGCTATGTATCTGCTGACGGCTCTGTCACCAAGGTAAAACAGACTTCGAAATCCCGCCTGATCATCCTGGGGGACTGTCGTGTAGCTTCTATGCGTGACTGCAGAATCGGAAATGCTATTTATATCGGAAAAGTATCCATGGGATACAACTGGCTCAGATCCACTGCCGGACCAATGCTGGAATCTTATCTGGCCTCTTACCCGGAATCAACGGTTGTATTTGGCTTCGGACTGAACGATTATCTGTATCAGCAGGCAAACTATCTGACATACTATCGTTCCTTTATTGCCAGCCATCCCAGAGCAAATATTTATCTTATGTCCATCAATCCGGTAATCGGTGTGGGTGCTTACAACGTAAGTAATGCTACGATCCGTCCCTTTAATGATGCACTGAGAAATAATTTTCCGGATAATTATCTGGACTGCTTTAGCCATTTACAGAAAGTAGGCTATTATGCTGCTGACGGACAACACTATAATACGGCTACTTACCGCAAGATCTATGATTATATTGTAAAAGCTACCGGCTGGGTTTCATAATCCCCAAAGGGGCTGTCTGAATAGGCAGCCTCTTTTTTTGTTCCTCAGTAAAAATATCATAAAGTAAAGTATATACTTTACTTTATATTTTATAATATTCATGTTATAATAGATTTGTAAAGTTATTACTTCCATTTTTGTTAAATATTTCGAAATATTAAGTATAATATATAAATTTAATTAAAGGAGGTTTTTACTATGGAAATTGGAGGTTTTTTCCCCTATCAACCTGTTGGCTCTGAGCCAAACAACTATGTGGAGCATACCTGCCCTGATCCCGGGGACACCGCTCATCTAATGTCCGGCCGTTGTGCCATTTATTACTGTCTGAGGGATCTGATGTTAACAGATCAAAAGCGTGTAGCATATCTGCCTTCCTATGACTGCGAAACAGTTCTGGGCTGCTTTGTAAAAGCAGGATATGAAATTCATTATTATGATTTTGACAAAAATCTTTCCCCTGTATTTGAGGAAGAGATGATTCCTCAGATCAGTGTTCTCCTTGTCTGTGGATACTATGGCTATCCTACCTATAATGAGGATTTTGTCAAAAAATGTAAAGCCAGTGGCGTTTCTGTAATAGTGGATACCACCCATACAGCATTTTCTCCGCTGCCGGCCTGTCCGGATGCTGACTATATTGCCGTCAGTCTCCGAAAATGGATGGGTGTTGCCTCCGGTGGTCTTGCCATCAAGCGAAAGGGCACCTTTGGCATAAAGCCTATTCCAATCAATAAAGAACAGTTTTCCCTTAGAGATCAGGCTCTTCAATCCCGAGAGACCTACGAGCATACGGGAAATGAGGACTATAATAAAGAAGGCAATGATGTTTTCTGGAAAGCGGAATTTATGCTTCGTGAAATTTTCGATATCCAGGAGGGGGATGAAGCTTCCCTTAAAACGATTCTTCATTATCCATTCCGGGATGCCATCCGTAAACGCCAGGAAAATTACCGTTACCTTCTGGAACACCTGCCGGAACGCTCCGATATCCGACCGGTATTTCCTTATCTCTCAGATGATATCTGTCCTATGTTTTTCCCTTTCTTTGTGGAAAACCGGGACAACCTGATCAGGCATCTGGCAGACAGGCACATTCCGCCTAAGGTTTACTGGCCTGTACCACCTTTTGTAAAGGTTGAAGACTATCCGGGAGCCCAATATATTTATTCCCATATCATGTCTGTCAGCTGTGATGAGCGTTTTAACACGGACGATATGCAGAAAATTGTAGAAGCCTTTGAAAACTATTAAAGATCTTAAAGCATTTTGAGAATATCCGTTTGATAAATCTAATCAGGCCACAGACTGGAAATCACCAGTCTGTGGCTTCTTCATCTTCTCAGGTTGACATCCCGTCTGTCGTTTGCTACACTAAAACCACATATCTGACAAAGGAATGGGAAGTATGAAGAAGAAAAAAATTATAATTTTATCTATTATGATAATTGTGGTTGCCTTACTCCTTGAAGCGAGTATTCTGAAATATGTTAATGACAGAAATGCCCAGAGAACCTCAAAGGTGCTTCTTGATCGTGTGATTACCGTGCTTGATAAAAATGATGAGAGCAGGAATGAGCTGATCGAATCGTTAAAGGACGATTATATTGTAAGGGCTAAAGCAGTGTCATATATGATTGATGCCTATCCGGCGGTAGAATATGATGTGGATGAGCTGCAGAAAATAGCAAAACTAATGGCTGTTGATGAGATACATCTGTTTGATGATCAGGGAACCATTTACAGTGGTTCTGCACCCAAGTATTTTGGCTATAATTTTGATTCCGGTGCGCAGATGGAGTATTTTAAGCCCATACTTAAGAATAAATCGCTGACCATGTGCCAGGATGTTACTCCAAACACTGCAGGGGGAATGAAAATGATGTATGCCATCACCTGGAATGAAGACGGAACCAAGATGATCCAGGTGGGAATTGAGCCAAAGAGACTTCTCAATGAAATAAAGCAGAATAACATTTCCAATGTAGTTGCCGGAATGCCGGTATATAAAGGCATTGAAATTATAGTTGCAGATGGGGATAGACAGATAATAGAAGGAGCTACGGACAGTAGCAAATTAGGAAAAAAACTGGAAGATGTGGGGATATCATCGGATTATGTCAGTGATGACGATGCGACTGTAATACAGATCAGAATGGATGGAAAGCGCTGCAGATGCATGGTGCGCCAGAATGATAACTATATTGTTATTGTAACTGTAGAGGATTCGTTTTACCAGCAGGGCGGCATGATTGCTATTTTTATAGTAGGCGCATATTTGGTACTGGCATCCTGCTGTATAACCTATATGTTTTCCAAAGTGATGAAAGAAAGACTGGAAAAAGAAAAACTGATATACACCTCAAATACGGATGAGCTTACCAGATGTTTAAACAGGCATGCATATGAAAATGATATGAAAAAGCTTAATCTTAGTGAGGAATGGGTATACATTTCTGTAGATCTGAACGGATTAAAAGGGGCAAATGATACTTATGGCCATATGGCAGGAGATGAGCTTATATGCGCAGCGGCAGATTGCATGAGAGACAGCTTTCATGAGTATGGAAAGGTATACAGAATCGGTGGAGATGAATTTGCAGTGATCATTACAGAGAATCCAAGCCAGGTGGAAGCGCTGATACATAACTTCGATTCCAATGTGGCAAACTGGCATGGAAAGTTTGTTGATTCAATGACTGTGTCATACGGATGGGTTTTCAGCACAGAGAGAAACTGGGATAGTGCATATGAAATTTCAAAAGCTGCAGATGCAAGAATGTATCAGAGTAAGGAACGCTACTATACGGAAAGCGGTGTAGACAGAAGATAGGCAGAGAACAAAAAAGTCACAGACTGGTGTCAAAACCGGTCTGTGGCTTTTGTAGTTGAGTTGCTATTTGGGGAGTGTGTCTTGGTAGGTTGGAAAATTATCGGCAATTACCTTTTCGTATGCATCGTAGGCGGCTTCTAAAGAGTCGTATTTTTTATCGGCAGAAAGATATTTAGCATAATTACGTCCCTTTAGTTCCCTTGGGGCAATTACCACATAATTTGAGGTGGCTGTCCTTTTTGCGGTTGTTGTTTCGGAAATATAAAATTTTCCATCATTTGTGCTGACTATAACTGGAATTTTTTTGCCGTTACCAATTGCAGTGGTTTTTACAGAAGTCCAGAAAAGGTATTGATGTTCTGGATTAGTTGCGTCACCATAATAAGCCCAGGTACCATTGTTCAGCAAGCTGTCATTTCCTATGTAATTTCTGATTACAGGAACCATCGTTGAAGTAGTGCAACTGGAATCAATTTCAAAGTTCGTATTCTTATCTAACGTAGTTTTTAAAAGTCCAGAAGCGTTGAGTGGTCCCATTAAATCTGTTACGCCAGTGTTAAAGGGATACTTCTTCCAATCCCAGTTAAACACAACATTTCCATTCTCATCAAAGTAGATTCCACAGGTTCCGCCCGCTTTGGGAACGCCTTTCCAGTTTACTGTGTCCGGATTGTTTACAGTCTGGGAATATCCTGCGATAGAGACAGTTTTGGAGGACTGCCAGTCTTCGATTTTCTGTTTCAGTGGTACGGATTTCGTTATTGTAGTGGTACTTTTTCCCTCCAGAGTAACTTCAGCCATCATTTCATCATATGCTGTGCGAACATTGGTCAGATCCACAGACTCACGGCTTCGTTCCACATATTTCGTATAAGCCGGTGCCAGGATTCCAACGAGAACTGCCAGAACCGAAATCACTACAATCAGCTCTACCAGGGTAAAGCCTTTATTTTTATTATGCATAAATTCACCTTATTAATTTTGAGAATTACCGAAACTGTCTCGCAGCGGAGTAATTCGTGAATATCAAGTTAGCTGCAAACATTTTTTGCAATTATGTTGAAATGATAACACAGAATAAATCCCTGTGCAATTGAAATTTTTTTAACCGACTCAAGTAAGTCCCCTGCTTGCGAAGATCTACTTGACCAATATTTCCGAAAAAATTCCTTGTAACGCCTGACAAACCGTGTTAATATAAGCAAAAGCATATTTTCTTATTTCTTCAAATCCAATCCTTTATTTTCTATACAGATTCAAGATCTGTTCTTTCGGAAAAGTCATGCTTTTATTTTCATTATTCATTTTAAGCAGGAGTTTTCTAAAAGACAGAAGCTCCTGTACTTTTTTTATAAGGAAGTTATGGGAGCTGTATGAGAACTCAGAGAGGCACGGATCATAAGAAAGAAAAACATATCATTGCGTAATAGAGAGGGAAAAACATAAAATGCAGTTAGACAAGGAAAACATGAAAAAAATACGTTATCTCATTGCCTTTGCCGTACTTTTGTATCTGGGTGTCCAGCATCTGGATATTGTGATCGGCACAGCTAAGGTGCTTCTGGGCTTCCTCTTTCCGTTTATTCTGGGATGCGGAATCGCCTTTATTCTGAATGTGCCTATGAAATTTATTGAAAAGCATCTCTTTGGCAAGGCTGTAAAGCAGCAGAAAAAGGCAGCCATGAAGCTTGCCAGACCGGTAAGTCTGGTGCTTTCCATCTGTTTCCTGGTCTGTGTGCTTATCATTGTTATGCTGGTGGTAGTGCCGGAGCTGGGTGCAACTCTGGTGAATGTTGCCAAAAAGATAGAGGAGAATATACCGGTGGTCCAGAAGTGGATCGATACTACCTTTGGAAACAATCCGGAAATCATAAAGTGGACCCAGTCGCTGGATATTGAGCCGGGTAAGATTATTAATTCTATGCTTGGAGTACTGAAAAGCGGTGTCGATAATTTTGTTTCCTCTACAGTATCCATTACTATAGGACTGCTGAGCACAGCTATGAATATATCCATTGGCTTTGTGTTTGCCTGCTATGTACTTCTTTCCAAGGAAAAGCTTCTTGGTCAGGTGAAAAAGGCTCTGTATGCTCTTTTGCCTGAAAAGCCGGTGCGCTACCTGGCACATGTATGGAATCTGTCCAACCGGATTTTCTCCAGCTTTATTACAGGACAGTGTATTGAGGCTGTGATCCTGGGAAGCATGTTTTTTGTTTCTATGTCCATTCTCCGGTTCCCTTATGCCATGCTGGTGGGAGTGCTGATCGGTTTCACAGCCTTGATCCCATTGTTTGGAGGAATTATCGGATGCTGGATTTCCTTTTTCCTGATCCTTATGGTAAGCCCCATGCAGGCGGTGCTGTTCCTGGGACTTTTCCTGATCCTTCAGCAGATTGAGGGAAATCTGATCTATCCTCATGTGGTGGGAGGCTCTGTGGGACTTCCGTCCATATGGGTGCTGGTGGCTGTTACCCTGGGCGGCAGCCTGATGGGACTTGTGGGTATGCTGATCTTTATCCCGACAGTGTCCGTGATCTATACCCTTTTCAGGGAGTGGGTGTATGCCCGCCTGGACAAGAAGCATATGGTAACCTTATAACGTTTACAATTAGTGGATAGGAAGTCCCTGTATTCATCCATATTGCTGAAATTACCGGCACCGAATTTTATTGTATTCTATAATGGAAAGCGGAAAATGCCGGACAGATGGACGAACTGCCTGTCAGAATCCTATGAAAACCAATAGGGAGAGCCTAATCTGGAGTTAAAGGTAGTTACGATCAATATCAACAGGGACTGCAACAGGAAATTGATGGAGCAGTGCAGAATCCTTGGTGAAACGGAAAAAACAATTAAAGAATGGCTGATTTCACCAAAAATCAGCTCCAGGTTCCGTAGATAATTTCGAATGAAGATATTTTATTGTAAATTAATGGATTCTGTGTTAAGCTTTAGGAAAGCTGTGAGAAGGGATAAACGAAATGAAGAAACGTCATTTTCCGGTGTTTCGTCTGTTTCTGGCGGTAATTGTGGCGGTTTTTGCCGTCGGTGCTGTAATGACCTGGGAGAGGGCTGTGCGTGATCCTGTGGAGGTGCGTACGCTGAAGAAGCAGGAGGTGGAGACCACAGACCAGGGACACCAGGAATATTATTTTAATCTGCTGGACGATGATGAGAAGCGGGGCTATCGTGAGATCCTGAAGGGGGTCCGGGCCCATGAGGAGAATTTCTACCTGTCTCTGGGCGGAGATGGCCAGATCGACAGAGTTTATCACGCAGTGCTGAAGGATCATCCGGAGATTTTCTGGATACATAACAGGGAAAAGGTATTCAAGACCACTTACGATGGCAGGGATTACTGCAGATTTTCCCCGGGCTATACTTATACAGAGGAGCAGTGCCGGGAGATCGCCCAGGCAATGGAGGCTGCTTATCAGGAAATGGCTGCCCAGATCCCGGAGGGGGCGGATGATTACCAGAAGGTAATGACAGCTTATACTTATATTATTGATCATACAGCTTATGAGATTTCTGATGATGACCAGAGCATTGCCGGAGTTTTCTGGAAGAAAAAGGCAGTGTGTGCCGGTTATGCAGGTGCAGTCCAGTATCTGCTGGAGCGTCTGGATATCCCCTGTATCTATGTGGAGGGGGATGCAGCAGGCAGCACCCAGGGACATGCCTGGAATATTGTAGAGCTGGACGGTCAGTACTATTATGTGGATGCCACCAATGGAGACCAGCCGGAATTTCTGGAAGGGGATGCGGTTTCACTGGCTGAGCACAAGACTACGATTTATGATTATCTCTGTCCTTTTCCTCAGGAATATGAGAAGAATTATACACCATCGGAGGAATTTCAGGTTCCGGCCTGTACAGCCTGGGACAAAAATTTCTATGTGATGAACGGTGCCTGCTTTGACAGCTATGACAGAGAATCTGTATATGCTTTGTGCAGTCTCAGGATAGACAACAATGCAGCTGTGGTCAGATTTAAGTTCAGCAATGCAGATGCCTATGAAGCAGCTTATGAGGATCTGATCACAGAGGAGAAGATACAGGAGATTGCCAGGTATTATATGACAGTACATGGTCTGCAGGAGGTTTCCTATCATTACGGTGTCATAGACGGAATGTATACCATGTATTATATGTTCTGACAGATGTTTTGAGAAAGCCCGGGACATGCAGATCAAAAGTTTATTGGCAGTTTCCGGAGATGACTGAAAAGGAGTGACAGAATATGAGTTATTTTACAGATATTTTCGGCAATATGCCCCAGCTTGGCGAAGGGCTGATGGGTTCTGATATGTTTACACAGTTTTATACCATAATTTTCGGAGTACTTCTGGTATTGGGAATTCTGAACTGTGTGTTTGGCTACCGCCTGATCCGGTTCTGGATGATGGTGGGAGGCTTCTTTGTGGGAGCTGTACTGGCCTTTATCTGTGTCCGGTCTATGGAAATTCAGGATAAGACTGTCTGGGGAGTGGCAGTTTTGATAACAGGAATCATATTTGCAGTCATTGCATTTTTGATTTATAAAGCAGGTGTATTCCTGCTGGCAGCCGGTATTGGCTGGGCACTGAGTATTTATTTTATTCATCCTACCAGCTCGGCAGCGTTTTTTGCCTGTATTCTCATCGGGATCGCACTTGGCACCCTGGCAGTGAAGTACTGCAGGGAGGTGCTGATCGTTGCCACAAGTCTGATCGGTGGTCTGATCGCAGGGGTCTCCCTGAGCAGGCTGGGAGGTCTGGCTGAGTTTCCATATGGGATCGGACTCAGTGCAGGCTTTGCTCTTCTGGGAATGCTGATTCAGTTTGCCATCAATAAACCACATAACGAGGAAGAGGATGCAGAACCAGAGAACAGGGTGGAATCAGAATATCCGGAAGAAACCGGAGATTCTGTGGAAAATGAAGGAGAAAAAGTGTACAGTCAGAGACGCAAAAGAAAAAGTACGAGTGACAGATAGTCACAGCCCACTATCGTAGAGATGAGTTTTGAAGAAGGAGGATGCGGATTATTGGGGGGCATAATCCGTACGTTATTTTAGATGACAAATGCAAACGACAGGAAACAGATACAGGATTATTATAAAATGCTGTTGTTCCTGAATGAGTCTACAAGTGATTTTTTCTTTCTGTGGGATATCAGGGAGAAGAAATTTCATTTTGCACGGGAACTGAACATTGCCCGTGAGAGCACTGGAGATGATGTTTGTACATATACCATGGATGATCTGCAGGCTGTGGCTTATCCCGATGACTGCAAGATGATCCTGCGCCAGCTGGGAAATGTTGCAGATGGCAATGAAGAGACTATGGATTTTGATTTCCGCTATCTGGACAGCTATGGCAAAAAGAATTGGATCAATGCCAGAGGTAAGGTGCTGAAGAACCATAAGCATCAGCCCTTTGTAGTGATGGGCTGTCTGTCCAGACGTGTCCTGGCCGAAAAGGTTGACATGCTTACCGGACTGCTGAATTACAATAAAATGCTGGATAATCTGAACAGCAAGATTGCCCGGGGACACCGTGGACATCTGATAGTTTTGGGGATTGACGGATTCAGGGATGTGAATCAGCGGATGGGTCGTGAGTATGGTAATCATGTTCTGATCCGGAGTGCGGAGATTCTGGAAGGCCTGAAGGGTGAGAAAAACACAGTTTACAGACTGGACGGGGATCATTTTGCAGTGGATCTTGTGGGCTACAACAAGAAGGATGCAGAGGATTTCTATGCTCTGGTGAAGGAGAAGACAGCGGCGCTGTGCAGCTTTTCAGCAGGAATTGTCAGCTATCCTTTTGAAAAGGAAAAAGATGTAAATATATTGATCAGCTATGCGGAAAATGCTCTGGGTCGTGCCAAAGAGGCTGGCAGGAACCGTATGGAGTATTTTTCTTCGGAGAATTATAACAAGACCTTGTCCAGGATTGAGCTTCAGCAGGAGATGAAGGAGAGCATCCGAAACAATTTTGAGGGCTTTGAGCTTTATTATCAGCCCCAGGTAACCTCCAATGAATATAAGCTTCATGGTGCGGAGGCATTGTTGCGCTATCATTCCAGAAAGTTTGGATTTATGTCTCCGGTTGTGTTTATCCCCATTCTGGAGAAGAGCGGCATGATCGTTCCTGTAGGGAAGTGGGTAATGCAGCAGGCATTTGCCCAGTGTGCCAGATGGAGGAAGCTGCAGGAGGATTTCAGCATCAGTATCAATGCTTCCTATGTGCAGCTGAGAGAGGCTTCTATTGTAAATGATGTGGTGGAAGCTGCCAGAGAGGCAGGGCTTCCGGGCAGAAATATTACAGTGGAAGTTACGGAGAGCATGCAGCTGCAGGATTATAATTATTTTAATAATATATTCTCTAATTGGCGTAATAAGGAAATTCATGTTTCTATTGATGATTTTGGAACCGGCTATTCTTCCCTGAGCTATCTCAAGGGTCTGGAGGTGGATGAGGTCAAGATTGACCGCTGCTTTATCCGCCAGATCCAGAAGAGCGCTTATAATTACCGGCTTCTCAGCAATATGCTGGAGCTGACCCACAGTGCCCGGATCCGGGTCTGCTGTGAAGGTGTAGAGGACGAGGAGGAGCTTCATTGTCTGGATACGCTCTTTCCGGAACTGATCCAGGGCTTCCTTTTTGGCAGACCTATGCCCGCACAGGAGTTTGAATATACCTGTCTGGTTCCCAACGATGCTTATATGCAGCTGATCCGACGCCTGACAGAGTATAATGAAAAGGAAAGACTGCATAAAGAGTGTACAGGCCAGACTGCAATTTCAGAACAGTTTGAGTACCGCAAAATCCTGGATCAGCTGGAGGAAATTGTGTATCTGGTGGATACGGAAAGTCAGGAAATATATTTCATGAATTCTGCAGCAAAGAAGCTGACCGGCGTTTATAATTATTTTGGAAGTAAATACAGTCAGATATTTGCAGGAGATGTAAGGGAAATTTCAGGCAACAGTATGGAGAAAGAGGAAAACGGCAGTTATCTGACCGAGAAAATGCTGTATGAGAAATACGGCCGTCTCCTCCGTGTGCGTGAAAGGGCGATGACTTATAACGGCAGACCGGCAGTTATGGTAGTTGCCTGGCCTGTAGAAGGGGAAAGCCGGCAGCAGGACCGCAGAGTGAGGGATGAGCTGTACGGCCTGAACCAGACTTTGGAGCTTTATGAGCTGGCTTTCAGAAAGAAACACCAGCCGGAACTGATCCAGGAAATTCTGGACTTTACGGGACATTATTATCAGAGCAGCCGGGTTTGTCTGTTTTTATATGATTCCAGAATGGATATCTGGCAGGATGTTTATTCTTATCTTGAAAAGGGTGTAATGGACAAAAAGCGTTTTCTTAAGCTGACAGCAGGGGATAGTATGCGTCCCTGGGCGAAGCTTCTGGAGGAAAAGCATGCTGTGTTTATCAGAAGTGCAGAGGAACTGAAGGAAAAGGATCAGATCCTCTGGAATGGATTTATGCTTCAGGATATTTATAATTGTATGCTCTGCAGTATCTGTGATCAGAATCATAAGGTTGTAGGGCTGGTCTCTGTGGATAATGCAGATTACTGCCGGGATGATCTGTTTCTGCTGAAAAAAGCAGGAAGGCTTTTGGAGAATGTTTTATTCTGCCAGAATGAAAAAACAGATATGACAGAGAGACTTCACAGGTATGTAGAGAAAACGCTGGATCATAATATTCTTTCCGCTACCCTTATAGGCTTGTGGAGCATCAAGATCAATAAGGATTCCGGCCAGGTTGTTATGCTGGCAGATGACAATATGCACCTCCTTATTGAGGCAGACAAGGATGCATCACCTGCACAGTGCTACAGGAACTGGTTTGAGAATATTCATCCGGATTATATCCATTATATTCATAATGTAATGGATACGATTATTACCACAGGCCAAACTGTGGAGGCTTCCTATCCATGGAGGCATTCGGAGAGAGGCTGGGTAAATGTACGATGTGTGGGAGTTAAAACCTCTGAGACAGATAGGATTATTACCATTGAGGGGTATCATCGTCTGATCGATGACTTGCAGCAGATGAAGGCTGTGCCGGATTCCGGGTACACAACTCAATAAGACAGGGAAGCACCGGATGCGTTTTGCCATATAGGTAAGCGGCAGAGCACGTATGACAACAGAAAGGAATGACAGAGAATGGCAAAGGAAGCTAAGACAAATGCAATGAGAATGCTGGACAGACAGAAGGTGAGGTATGAGACCTTTACTTATGAATGTGATGAATTTATAGATGGACTTCACAGTGCAGATAAGATTGGGGCACCTTATGACCAGTCTTTTAAAACCCTGGTGATGGAGGGCAAAAGCGGCGGTTATTTTGTGTTCGTAGTCCCCATTGAGAAAGAAGTGGACAGAAAGGCTGCTGCCAGAGCTGTAGGTGAGAAGACAGTGGACATGATCCATGTAAAGGACATCACCAAGATTACAGGCTATGTAAGAGGAGGCTGCAGCCCTCTGGGAATGAAGAAGCCATATCCTGTGGTATTTGATGCATCAGCAGGTAATTTCAGTGAGATTTATGTCAGCGGCGGCCGGATCGGACTTACCCTGAAGGTGCCTCTGGAGGATCTTCTGAAGGTTACAGGAGGAAAACTGGCAGATATTACCATGAAGCAGGAGGACTGAGTGCCGGAGGCTGACAGCAGAGCGGGTTTCTGACGGAAACGGTGAAAACAGAAGATATATATATAATATAAGAAAAGGTTCGCAGAAGAGCTCATAACTCCGGTGCGAACCTTTTTTGTGATGTTAGTACTTTTAGTTATCGGAAGCATCTTCCTCATTGATTTCGAATACGTGACGTTTCTTAGCCATCTCATCACTTGCCAGATATTCATCGTAGGTTGTGATCTTGTCGATCATGGTTCCGTTTGGAAGGATCTCCATAATACGGTTGGCTGTGGTCTGTACAAACTGGTGGTCATGGGAGGTGAAAAGGATCACGCCCGGGAATTTGATCAGTCCGTTGTTCAGTGCGGTAATGCTCTCCATATCCAGATGGTTGGTTGGCTCATCCAGAATCAGGATGTTAGCACCGGAGATCATCATTTTGGAGAGGAGGCAGCGAACCTTCTCGCCACCGGAAAGTACGCGGACACGTTTCACGCCGTCCTCGCCCGGGAAAAGCATACGTCCTAGGAAGCCTCGTACATAGGTGGCATCCTTGATCTCGGAGTACTGAGTCAGCCAGTCTGTGATAGTCAGGTCGTTATCAAACTCTGCAGTGTTGTCTTTGGGGAAATAAGCCTGTGTTGTGGTTACACCCCATTTATAATTACCTTCATCCGGTTCCATTTCGCCGGTAATGATCTTGAAGAAGGTTGTGATAGCCTGTTCGTTGGCACCTACAAAAGCAACCTTATCCTCACGGCCCAGTGTGAAGGAGATATTGTCCAGAACTTTTACTCCGTCGATGGTTTTGGAAAGTCCCTCTACCATAAGTACTTCGTTACCGATCTCGCGGTTTGGACGGAAGTCGATATATGGATATTTACGGTTGGACGGACGCATATCATCCAGCTGGATTTTCTCCAGCGCACGCTTACGGGAGGTAGCCTGTTTGGATTTGGAAGCGTTGGCGCTGAAACGGGAGATGAACTCCTGGAGCTCCTTGATCTTTTCTTCCTTTTTCTTGTTGGCTTCCTTCATCTGTTTTACCAGCAGCTGGCTGGACTCAAACCAGAAGTCATAGTTACCTGCATAGAGCTGGATCTTGCCATAGTCAATGTCAGCAGTATGGGTACAGACTTTATTCAGGAAATAGCGGTCATGGGAAACTACGATGACTGTATTGTCAAAGTTGATCAGGAATTCCTCAAGCCATTCAATAGCAGGCAGATCCAGGTGGTTGGTAGGCTCATCCAGAAGCAGGATATCCGGGTTACCGAAAAGTGCCTGGGCAAGAAGTACCTTTACCTTCTGGCTTCCTGTCAGGTCAGCCATCTGTGAATAATGAAATTCTGTCTCAATACCAAGACCATTCAGGAGAGTAGCTGCATCGGATTCTGCTTCCCATCCGTTCATCTCTGCGAATTCGCCTTCCAGCTCACTGGCACGGATACCGTCCTCGTCTGTAAAGTCTTCTTTTGCATAGATGGCATCCTTTTCCTTCATGATCTCATAAAGTCTCTGGTTACCCATGATAACGGTGTCCAGTACTGTATAAGAATCATATTTGAAGTGGTCCTGCTGCAGGAAGGAGAGACGCTGTCCCGGTGTGATTACGATATCACCCTTGGTAGGCTCCAGCTGTCCGGAGAGGATTTTAAGGAAAGTAGATTTACCTGCTCCGTTGGCTCCGATGAGACCGTAGCAGTTTCCTTCTGTAAATTTGATATTTACGTCTTCAAAAAGGGCTTTCTTGCCCACACGTAAAGTAATATTGTTTGCTGAAATCATAGTTTACCTCTTTTTCATGAAATACTGTGATTGTGTTCTTTTATATAATAAAAATGCCTGCACCTGTTTTACCAGCACAGCCGCTTACCATTTTACATTAAAATAGGAAATTTGCAACAGTTTTTTGATTTTTTGTTTTCTTTTATTTACAAAAAAAATCTGCATTGGTATAATAAGGTTTGAAAATAATGAAATGCTGTGAGCAGAGAGGATATATAAGGAATGTTTATTACCAGAGAATGTGATTATGCAGTACGTGTGATCCGTGCACTGCAGGGGGAGAGCAGGCTCAGTGTGCCTGAGATCTGTGAGAAGGAAGCAATTACAGCCCCCTTTGCTTATAAAATACTTAAGAAATTACAGAAAGCGAAGATTGTGAAAGGCTACCGCGGTGTTCATGGAGGCTATTCCCTGGACAGAGGTGCAGATGAACTGACCTTATATGATGTATATGAGGCCATAGATCCGGGAATGTTTATTATTGAATGCCTGGATCCTCAGTTTGGCTGCGTGCGTGACGGACAGGACGGAATTCCCTGTCTGGTGCACAGAGAGCTGGCAGACATCCAGTCTCAGCTGTTTGCCATGCTTAAGAGAAAAACCTTACTGCAGATTCTGGAGGAGGCGTAAGCCTCTTCTTTTTTTGTTTTATGGGATAGTGTTGTGTGAACAGTAACACAATTGTATCTCATAAGATACAAAAACTTCCAAAACCAATTGCACATTTCGTAAAGATTATGTTATAATTTACAGTGAAATTTAGGGCATAAATTATATTGCCTTAAAAATAATACAATTTTCATCATACCTTTAAGGAGGAAAAACAAACTATGGCAAGAAAGATGAAAACCATGGATGGTAACCATGCAGCTGCTCATGCTTCATATGCATTCTCAGATGTAGCCGCTATTTACCCGATCACTCCTTCATCTGTTATGGCGGAAGCAACAGATGAATGGGCAACCCAGGGAAGAAAGAACATTTTCGGACAGGAAGTTCAGGTAACTGAAATGCAGTCTGAGGCTGGTGCAGCAGGTGCTGTACACGGATCTCTGGCAGCAGGTGCTTTAACAACAACTTATACAGCATCTCAGGGTCTGTTACTTATGATCCCGAACCTTTACAAAATCGCTGGTGAGCAGTTACCTGCAGTATTCAACGTATCTGCACGTGCACTTGCTTCCCACGCACTTTCAATCTTCGGTGATCACTCCGACGTTATGGCCTGTCGTCAGACCGGATGCGCAATGCTCTGCGAATCTTCTGTACAGGAAGTTATGGACTTAACACCTGTTGCTCACCTTGCAGCAATCAAAGGTAAAGTTCCGTTCATCAACTTCTTCGATGGATTCCGTACATCTCACGAGATCCAGAAGATCGAGACATGGGATTATGAAGATCTGAAGGATATGGCAGATATGGATGCAATCGCTGCATTCCGTAACCATGCTCTTAATCCAAATCACCCATGTCAGAGAGGTTCTGCTCAGAACCCTGACATCTTCTTCCAGGCAAGAGAAGCATGTAACCCATACTACGATGCTCTTCCGGCAGTAGTACAGGAATACATGGACAAAGTTAACGCTAAGATCGGTACAGATTACAAATTATTCAACTACTACGGAGCTGCTGATGCAGATCACGTAATCGTTGCTATGGGATCTGTAAACGATACAATCGAAGAAACAATCGACTACCTTGCAGCAGCAGGAAAGAAAGTCGGTGTTGTTAAAGTTCGTCTTTACAGACCATTCTGTGCACAGGCACTTATCGATGCAATTCCGGATTCTGTAAAACAGATCACAGTTCTTGACAGAACTAAAGAGCCAGGTGCACTTGGCGAGCCTCTGTACCTTGACGTTGTAGCAGCATTAAAAGGCAGCAAATTCGACGGTGTAAAAGTATTCTCCGGACGTTATGGTTTAGGTTCCAAGGATACTACACCTGCACAGATCGTAGCTGTTTATGAAAACACTGCTAAAGAGAAATTCACAATCGGTATCGTTGATGATGTTACTAACCTTTCCCTTGAGACAGGTGCTCCGATCGTAACAACTCCTGAAGGAACAACAAACTGTAAATTCTGGGGTCTGGGAGCTGATGGTACTGTAGGTGCCAACAAGAACTCCATCAAGATCATCGGTGATAACACAGACATGTACGCACAGGCTTACTTTGATTATGACTCCAAGAAGTCCGGTGGTGTTACAATGTCCCACTTACGTTTCGGTAAAAAACCGATTAAATCCACATACCTGATCCACAAGGCAAACTTCGTAGCATGCCACAATCCATCCTACGTAAACAAATACAACATGGTTCAGGAACTTGTTGATGGCGGTACATTCCTTCTTAACTGTGCATGGGATATGGAAGGTCTTGAGAAACATTTACCAGGACAGGTTAAAGCATTTATCGCTAACCACAATATCAAATTCTACACAATCGACGGTGTTAAGATCGGTATTGAAACTGGCATGGGACCAACACGTATCAACACAATCCTTCAGTCTGCATTCTTCAAACTTACAGGAATCATTCCTGAAGATCAGGCAATCGACCTTATGAAAGCTGCTGCTAAGGCAACATACGGACGTAAGGGTGATGATGTGGTACAGAAGAACTGGGCAGCTATCGATGCTGGTGCTAAACAGGTTGTTGAGATCCAGGTTCCGGAAAGCTGGAAAGATGCTGAAGACGAAGGTCTTCATATGACTCATGCAACAGAAGGACGTCAGGACGTTGTTGATTTTGTTAACAATATTCAGGCTAAAGTTAATGCTCAGGAAGGTAACTCCTTACCTGTATCTGCATTCAAGGATTATGTAGACGGTACTACACCATCAGGTGCAGCTGCATATGAGAAACGTGGTATCGCTGTAAACGTTCCAGTATGGAACCCAGAGAACTGTATCCAGTGTAACAGATGTTCTTATGTCTGCCCACATGCAGTTATCCGTCCGGTAGCTCTTACAGAAGAAGAAGCTGCTAACGCTCCAGAAGGAATGAAGACATTACCTCTGACAGGTATGAAAGAATACAAATTCACAATGTCCGTATCCGCACTTGACTGTACAGGATGTGGTTCTTGTGTAAACGTTTGCCCAGGTAAGAAGGGTGCGAAAGCACTTGCTATGGAAAACCTTGAAGCATGCGCAGACGAGCAGAAATACTTTGACTACACAGTGAAACTGCCGGTCAAAGAAGATGTTATCGCTAAATTTAAAGAAGCAACTGTTAAAGGCAGCCAGTTCAAACAGCCTCTGCTTGAGTTCTCAGGAGCTTGTGCAGGATGTGGTGAAACACCATACGCTAAACTGATCACTCAGCTGTTCGGTGACAGAATGTATATCGCAAACGCAACAGGATGCTCCTCTATCTGGGGTAACTCCTCACCATCTACACCATACACAGTAAACGCTAAAGGACAGGGTCCTGCATGGTCTAACTCTCTGTTCGAAGATAACGCTGAGTTTGGTTATGGTATGCTTCTTGCTCAGAGAGCTATCCGTGATGGCTTAAAAGCAAAAGTAGAAGATGTTGTTGCTAACGGAACAAACGAAGACGTTAAGGCAGCTGGTCAGGAATGGCTGGATACATTCTCTGTAGGTGCTACAAACGGCGCTGCTACAGACAAACTTGTTGCAGCTCTTGAAGCTTGCGGATGTGACAAAGCGAAAGAAATCCTTGCTCAGAAAGACTTCCTGGCTAAGAAATCCCAGTGGATCTTCGGTGGTGACGGATGGGCTTACGATATCGGATTCGGTGGTGTTGACCATGTTCTCGCAAGTGGACGTGACATCAACGTTATGGTATTCGATACAGAGGTTTATTCTAACACAGGCGGACAGTCTTCTAAGTCTACACCTACAGGTGCTATCGCTCAGTTCGCTGCAGGCGGTAAAGAGACTAAGAAGAAAGATATGGCTTCCATCGCTATGAGCTATGGCTATGTATATGTTGCTCAGATTTCCATGGGTGCTGACTTCAACCAGACTGTAAAAGCAATTGCAGAGGCTGAGGCTTATCCGGGACCATCTCTGATCATCGCTTATGCTCCATGTATCAACCATGGTATTAAGAAAGGTATGTCAAAAGCTCAGACAGAGGAAGAATTAGCAGTTAAGGTTGGATACTGGCACAACTTCAGATTCAATCCTGCAGCAGAAGGAAACAAGTTCTCACTTGATTCCAAGGCTCCAAGTATGGAAGAATATCAGGCATTCCTTGACGGTGAGGTTCGTTACAACTCTCTGAAACGTCAGAATCCTGAGAAGGCTGCAAGACTGTTTGCTAAGAATGAGGCTGAGGCTAAGGCTAGATTTGAATATCTGCAGAAGCTGATCGCTCTTCACAGCGCTGAATAATCTTTCCGCTTTTTGAACGATTGATAAACAATAATATAAAATAAATAGATAGAGCTATTTATAGTGTCCAGACGATATATGGGCCGCGGTACTTTTGTATCGCGGCTCTTTTTTGCTTATTTTTGTCTGCCTGTTGACGACAATTTGACAACTGCTGTATATTTGTCTATAATCAGTAACGGTTTTATTATGATTTTGGTTTATAGCTGTAAAGTTACAGATGATTATAATTGATACAGAGAAAATAAAATTAGAGGAGCTGTTATGAGAAGGTTTGTCACGAAGGACAGTAAGAAGGATTTTTATATTTTATACACCCTTGCTTTTGCGCTGATTTCCGGGTTTATTTTTTATCAGTTTTCCCACAATGGGAAATCTCTGGTGTGGAGTCATGACGGGATTCCTCAGCATCTGAATTCCCTGGCCTATTATGGCAGGTATCTGAGGGAAATCCTGCACAGGATTTTTATAGAGCATAAGCTGTCTGTCCCTATGTGGGATATGAATATCGGTTATGGCTCGGATATTCTTACTACTTTACATTATTATGTGATCGGCGATCCGCTGACCCTGCTGTCTGTGTTTGTACCTGCGGATAAGACGGAGATTCTGTATGAGGTGCTGATCTTTCTGAGAATTTATCTGGCCGGGATTTCCTTCAGTATTTACTGCTTTTATCATAAGAACCCAAAGCAGGCGACGTTTATGGGGACTTTGATCTATATATTTGCAGGATGGACCATTTATGCAGCCATGAAGCACCCTTACTTTTCCAATCCTATGATTTATCTGCCCCTGGTGCTGATGGGGATTGATAAGATTTATAAAAGGGAGAAGCCATGGCTGTTTATCTGGGCGACTGCGGTTTCAGCTATGTCGAATTTCTATTTCTTTTATATGATCTGTATTTTTATGTTTATTTATGCGGCTTTCCGGTATTTTGGGATTTTCAGTGAGAGAAGTGTGAAGGATGTTCTGGGATGGCTGGTGAAGTTTATCGGGTATTATGCGGTGGCTTTGATGATTGCGGCGGTTATTTTTCTGCCGGTGATCATGACGCTTTTTGGTACGGACAGGTTTCAGGCTGAGAATTATGTGCCTCTTTTATATGATAAGATTTATTATGAGAAGTATCTGGGCGATCTGATCGGGGAGAATATGATCCAGTGGGGGGTTGCCGGGTATTCTGCTGTTGCTATGGCAGGTGTGTTTGTGCTTTTTTCCAGAAAGAAGAAGTACCTGGATCTGAAATTGGGATTTGGGTTGTTGAATCTGTTCTTGCTGGTGCCTTTCGCAGGGCATGCGCTCAATGGTTTCTCTTATGTGTCCAACAGGTGGATCTGGGCTTATGGGATGATGATTGCGTATATTTTCGTGAAGGCATATCCTGAGCTGTTTACTCTGACTGTGAGGGAAAAGAAGAAGATTTTTGTCATGACGGTGGCGTACTGTGTGCTGGCTTTATTTGCGCAGTCAGCCCGGACGCAGAGAAATATGGCAGCAGTGATCGTCTTGGTCCTGGCTGTGTTTACAGTTACCTCCTTTGGCAATATTTTCCTTCAGGGAAAATATATGTGCGGCATGCTTTCCGGACTTTTGGTGGTCAGTATTTTACTGAACGTATCCTATCAGTATTCCTATGAAAAGGATTATCTGTCTGAGTTTGCAGAAGCAGAGGATGTAATAGACAAGCTGGAATCTAATACAGATAAGGCAGTATTGAATACCGGAGACCAAGGGGTGTACAGATACGATCAGTATGGTGCTCTTCCTTATGATAATACGTCCATGTATATGGGTACCAACAGTACAGCCTATTATTTCAGCCTGGCTAACGGAAGTATCAGTCAGTTTTTTAATGAAATGTATCTGAATACGCCCTGGGAGCAGCATTATGAGAATCTGGACAGCAGGACCATCCTTGACCGTCTGGCTGCAGTGAAATATTTTGTGATCAGCGGCAATAATTACAAATATCTGCCCTATGGATATAACCGGGAAAAAGGTTCAGCAGGTAAGGGAAACAAGGAATGCAGGGCATATACAGGAGACAGCACACTGCCTCTGGGGTATACCTATGACAGTTACATTCCCAGGTCTGAATATGAAAAAATGGACGTTGTGAAAAAGCAGCAGGCTCTTCTGGACGGAGTTGTGCTGGAGGATAGTTCCCTGCCAAAAGCTTCTACTTATTTTGACGATGAATCTATGGATTACAGAATAGAACCGGGAGAGGGATGTACGGTATCTGACGGCAAAATTTATGTAACCCGTGAGGGTGCCAGCCTGAAGCTGGCCTTTAACGGACTGGCGGAATGTGAGACTTATCTTATTGCAGATGACCTGGATTATGACAGCCTTTCTCCCAGACAGCTGATCGGCAAAAAACAGTGGAACAGCCTGTCTGATTATGAGAAAAATAAAGTCTGGAATAAGGACAGTATGTGGCGTTACTGGAAAGAGACAAAGGAGGCGGCAATGTCAGTGGCCTCCGGTGATGTACAGAAAAGTATTAAGATTTTTACGGATAAATACAATGCATACAGTGGACGCCATAATTTCCTGTGCAATCTGGGATATTCCAGAACCTGCAGAAAGGTGATCACAATTACCTTTGAAAATACAGGCGTTTATACTTATGATAAGCTTCGTGTTGTATGCCAGCCTGTACAGGGAATCCAGGAAAAGACACAGGAGCTTGAGGCAGAAACTCTTCAGAATATAAACCAGGAAGAGAACCAGATTACTGGAGAGATTACGGTTTCAGGCAAAAGGGCATTGGTTCTGGCAATTCCTTACAGCAAAGGCTTTACTGCTTATGTGGACGGGGAAAAGACAGAGCTTAAGAAGGCCAATACCATGTATATGGCAGTGGAACTGGAAGAGGGACATCATACAATACAGCTTATTTATTGCACTCCCTACATAAAAACCGGAGCAGTACTTACTCTGGCGGGGCTCCTTTTATATTTTATATTGGTATATAGAAGCCGCAGAAAGAAAACCTGTAGGTAAGAATAGACAGCTAACAGATTTGGTGTATAATAATTTTTGAAAGACAGACGAGGAGATAAGATGAAAAGATTATCAGTAGTACTTCCGGCATATAATGAGGAACTGATGGTGGGAAAGACCTGCCGGGTATTGAGGGAGGTTCTCACAGAGGCAGAGATCCCTTACGAGCTGGTGGTAGTAAATGACGGTTCTGCAGATGGTACCTGGGCGGAGATTGAAAAGGCAGGGAAAAAGGATCCAAATGTAACAGGAGTTCATTTCTCCAGGAACTTTGGCAAAGAGGCAGCTGTTTTTGCAGGACTGGCCCAGGCCTCCGGTGATGTGATCGCTGTGATGGACTGTGATTTACAGCATCCCCCGGCAACGCTGGTACAAATGTACCGCCTGTGGCAGGATGGATATGAAGTGATCGAGGGCGTCAAATCAGACAGAGGAAAAGAGGGCGCTGTCCACAAAAAGTGTGCAGAATTTTTCTATGGCATTATGACTAAGGCAACAAAGGTGAATATGAAGGATGCCTCGGATTTTAAGATGATGGATCGAAAGGCGGTGGACAGCATTTTGTCTATGCCTGAGAGAAATATGTTTTTCAGGGCTACCTCCTCCTGGGTAGGATTTAAGACTACCAGTGTCAGGTTTGAGGTACAGGAGAGAGAGGCAGGAGTCTCCAAATGGTCTCCCTGGTCTTTGGTGAAATATGCATTTACCAATATTGTGGCATTTACTACAGTTCCCCTGCAGTTTGTCACAGTAGGCGGACTGATCTGCTTTCTGTGTTCCCTGGCTTTGATGATCTATTCTCTGATTCAATATTTTGGAGGACGGGCAGTAGAGGGATATACCACCCTGCTTCTGGTGCTTTTGCTTATAGGAAGTGCTATCATGATCAGTCTTGGAATCATCGGATACTATATTGCCAAGATTTATGAGGAAGTGAAGCATCGTCCCCGCTATATTGTGTCAAAGATCATCCACGGAAGTGAAGAAGATTTGGAGCGTAGAAAATAAATGAAACAGCTGATAAAAAAATTATATGCAAGCTCTGTGGTGCGCTATGTGTTTTTTGGCGGATGCACCACACTGGTAAATCTGATCAGTTTTTATGTTTTGAGAAAGCTAAGGGTTGGGCTGAACATGGCCAATGTGATTTCCATTATACTGGCCATCCTTTTTGCCTATGTGGTAAATTCCAGGTTTGTTTTCCAGGATAAATGCCAAACTCTGGCAGACCACATCCGGCCCTTCTGCAAGTTTATCAGTGCCCGTCTTATGACCATGGTCATCGAGGTAGGAGGTGTCTGGCTGCTGGTGGCAAAGCTGGGAATGAATGATATGGTGGGCAAATTTGCCACACAGTTTATTGTTCTGATCCTGAATTATGTGTTCAGCAAATTCTTTGTTTTTACCACAGGAAAAAAGAATTCTAAGGAGAATTAAGGATATGAAAAAATATAGTACACTGGAGGAAACGCTTGCAGCGATCACACCTCTTGATAAGAAGGCAATGGAGACTGCCCAGAAACGCTGGGACAGTATTGCAAAACCCCTCCATTCTCTGGGAAAGCTGGAGACACTTCTCATCCAGATCGCAGGAATTACAGGAAATCCGGATATTGATTTTTCCAGAAGGGCACTGGTTGCCATGTGTGCGGATAATGGAGTTGTGGAAGAGGGAGTGACCCAGACAGGCCAGGAGGTTACGGCGATTGTGGCTGAAAACTTTCTTAAGGGTGATACCAGTGTCTGTGCCATGTGCAGGCAGTGTAATGTTCTGGTTTATCCTGTGGATACAGGAATGGTGACAGATACAAAGGTCCGTACAGACCTGAAGGTTATGAAGGGAACCCATAATATGACCAAGGGTCCGGCTATGACCAGAGAGGAAGCAATCCGGGGGATCATGGCCGGTGTAACGGCAGCGACAGAACTGAAAGCTGAGGGATATCAGATCCTGGCTACCGGTGAAATGGGAATCGGAAATACCACTACCAGCAGTGCTGTGGCTTCTGTGCTCCTGGATCAGCCTGTAGAAACCATGACAGGCAGAGGGGCAGGTCTTACCAGTGAAGGTCTGAACCGAAAGGTAGCCGCCATTAAAAAAGCCATTGAGCTGAACCGCCCGGATCCTGCAGATCCTGTGGATGTACTGGCCAAGGTAGGTGGACTGGATATTGCAGGAATGGCAGGTGTGTTCCTGGGTGGTGCTGCCCTTCATATGCCGGTGCTGATGGATGGATTTATTTCCTGTGTGGCAGCTCTGATTGCTATGAAGCTTTGCCCTACAGCAGGAGATTATATTCTGGCTTCCCATGTATCAAAGGAGCCGGCAGCCCATCTGATTCTGGAGCATATGGGAAAGGAAGCAATCCTCCACGCAGATATGTGCCTGGGAGAGGGAACCGGTGCAGTAACCCTGTTCCCGGTATTGGATATGGCTGCAGCAGTTTATCACTCAATGAGTACCTTTGAGGATATTCATGTGGAGCAGTATGAGGAGTTAAAATAATGTTGATTCTTGTTACAGGGGGCAGCGGCAGTGGGAAGTCTGCCTTTGCAGAAGACCGTGTGCTTTCTCTGGGGGAGGCAAAGCGGATCTATATTGCTACCATGCACCCTTTTGACCAGGAGAGCTTTAAAAGGATTGAACGCCATCGGAAAATGCGGGCAGGCAAGGGCTTTGATACAATAGAATGCTATACAGGGCTGAAGGATGTACCGATTTCCGGGGACAGTGTGGTATTGCTGGAATGTATGTCCAACCTTACGGCAAATGAAATGTTTGAGGAAAATGGTGCTCATCAGAATACGGTAGAAGAGATTCTGGCTGGTGTACAGAAGCTGAAGGAGAGGGTCAGGCATATGGTGATCGTGACCAATGAGATTTTTTCGGATGGGGTTACATTTGATGAAGAGATGAATACTTATCTGAGATATCTGGGTGAGATCAATCAGGCTGTGGCAAAAATGGCAGATGAGGCAGTAGAAGTGGTATACGGGATTCCGATATACCTGAAGAAGACGGATAATAATAAATAATAATTGAGGAGTTTTTTATATATGAAATCCCTGTGGAATAATTTTAAGGTGGCATTTGCCATGTTTTCCAAAATTCCCATGCCCAGAGCTGACTGGACAAAGGAAAATATGAAATATATGTTTTGTTTCTTCCCTTTTATCGGTACTGTGATCGGTATATTGACAATGGCGGTGGCCTTGCTGGGACTGCGGTTTGGATATGAACCGGGATTTGTAACTGTAGTGCTGGTGCTGATACCGGTACTGGTGACCGGTGGGATCCATGTAGATGGACTTCTGGATACCTCTGATGCCCTCAGCTCCTGGCAGGAACGGAGCCGGAGACTGGAGATCCTGAAGGACTCTCATGCAGGGGCTTTTGCAGTGATCACTGCAGCCGTGTATTTTCTTACCTGGCTGGGTGCTTTCAGTCAGCTCTATGGAAGGGGAAATCTTCATGCCATAGGAATCCTCAGTCTTGGATTTATGGTTTCCAGGTGTCTGTCAGGAATTGGTGTGATCACCTTTCCCAAGGCAAAGGCAGATGGCACAGTAGCGCAGTTTTCCAGAAATTCTTCGGATGTGGTATCCAGAAATGTATTGATCTTTTATCTGGTACTTCTTCTGGCAGGGATGATGTGGATCCACCCTGTATGGGGACTGGCAGCCTTTGTGGCAGCTTTGCTGGTATTCTGGTATTATCATCATATGGCAATGAAATATTTCGGAGGAACTACAGGAGATCTGTCAGGCTTTTTCCTTTGCCTCTGTGAGGTGGGAATGGCTGTGGTACTGGCTGTGATTTCTAATTTCTAAAGAGGACGTGGGGTACATAGAGTATGGAAATGATTATAGGTGGTGCATATCAGGGAAAAACAGAATATGCCAAAAAAGAATATCCGGATTTGATCTGGGAAGAGGGCAGCAGTCTGTCCAGAGAGGAATTGTTTGCTGCAGAAGGCGTCCTGAATTTTCATGAGTTTATCCGCAGAGAGATAAAAGCAGGCAGGGAAGTGTCTGATCTGGCAGAAGTCCTGATCCGTGAAAATCCGAAGGTGGTTCTGGTTTCTCAGGAGGTAGGATATGGAGTCGTTCCCATAGATGCCTTTGACAGAAAATACAGAGAAGCAGTAGGCCGGGTCTGTACCAGGCTGGCTGCCTACAGCCACAAGGTTACGCGGGTGGCCTGCGGGATTGGAATGGTGATTAAGAATGATTAAATTATGGCTGATCCGTCATGGAATGACAGAGGGAAATAAGAAAGCCAGATATATTGGTGTAACAGATGAACCTCTTTGTCCGGAGGGAATAGAGGTTCTCCGCAAAATGGATTATCCAGGGCCGGACGCCGTTTACGTCAGCCCTCTGAAACGCTGTGTGCAGACTGCGGCGATTCTTTTTCCGGGAGAGCCGGTACATATTATTGAAGAGCTGTCCGAATGCGATTTCGGGGAATTTGAGAATAAAAATTATAAGGAACTGGACGGAAATGCTGATTATCAGGCATGGGTGGACAGTAAGGGAATGCTGCCCTTTCCCGGAGGGGAGAGCAGAGAGGAAGCCAAAAGGAGAAATCTGACAGGCTTTGATAAGGCTGTTACCAGATGTATCCGCAGGGGAATTTCTCAGGCCGCGCTGGTGATTCATGGCGGTACTATCATGAATATTATGGAGGAATATGCTCAGATTCCCAGATCCTTTTATGAGTGGCATGTGAAAAATGGCGGCGGATATGAGGTAGAACTGGACGAGAATCTGTGGCAGAAGAACAGAAAAGAACTGATACTGAAATCATCGGTTATGGAGGGTTAATATGGATTTTCTGGCAGTAAGAGGTGGGGGTGACCTTGCCAGCGGTACAATTCACAGGCTTTTTGCCAGCGGATACAGAGTTCTGGTGCTGGAATGTGACAGACCTACGGCAATCCGGAGAGAGGTGGCTTTCTGCGAGGCAGCGTATGATGGAGCTGCTGCTGTAGAAGGTGTGACAGCCAGAAGGGTGGATTCCTTCCGGGAATGCCAGGAGATCTGGAGTGCAGGGGAAATCCCTCTTATGGTCGACCCCCAGGGAAAAATCCTCAGGGAATACAGACCTGCAGCTCTGATCGATGGTATCCTTGCAAAACAGAATCTGGGAACGGACAGATCCATGGCTGACCTTACCATTGCCCTGGGACCGGGATTTTCTGCAGGAGAGGATGTAGACTATGTGGTAGAAACCATGCGCGGCCATAATCTTGGCAGGATCATCCGGGAAGGAAGTGCCCTGCCAAATACCGGGATTCCGGGAGTGATCGCAGGTTATGGAAAGGAAAGAGTGATCCATGCTCCTGCAGGGGGAGTGATCCGCTGTCAGTCCCGGATTGCAGATATTGTGGAAAAGGATCAGATCCTGGGATGGATCGGAGAGGTACCTGTAAAAGCCAGCCTTACCGGAGTGTTGAGAGGAATCATCCGGGATGGTGCCAGGATTTCGGAAGGAATGAAGATCGCAGATATTGATCCCCGTAAGGAGCAGAAGAAAAACTGCTATACCATTTCTGACAAGGCAAGGTGTATTGCCGGCAGTGTGCTGGAAATCCTGTTGTCAGAGGGAGTGCTTCCTTATGGAAAATAAAGAGCTTCAGGGTGGACTCCTGGATTTACTTATGATTGATCTAAGAGACCATTCTGTGATTGCTGTGGTTGGCGGAGGCGGCAAGACCAGTCTGATCCATTGTCTGAGAGAGGAACTGGTGACAGCCGGGAAAAAGGTTATGATCACCACCACCACACACATGGCATATGAACCGGACAGCCCCTTTGTCAGGGTAGGCAAAGGAGGTGAAGCTTTGGATCCAAAGGTGCAGAGTAAATGCCGGGAGCTTCTGGCAAACCATCATTATGTGATCGCAGCAGGTTATGAGTCTGAAACCGGAAAATATTCTGCCATATCGGAAGCTGCCATAAGGCAGCTGGCTCGTTTTTGTGATGTGATACTTGTTGAGGCAGACGGTTCCAAACACAGACCTGTTAAGATTCCTGCAGAATGGGAACCTGTGATCCCGGAATGTGCAGATCTGGTAATCGGTGTCATTGGTCTGGATTGTCTGGGAAAAAGTATAGAACAGTGTGCTTTCCGCCAGGAACTGACTGCAGGTTTTTTGGGAAAATCTGAGACAGATGAGATTACAGAAGAGGACATTGTAAGAATAGGGTCTTCTGCTGAGGGTCTGAAGAAAAATGTGGGAAACAGGGAGTACCGGGTGTATCTGAATAAAACTGACACTCTGAAGTCTGGCAGGAACCCGGAAAATCTCCTGAGAAAATTCAGGGAACAAAAGATGATTGCTTCAGCCGGAAGCCTGAGAAGCTTTGGAGGGACAGTGCAGATATGAAGATCGGGATCATTATGCTGGCGGCTGGAAACAGCCGCCGTTTCGGCTCTAATAAGCTGCTGTATGAAATTCAGGGAAAGCCTATGTTCTGCTATATTCTGGATACTTTATATGATGTGCAGAAAAACTGGGAACAGCTGCCCGGGGAAACGGAATCCTGTCTGGAAGTCTCTGTAGTGACCCAATATGATTTTGTTGCTGAACAGGCAGAAAAATATGGATTTAGAGTTTATAATAACCCGGCTCCTGAAAGGGGAATTTCTTCCTCGGTAAGAATCGGTCTGGAGGCAAATCAGGAGGCAGATGCAGCTCTGTTTTGTGTGGCAGATCAGCCCTGGCTGTCCGGACGGACTATAGGCGGGCTTATTCATGCCTGTATAAGAGGAGAAAAAGGGATTGTCTGTGTTTCTGACGGAACTCATATGGGCAATCCCTGCATTTTCAGGAAAAAATATTTTGGAGAGCTTGGACTGCTGAACGGTGACAAAGGCGGAAAAAAGGTTGTATTGTCCCATTCGGATGATGTGGAAATATATCAGGTGGCAGCAGACCAGGAATTACTGGATATTGATTATAAAGTATGATAAAATAACGGACAAAGAGAAAACTTTCTGAGAATGAATCAAAGATTCAGGAAAGTACAAGAGAGGAGTTAGGTATTATGGCAGTATTTCGATCATTTAAGGCCCTTCGCCCTGCAGCTGACAAAGCCAGGGCAGTGGCAGCCCTGCCATACGATGTGGTAAACAGAGAAGAAGCCAGGGCAATCGGGGAGAAAAATCCCCTTTCTTTTCTCCATGTGGACAGACCGGAGATGGATCTGGAGCCATCCATTGATCTGTATGATGAAAGGGTTTATGCAAAAGCCAGAGAGAATCTGGACAACCTGGAGAAGGAAGGGATTCTGATCCAGGATGAGAATCCCTGCTATTATATTTATGAGCAGGTAAGAAAAGGCAGAACCCAGACAGGAATTGTAGGCTGCAGTTCTATTGACGATTACATGAACGGAGTGGTCAAAAAGCATGAGCTGACCAGAGAGGACAAGGAACAGGACAGAATCCACCACGTAGACAGCTGCAATGCCAACACAGGTCCTATTTTTCTGGCTTGCAGATATCCCCAGTCTCTGCTGGAGCTTATGGAAGACTGGAAAAAGAGCCATCCGGCTGCCTGTGATTTCACAGAAGAGGATGAGATCACCCACAGAGTATGGGTAATTGATGATGCAGAGATGATCGGGAAAATCCATGAGGAATTTGCAGGGATTGATTCTCTGTACATTGCGGACGGACATCACAGAGCTGCATCAGCAGTGAAGGTTGGACTGAAGAGAAGAGAACAGAATCCCGGATATACAGGGGAAGAGGAATTTAATTATTTCCTGTCAGTAGTATTTCCTTATGACCAGCTTTGTATCCTTCCTTACAACAGAGTTGTCCATGACCTGAATGGACTGACAGTTAAGGCTTTTCTGGCAGCCCTGAAATTTAATTTTGAATTAATGCTTATGCCGGGATTTCCATGTAAGCCTGTGGAAAAGCACTGCATGGGTATGTATGTGGATGGCCAGTGGTATCATCTGAAAGCATGGCCGGATGTATATGAGGGTAAGGATGTAGTGACCCAGCTGGATGTCTCTATACTTCAGGACAAAGTACTGAATCCGGTTTTGGGCATTCAGGATCCGCGCACAGACCAGCGCATTTCCTTTGTAGGCGGAAGCCACAAGGCTGTAGAGCTGGCACAGATGGCAGATAAGACCGGAGGTGTTGCCTTTGTCATGTATCCAACCTCCATGGAGGATCTGATGAAGATTGCAGACGAGAGCAGACTTATGCCCCCAAAAAGCACCTGGTTCGAGCCAAAACTTCGCAGCGGATTGTTTATACATAAGTTATATTGATTTCCTGATTGGCATATACCAGAATATCAGTAAGAAAAGAAATAATAATACGTCTGATAAGGACAAAAGAAAAAGAGCTTCCAGGTTTTGGAAACTCTTTTTCTTACTGTATTTAGTCGGGGCAACAGGATTTGAACCTGCGACCTCACGGCCCCCAGCCGTGCGCGCTACCAAGCTACGCCATACCCCGCAACATTTGCTATTGTAACAAAAGTATAAACAAATTGCAAGTGCTTTTTTTAATTTGAGCAAAATTTTGGCAAATTCGGGTAAATTCAGGAAGAGGTCTTGACAAAAACTCTTTTTGATGTTAACGTATTACTCAGCAAAAATAAGCGAAATGCATAGATGAGGAATAGTACACAGTAACCTGAGCCCAGAGAGCTGCTGGCCGGTGAGAAGCAGCGGATGGAAATTGTGGAACTCGCCTTTGAGCAGCTGCCTGAAATCTTTATACAGGAGAGTAGGCGCAGACGGTGTCCACCGTTAAAGGGAGAGGATATAAGGATCTCAGATTCTGTATCCGGTGAGTGATGACGTAGTTCATAAATAAAGAGTGGTACCGCGTAAGATTTTGATGTCTTCCGTCTCTTGCAGATCATGCAGGGCGGGAGGCTTTTTTAGTTCCTGCGAAACAGACCGCGTAGCTATTTTTAAGTACATAAGAAAGTGGAGGATAAAGAAAATGATGAAAGCAAGCAAGTATCAGAGACAGTATTTTATGCCCCCGGTGAAATCCATGAAATGGGCAGAGAAGGAATATGTGGAGAAAGCTCCTATCTGGTGTTCCGTTGATCTGCGTGATGGTAACCAGGCACTGGTCATTCCCATGAGCCTGGAACAGAAAATAGAGTTTTTTAAGCTTCTTGTGAAAATTGGTTTTAAAGAGATCGAGGTTGGTTTTCCGGCAGCCTCTGAGACAGAATATGAATTTCTGCGTACTCTGATCGAGCAGAATCTCATTCCTGAGGATGTGACCATCCAGGTATTGACCCAGGCCAGAGAGCATATTATCCGTAAAACCTTCGAGGCAGTCAAAGGTGCTCCGAAAGCAATCGTACATGTGTACAATTCCACCTCTGTTGCCCAGAGAGAACAGGTATTTAAGAAAACAAAGGAAGAGATTTTAAAGATTGCAGTGGATGGCGCTGCACTTCTGAAAAAACTGGCAGATGAGACAGAAGGCAATTTCCAGTTCGAATACAGCCCGGAGAGCTTTACCGGAACAGAGCCGGAATATGCACTGGAGGTATGTAACGCAGTTCTGGATGTATGGCAGCCTACAGCAGATAATAAATGTATTATCAACCTGCCTGTTACAGTAGAGCATTCCATGCCCCATGTATATGCCAGCCAGGTGGAATATATGTGTGATAATCTGAAATATCGTGAAAACGTGATCGTATCTCTCCATCCGCACAATGACAGAGGATGTGGCGTAGCAGATTCTGAGATGGGACTGCTGGCAGGCGCAGACAGGATAGAGGGAACTTTATTTGGAAACGGTGAGCGTACCGGTAACGTGGATATTGTAACACTTGGCATGAATATGTATTCCCAGGGAGTGAATCCTAAGCTTGATTTCTCTGACATGCCTCATATCTGCGAAGTATATGAGGAGTGCACCGGCATGAAGGTTACAGAGAGAAGCCCGTACAGTGGTGCCCTGGTATTTGCAGCATTTTCAGGTTCCCATCAGGATGCCATTGCCAAAGGTATGCACTGGAGAGATGATAAAGATCCAGATCACTGGAATGTACCGTATCTGCCGATTGATCCTACAGATGTAGGCAGAAACTACGATGCAGATGTAATCCGTATTAACAGCCAGTCCGGAAAGGGCGGTGTTGGTTATATTCTGGAGACCAAATATGGCCTGAACCTTCCTCCGAAAATGCGTGAGGCCATGGGCTATGCCACCAAGGCAGTATCTGATCATAAGCACAAAGAGCTTCATCCTGATGAGATCTTTGGTCTGTTTAAGTCAACCTTTGAGAATGTGGTTGAGCCATACAGTATCAATGAGGTACATTTCCAGCAGAAGGATGGAGGAATTACCACACAGGTAACCTCAACCTTCCAGGGTGAGACCATTGTTACAGAAGCCTGCGGAAACGGACGTCTGGACGCAGTAAGCAATGCCCTGAAGAAAGCCTATGATCTGGAGTATTCTCTGGAAACCTATCAGGAGCATGCACTGGAGCGCAGTTCCAGTTCCAAGGCTATCGCCTATGTGGGAATTAAGAAACCGGACGGAACCCTGGCATGGGGAGCAGGAGTGGACCCTGATATCATCCGTGCATCCATTGACGCCCTGGTAACTGCTATCAACAATCGCTAAGGAGTTGCTTCACTGCGGAGCAATTTGCGGATATCACAATAATAGAAAAGTTAAAAAACGGGAATGACTGTACAGATAAAAGTACAGTCATTCCCGCTTTTTGCAGTAAATTGTATAAAAATAAAATCATAGGCCAAATCAATTGACATAAGACCAGAATGTCACGTATACTATCGGCGTGGATAACACAAAACAAAATAAATCTTATTATCTCACTTGACGTGAGAATTGCGCGGAAATATTAAAAGAAAGAGGCAAGATGATGAGAAACTTTGAACAGTGGAATGGCTTTAAGGGCAATCGTTGGAAGGAGAAAATTGATGTTCGTAACTTTATCAGTATGAACTATACTCCATATGAAGGAGATGCTTCCTTCCTTGAAGAGCCTACAGAAGCTACCAATAAGCTCTGGGATAAGCTGCAGGCACTTCAGAAAGAGGAGCGTGCAAAGGGCGGTGTCCTGGATATGGAGACAGAAGTTGTTACTTCTCTGACTGCTTACGGACCTGGATATATTGATGAGGAGACAAAGGATCTGGAGAAGGTTGTTGGTCTTCAGACAGACAAACCTCTGAAACGTGCTTTTATGCCATACGGCGGAATTAAAATGGCAGAACAGGCATGCGAAACCTATGGCTATCACGTAAGTGACAAGATCAAAGATGTTTTCTATAACTATGAATTCAAGACTCACAATCAGGGAGTATTTGATATCTACACACCAGAGATGAAGCTTGCACGTCATAACAAGATCCTGACAGGTCTTCCGGATACTTACGGACGTGGACGTATTGTAGGCGATTACAGACGTGTGGCTCTGTATGGAATCGATGCTCTGATCGAAGGCAAGGAAAAAGATTTTGCAGCCTGCGACCGTCAGGGTATGAGACGCTATGATTTCCAGCTTCGTGAAGAAATTGCAGACCAGATCCGTGCACTGAAGGGTATGAAGGTTATGGCAGAAGCTTACGGCTATGATATTTCCCAGCCTGCAAAGGATGCAAGAGAAGCTTTCCAGTGGCTGTATTTCGGATATCTGGCAGCAATCAAAACTCAGAACGGTGCAGCAATGAGTGTTGGACGTATTTCTACCTTCCTTGATATCTATATTGAGAGAGATCTGGAGAACGGTACACTTACTGAAAAAGAAGCTCAGGAGCTTGTAGACCATATGGTAATGAAATTCCGTATGGTTAAATTTGCACGTATCCCATCTTACAACCAGTTATTCTCCGGTGACCCTGTATGGGCAACTCTGGAAGTAGCAGGTATGGGACAGGACGGACGTACTATGGTAACAAAGAATGACTTCCGTTTCCTGCATACACTGGAGGATATGGGGCCTGCTCCGGAACCAAACCTTACTGTACTTTATTCCTCAAGACTGCCTGAGAACTTCAAGAAATATGCAGCTGATATTTCTGTTCTCACAAGCTCTATCCAGTATGAAAATGATGATGTTATGCGCCCTGTATGGGGAGATGACTACAGCATCTGCTGCTGTGTATCTGCCACTGAGACCGGTAAAGAAATGCAGTTCTTCGGTGCTCGTGCAAACCTTGCAAAATGCCTTCTTTATGCGATCAACGGTGGTGTGGATGAGAAGACTAAACAGCAGGTTGGACCAAACTATCAGCCTATTACTTCCGAATACCTTGACTATGACGAAGTAGTTGCAAAATATGATAAGATGATGGACTGGCTGGCTCATCTGTATGTTGGAACACTGAATATGATCCATTACATGCATGATAAATATTATTATGAGGCAGCAGAGATGGCTCTGATCGATACAAAGGTTGACCGTTCCTTTGCAACCGGTATTGCAGGCTTCTCTCATGTGGTTGATTCCCTTTCTGCTATCAAATATGCAAAGGTAAAAGCGATCCGTGATGAAGACGGAATCACCACAGACTTCCAGGTAGAGGGTGACTTCCCACGCTATGGTAATGATGATGACAGAGCAGATGAGATTGCTACTACTCTGCTTTCTACCTTCCTTGAGAAGCTGAAACACATCCATACCTATCGTGATTCCAAACCAACCACCTCTATCCTTACCATTACTTCTAACGTTGTTTATGGTAAAGCTACAGGTTCCCTTCCGGATGGAAGAAAAGCAGGAGAGCCTCTGGCACCTGGCGCAAACCCATCCTACGGTGCAGAGCAGAATGGCCTTCTGGCATCCCTGAACTCTGTTGCAAAGCTTGACTATGAGGATGCACTGGACGGAATCTCCAATACTCAGACTATCAATCCTGATGCACTGGGACATACTGAGGAAGAGCGTGCAGAGAATCTTGTACACGTACTGGACGGATATTTTGACCAGGGTGCACATCACCTCAATGTAAACGTATTTGGAAAAGAAAAGCTTATCGATGCTATGGAACATCCGGAAAAAGAAGAGTATGCAAACTTCACGATCCGTGTTTCCGGTTATGCAGTTAAGTTTATTGACCTGACCAGAGAACAGCAGCTTGACGTAATCGCAAGAACCTGCCACGACAGGATGTAAAACTTATGGAAGGATATGTACATTCCCTGGAAAGTTTTGGTTCTGTGGACGGCCCTGGAGTACGGTATGTGATCTTTCTCAGCGGCTGTGCCATGCGCTGTCAGTTTTGCCATAATCCGGATACCTGGAATATGAAAGAGGGACAGGTCACTACAGCAGATGAACTGCTGAATAAGGCACTGCGTTACAAAGGCTATTGGGGAAACAAAGGCGGGATCACAGTCAGCGGAGGAGAACCACTGCTGCAGATGGATTTTCTCACAGAGCTTTTCCGTAAAGCGAAGCAGGCAGGAATCCATACAACTCTGGATACCAGTGCCAATCCCTACACAGAAAAGGAGCCCTGGCATACCAAATGGCTGGAGCTGATGAAATATACAGATCTGGTGCTTCTGGACATCAAGCAGATCGATGAAAAGGAACACATAAAGCTTACAGGACATACCAACCGGAATATCCTTGCCATGGCACAGGAATTATCTGATATGGGGAAACCTGTATGGATCAGACATGTGCTTGTGCCGGGCGGAAGCGACAAGGATGAATATCTCCACAGACTGGCAGATTTTATCCATACACTTAAAAATGTAGAGCGTGTGGAGGTACTTCCTTATCACACTCTCGGAACGTTTAAGTGGGAAAAACTGGGAATTCCGTATCCCCTTGAAGGTGTAAAACCGCCCACACAGGAAAGAATCGATAATGCCCGCAAAATTTTAGGGGCAATATAAAGCATAATAATGCAAAAGGCTGTCTTCGGACAGCCTTTTTTGTCCCCCCGGGGGGCTTGTTGAGGAGGATTGTATTTGTTAGAATATTATGTTGTGGGAATTTTGACACATATCAGCCTGACATCATTACAAACGGAGGTTATTAGCAGTTAAATATAAATTATAAAATTATATAAGCGCATGTTGAGTTTTATAAGATATTAGAGTAGAATATCATTGAAAGGAGTTGATGCTTTGAGTAAATATTATTCTATACATGAATTTTCAAAAATTATAGGCGTATCTGCCCAGACATTACGAAATTGGGATGCCAATGGAAAACTTCATCCGCATCATACTACAGTAAGTGGCTATAGATATTATTCTGATGAGCAACTCAACCAGGTAATAAATGTAAAGCTTAAAAACCGCATTACAATTGGATATTGTCGTGTTTCCAGTCATAAACAAAAAGATGATCTGGAACGACAGATTGATAATGTTAAAACATATCTTCTGGCAAAAGGACAGCCGTTTGAGATAATAAGTGATATCGGTTCCGGAATTAATTATAAGAAAAAAGGGCTCCAGGAATTGATCAGGCGAATATCTCAAAATCAGGTTGAAAAGGTTGTTGTTTTGTATAAAGATCGGTTACTGCGATTTGGTTTTGAGTTGATAGAATACATCGCTTCATTTTATAATTGTGAGATTGAGATTATTGATAATACCGAAAAGTCCGAACAGCAGGAACTTGTTGAAGATCTGGTTCAGATAATCACTGTATTCAGTTGCAAATTACAAGGAAAACGAGCAAACAAAGCTAAGAAACTTATCCGGGAATTGATACAGGAGGAAGCAGATGGTAAAAGCCATAAAAGTAATGTTGATACCAAATAACGTGCAGAAAACTAAGTTGTTTCAGTACGCCGGTGCTTCAAGATTTGCCTATAACTGGGCTTTGGCAAGGGAAATAGAAAACTATGAAAAAGGCGGAAAATTCCTTTCAGATGCAGAACTCAGAAAAGAATTTACAAAGCTTAGACATTCTGATGGATATGCATGGTTATTGAGTATTTCAAATAATGTAACCAAACAGGCAATCAAAGATGCCTGTACTGCGTATAAGAACTTTTTTAAGGGTTTGCAGAAATTCCCGAGATTCAAGTCAAAAAAGAGATCAATGCCGAAGTTCTATCAGGACAACGTTAAGATACGCTTCAGTAATACACACGTTAAATTTGAAGGATTTTCCTCCAGCAGGAAAACCAACAAACAAACAATGAATTGGGTAAGACTTGCAGAACATGGACGAATTCCGACAAATGCTAAATATATGAATCCGCGAATATCCTTTGACGGATTGAACTGGTGGATCAGTGTATGTGTAGAATTTCCTGACTGTAGGGAAATACTTAATGATGACGGAGTCGGTATAGACTTGGGAATCAAAGAACTGGCTGTCTGCTCTGATGGGACTAAGTATAAGAACATCAATAAGAGTCAGAAAATAAAGAAATTAGAAAAACAGAAACGCAGATTACAGCGTAGTATCTCTCGTTCTTACGAGAAAAATAAAAAAGGAGAAAGTTACTGTAAAACAAATAATGTAATCAAAAAGGAAAAACTTTTATTAAAACGAGATCACAGATTAACAAATATCCGTAAAAACTATTTGAATCAGACCATATCTGAGATCATAAATCGAAAACCAAGATTTATATGTATTGAAGATCTGAATGTCAGCGGAATGATGAAAAACAGACATTTATCCAAAGCAGTCCAGGAACAGGGATTTTTTTGGTTTAGAAAACAGCTTGAATATAAGTGCAGCGATAAAGGGATTCAGCTTATTGTGGCTGATCGGTTTTATCCATCATCAAAGCTTTGCAGCTGTTGTGGAAACATCAAAAAAGATCTGAAGTTATCTGACAGAGTTTATAGATGTGCGTGTGGGAATATGATTGACAGAGATTTCCAGGCATCTATAAATCTCAAGACTTATGGAGAAAAATTTGCAGGTTGACACTGAAACGTTAATGCAAATATGTACGGATACGTTAGTCCGGAATTTACGCCTATGGAGAGTACAAGAACTTGTGAGTAGATAGATATTTATATCATCAAAAGCATACTCGTTGAAGTAGGAATGAAACATAGAAGTTTATAACTTTTTATAAGTTTTCAGTAACGGATACAGAAATTGGATAAGCTTCTGTCAGAAATTGAAAGCTACTGGAGTACCCGTGCAGAGGGATACTCTGAGGTGAATCATAAAGAATTAAATGGAATACAGAAGGAAGCGTGGCTGAAAACCCTGAAAAGACAGTTTCCTGAGAAAAAGAAAGAAGAGCTGAAAATCCTGGATATCGGTACAGGTCCGGGATTCTTTCCCGTAATTCTTGCAGAGGCGGGATACAAGGTTACAGCTGTAGACTATACACAGGAAATGCTGGACACTGCAAAAAAGAATGCAGGTAAGCTCTGCGAAAAGATTGTTTTTCATAAAATGGATGCCCAGGACCTGAAGTTTGAAGATAATACCTTTGATGTGGTTATTTCCAGAAATCTTACCTGGAATTTGAAGGATCCAAAAGGTGCATACAGGGAGTGGCACCGGGTATTAAAACCCGGTGGAAAGCTTCTGAATTTTGATGCAAACTGGTATGGCTATCTCTATGACGAGGAGAAGCGTCGGTCCTATGAAGAGGACAGAAAGCTTGTAGAGAATGAAAATCTGGACGATCATTATCTCTGTACGGATATTGACAGAATGGAGAAAATTGCCCTGCAAATGCCTCTGTCTGCCATTGAACGGCCTGTCTGGGACAGAAATATTTTAAAAGAAATGGGATTTGAATCCGTTTCCATAGATTTGAATATCTGGGAGAGAGTATGGAGCCAGGAAGAGAAGCTGAATTATCATTCAACTCCTATGTTTATGATCTGCGCAGAAAAACAACAGGAAGATTTGGAGAAAGCAAAGGACCCTCTTTGGACAGAACCTGGAACAAAGAAGAGCGGTTTTCTGAGGCTGGCAGGCGGAGAGTTTGCCCTTCCCTATACAGTGATCTGCGGCAGTAATCCCGGAAAAACAGTTCTGATCACTGCCTCTGTCCATGCCGGAGAGTATGTGGGAATCCAGGCAGCAATAGAGCTTGCGGATCAGCTGAAGCCAGAGAAAATGAATGGAAGGGTGATCCTTGTAAAAACTGTCTGCAGAAAGGAATTTGAAGAACGAAGCGGCAGTATCTGTCCGGAGGATGACAAAAATCTTAACCGTGTTTTTCCGGGAAATCCGGAAGGGACCCGTATGGACCGTCTGGCTTATGCAGTTGTAGAAAAGCTGCAGAGTGTGGCGGATTATTACATAGATCTGCACAGCGGAGATTCCTTTGAAGAGCTGACCCCTTATATTTATTATGCAGGAAAGTCTGTGCAGCAGGTAAGGGAAATATCTCAGAAAATGGCACAGCAGGCAGATGTTCCTTATATGGTCAAATCTAATGTGGGCGCAGGAGGAGCTTATAATTATGCGGCTTCCTGTGGGATTCCCAGTGTTCTGATCGAACGGGGACAGATGGGCGGCTGGACTGCAGAGGAAGTGAAATCTACAGGAAAGGATGTGCAGAATATTCTTTGTTTCCTGGGAGTCTATCAGGGACTGAGAAGCTACAGTACCTATTATCCTATGGAAATTGAAAATGTACGGTATCAGTCTGCAACTGTGTCCGGTCTGTGGTATCCTGCCAAAAAGCCGGGAGATCTGGTGAAAACCGGGGAATATCTGGGCTGTACCAAAGATTATGAAGGAAAGATCCTGGAGAAAAGCTATTCCGATCTGAACGGCGTGATCCTTTATCAGATCGGAAGCCTTCAGGTGATCAAGGATGGGCCTATGATCACTTATGGATCCTTTAGCAGGGAAGAGGACAGTCGCAAGGAGAAAATTACGGCTTACTGGACCAAACGCAGTGACAGCTTTAAGGAACAGAGAAGGGCTGAGCTTCACAGCGATATGGCAGATAAATGGATGAGAGAGATCCTTAAGTATCTGCCGGAAGGGAAACTCAGAATCCTGGATGTGGGATGCGGTGCCGGATTTTTTACCATTCTTCTGTCTAAACTGGGACATGAGGTCACAGGAATAGATCTGACTCCTGATATGATCCGCCATTCCCGGGAGCTGGCTGAGGAGGAAAAGGTTTCCTGTACCTTTAAGATTATGGACGGGGAGAAACTGGACTTTAAAAGTGGTAGTTTTGATGTGGTTATTTCCAGAAATCTCACATGGACTTTGCCGGATGCAGCAGGTGCATACAGGGAATGGATCCGGGTATTGAGACCGGGTGGAATCCTTCTCAATGCAGATGCCAATTATGGCGCTGATAATTTTACGGATACCTCGGGACTTCCTGCCGATCATGCCCATCATGCAGTGGGAGATGCCATGATGCAGGAATGTGAGGAAATCAAGCGTCAGCTGCCTATCAGCTCTTATATCCGGCCGGCCTGGGATCTGGAGACTCTGGGAAGGCTTGAAATGGAAAAATTCTCCATTGATCTTGGAATCAGCAGCAGGATTTATCAGAAGAAAGATGAATTTTATAATCCTACTCCTATGTTTCTGGTGTGCGGGGAAAAACGCAGTTGAACTGCCGGAAAAAGTTACGAAAATATTTCGAATATTTTATAAGGAATTCTGTAAAAAGGATTCCTTTTTTTTCGAACAAAGTATGGAAAATCTTGAAAAAACGCGAAAAATCAAGGGCAATTAAGATTGACTGTACAGATGTAGGGGCGCTATAATCATTTGTGTAAAGGCCACAAATATTACAGAAATGTAAAAAAAGCTTGACAAAAATGCCTTTATTAAATATAATTTTCTTATAAATTACAAAAATGTTACAACCATATGTTGCGCTTTGGAATTAAGAAAAAAGAGGAATGAAAAGGTATGAAAGTTCAAAAAAGACAAGGTCAGCCCGGACGATCAGTGACAAGAAGAAAATCCGGAGATCCTGCTAAAAGCTTTATACTGGTTACGGCGTGTACCTGCGCTGCAGTTGTTCTGGCTGCCGGCGGAAGAATTGGAGATAACAGTAAGAAACAGGTATATGCAGCTTCCGGGAATGAAAATGAGACTTTTTCCTCCCAGTCAGTTGAATCAGGATCAGACATACTTCCTACAGGGATCGCAGGCGTAATGTCCGGGGTAAACAGTACAGTTACCAGACAGAAGTCTGTAGAGCGGATTGGTACTTCCTGTGAGCAGGTTATGGTAGGACAGCGTGTAAAGAAAATTGATGACAGTGTGGCAGAGTTTGATGTGAGTGCTTCCATGGAGAGCAAGATCAATGCTCTTAATGAGAAATATATCAGTTCTGCTCAGAAATCCGCAATTATGTCCGATGAGGATTACGATACACTGCTCCGTATTGTGGAGGCAGAAGCGGGAACTGAGGACATCAAGGGACGGGTGCTTGTGGCAAATGTGATCATGAATCGTGTGCAGAATGAAGAATTTCCTGATAATGTTACAGAAGTAGTGTGGGAATCCACAAATGGTGTTCCGCAGTTTTCTCCTACCTATGATGGCAGGATCAATGAGGTTGAGGTTACGGATGATACCAGAGAAGCAGTGCGTGAGGCACTGGAGGGTAAGGATTATTCTGAAGGTGCACTTTTCTTTATTCAGAAATCCGAGGCAGAATCCCACAATGTTACCTGGTTTGAAAAGGATCTGAAAAAGCTTTTCAAATATGGCGTACATGAATTTTATACATATCCGGATGAAGGGGACAAGTCCAAGCTTGTTGATCAGGCGGGAGCTTCCAATATTGTCCAGATGGCAAAAACAAACTGATGATATAAAAGACAGACTTTCCGTTGAGAGAGCTGTCTTTCTTTTTTTCTGTGAAAAATCACTATCTGTACAGAAATGGATGGCATATAAATGAGATATAATTTAGGATGGTATTTTGTTAAAGCATATGCTATAATGGGTTCAATTGACAAACGAAAAACTTTGGAAAGGCAGGATATACAATGCAGGTATTATACAAAAGCACACGAGGAAAAGAAGAGGCTGTAACAGCTTCCATGGCTATTTTAAAGGGACTTTCTGAGGATGGCGGTTTATTTGTGCCTACAGAGATTCCGAAGCTGGATGTCCCTATGGATAAGCTGGCACAGATGAGTTATCAGGAGACCGCATATGAGGTAATGAAGCGTTTCCTCACAGATTTCACAGAAGAGGAATTGAAAAACTGCATCAGCAGAGCCTATGACGATAAATTTGATACAAAGACAATTGCACCACTTCATGAGGCAGACGGAGTATATTTCCTGGAGCTGTATCATGGAGCTACCATTGCATTCAAGGATATGGCTTTATCAATTCTTCCACATCTTATGACTACAGCAGCAAAGAAAAATAATGTAAAAAATGAGATCGTGATCCTCACTGCAACATCAGGGGATACAGGAAAGGCTGCCATGGCAGGCTTTGCAGATGTACCGGGCACAAAGATCATTGTCTTTTATCCGAAGAACGGTGTAAGCCCTATTCAGGAGAAGCAAATGGTTACCCAGAAGGGAAATAATACCTACGTAGTGGGAATTACCGGCAATTTTGATGATGCTCAGACTGCTGTAAAGAAAATGTTTAATGACCAGAAGCTGGAAGCAGAGCTTGATCAGGCAGGTTATCAGTTCTCTTCGGCAAACTCTATCAATATCGGACGTCTGGTTCCGCAGATCGTATATTATGTATATGCATATGCATCCCTGGTCCGCCAGGGAAAGATCAAGGATGGACAGGAGATCAATATCACAGTTCCTACAGGAAACTTTGGAAATATCCTTGCTGCATATTATGCAAAGCAGATGGGTCTTCCTGTACATAAGCTGATCTGTGCATCCAATGACAATAAAGTACTGTATGATTTCTTCCGTACAGGTACCTATGACAGAAAACGTGACTTTATCCTGACAACCTCTCCTTCCATGGATATCCTGATCTCCAGCAATCTGGAGCGCCTTATTTACCGTATTGCAGGTGCAGACGCAAAGAAATGTGCTGAGCTGATGCAGGCATTATCTGCAGGCGGAGAGTACACGATCACAGAGGAAATGAAATCCCAGCTGGGAGATTTCTACGGAAATTTCTGCACAGAAGAGGAAACAGCTGCAACCATCGCCGGAGTTTTTAAAAACAGTCATTATGTGATTGATACCCATACTGCAGTTGCTGCCGGTGTATATGACAAATATGTAAAGGAAACAGGAGATAAGCTTCCGGCAGTGATCGCTTCCACAGCCAGCCCTTATAAATTTACCAGAAGTGTTATGGATGCTCTTGGAGTTGATACAGAGGGCAAGGATGATTTTGCCTTGGCTGATGAACTTTGTATCCTGTCCGGTGTGAAAGTTCCCCAGGCAGTTGAGACCATCCGTACAGCTCCTGTTCTTCATGACAAAGTGGTGGATGCTCCTGATATGCCAAAGGCTGTAAAGGAAATTCTTGGAATCTTATAATTTGTGCATTTTATGTTGAAAAAAACTATATACTAGAGTATAATAAAACCATCTAAATATCCTGAAATGTTCGAGGCCCCTTCTTTTTTTGAACCTACATCGACTTTAACGGGAATCCAACATTGTACCATGGATGTCAGGCCGTCATTATGCAGCGGAAGACAGAAATGTTATTGAGGATACCCACCTAGCTACGGCTAGGCGTCAATGGGAAGGGAACGACATTTCGGGAGTTTCAAGAAAAGACAGAGCCGTGACCGGGCTCTTTTTTTCAGTAAAAAAGCAAATGAAAAGGCTTTTCGTGATTATATATTATAATGGGAGGTTACAGGCAATGAGTGTAAACGAGAGAAAATTTGGTGTATTGCCCACAGGAGAAACAGTTAAGATCTATCATCTGGAGAATGAATCCGGAGCATTTGTGGAAGTAACAGAGTTTGGGGCTCTTTTGGTGAAGCTGTGCGTGCCGGACAGAGAAGGAAAACTGACAGATGTAGTTCTGGGATATGATGATCTGGAATCTTATGAGGTGAACGGATGCTTTTTCGGAGCAGTGATCGGCAGAAGTGGCAACCGTATTGCCGGTGCAAGATTTATGCTTGGAGACAGAGAGGTAAGACTTGCACAGAATGAAAATGACAATAATCTTCACAGCGGTCCGGATGGGTTTGAGAAGAAGCTGTGGAAAGTGACTGAGATTTCCCAGGATAAAAACAGCATTGTATTTAACCGTATCAGCCCTGACGGAGAAAATGGTTTTCCAGGAGAATTTGATGTTTCTGTAAAGTATGAATTTACAGAAGAAAATGAATTGAAAATCCATTATCAGGGCGTATGTGATGAACCTACAGTAGGAAATATGACCAACCATTCTTATTTTAATCTCAGTGGAGAGGGAAGCGGTTCAGCCATGGATCAGTATCTGACCATTCATGCAAATTACTATACACCTGTAGCTGACAGCCATTCCATTCCTACGGGAGAATACGCACCGGTGGAGGGTACTCCTATGGATTTCAGAACTTCCAGACAGATGGGAGAGAGGATTAATGCAGATTTTGAACAGCTGAAATTTACCGGCGGATATGACCATAATTATGTAACCGACAATTATTCCAAGGGCAATCGCAGACTCATTGCCACTGCATACAGCAAGGAAACCGGAATTGCTATGGATGTAACTTCTGACTGTCCTTGTGTGCAGTTCTATGCAGCTAATTTTGTAGAGAACGAAACGGGTAAAAACGGACATGTTTACAATCAGAGAGATGCCTTCTGTCTGGAAACACAGGTAGAGCCAAATGCTGTAAATGTAGAGGATTTCCATTCTCCTGTTCTTGCAGCCGGAGAGCATTACAACTCTGAAACTTCTTACAGGTTTTACATAAAAGAATAATAAGAAGTGATTTGCCGGTAAACGGCAAGAAGGATCTCCCTGAATATAAATAGAATGGAGAGATATATGAAGAAGGAGAAAGAGAAGAAATCAGTGGTTTCACTTCTGCTTGGATTTATGGATCGTGTGTCAGGGGATCACGTAGGAGCATATGCCACACAGGCTGCCTATTTTTTGATTCTTTCCTTTATTCCCTGTATCCTTTTTCTGACAACACTGGTCAGATATACACCGATTACTTATAATATGGTGCGTGATGCCATTGTTGCATTTGTTCCTGAGAATATCCAGAGCTTTGTTCTTGGAATCGTAGTGGATGTTTATAAGAGAAGTACGGCCATTGTACCTATTTCTGCCCTTGTAGCACTGTGGTCTGCGGGAAAAGGTATGCAGTCCCTGATCAATGGACTGAACACCATTTATCATGTAAAGGAAACCCGTAACTGGCTGATTACCAGGATTTATGCGGTTTTTTATACCTTTTCACTGGTGGTGGCACTGATCATCTGTCTGCTTATGCTTGTGCTTGGTAACCGGATCCAGGAGCTTGCGGCCATGTATGTTCCTTTTGTGGGAAAGGTTCTGGGCAGGATATTAGGTGCTAGGACAGAGCTGGTTTTTGCAGTGCTTTTTCTGGTATTTCTTTTGCTTTATAAGGTGCTTCCGAACCGGAAGGCAACCTTGAAAAGTCAGGTTCCCGGAGCTCTGATCATTGCGGTGGCCTGGTCTATATTTTCCTATGGATTTTCCCTTTATTTTGAAATTTTCCCGGGATTTTCCAATATGTACGGAAATTTGACCACGATTATCATGGTAATGATCTGGCTATATTTCTGCATGAATCTGTTTTTGTACGGAGCAGAGATCAATGCATATTTTGAAAAGGATTTCCGTAAAGCCCATCGGTCTGTCAAAGGAATGATCGATCATGAGAGAGAGCGGAGACAGCAGGCAAAAGAGGCGGCAGATGAGAAAGCATCAACTGAGAAAGTAGAAAATGACTCTTGACATATTTTTCGGACTGTGGCATAGTAAATACTGTTAATAAATGAAAAGGCACAGAAGGTGTTTTTAGGGATTTATTTTCCATCAGAGAGTGGAGGTCATCGGCTGAAAGCTTCCACAGGTTCAGATATTTCCTGAATTTCCCACCGGAGCTGCATTCCTGAATGTTCTGTTAGGATTGATGATGTGATCAGATATGATTGTTTAGTAGGGAATGACGTTGCTGCGCGTTAAGCAGACCGAGAGCCTGTGTAAAACAGGAAACAGGGTGGTACCGCGGATATGCTCCGTCCCTCATATGAGGGATGGGGCTTTTTTGTATTTACGGATCTGCGACCCTTAATCAGGAAATTACGAATATTTTTATAAAGGAGAAAAGAATCATGGATATGAAAGAAAAACTTCAGGAACTGGCTGAAGCTGCCAAAAAACGGATTGATGAATCCGAGGGCCTGGATAAGTTAAACGAGGTACGTGTTGCATACCTTGGCAAAAAAGGAGAATTGACTGCTATTTTAAAAAGCATGAAGGATGTTGCTCCGGAGGAACGCCCAAAAGTTGGACAGCTGGTAAATGAGACCAGAACAAAGATAGAAGCTCTCCTGGATGAGTCAAAGGCAAAGCTGGAGGAAGCTGTCCGTGAGGAAAAAATGAAACAGGAAGTTATTGACGTAACACTTCCTGCAAAGAAAGCGAAAATCGGACATCGTCATCCCAATACCATCGCACTGGAAGAGGTTGAGCGTATTTTCGTAGGTATGGGCTATGAGGTTGTTGAAGGTCCGGAAGTTGAATATGCTGATTATAACTTTACAAAGCTTAACATTCCGGAAAACCATCCGGCACGTGACGAACAGGATACTTTCTTTATCACAGATTCCATCCTGCTTCGTTCCCAGACCTCCCCGGTACAGGCACGTACTATGGAAAAAGGCAAGCTTCCTATCCGTATGATCGCACCGGGACGTGTATTCCGTTCTGATGAAGTAGATGCTACACATTCTCCGTCCTTCCATCAGATCGAAGGTTTGGTTATTGATAAGAATATTACATTTGCGGATCTGAAGGGAACTCTTCAGGAATTTGCCCAGGAGCTCTTCGGACCTGAGACAAAAACCAAATTCAGGCCCCATCATTTCCCATTCACTGAGCCAAGTGCTGAGGTAGACGTATCCTGCTTCAAGTGTGGCGGTAAAGGCTGCCGTTTCTGTAAAGGCTCCGGATGGATTGAAATCCTCGGCTGTGGTATGGTACATCCAAATGTATTAAGCATGTGCGGAATTGATTCTGAGGAATATACAGGCTTTGCCTTCGGTGTAGGCCTGGAGCGAATTGCTCTTCTTAAATACGAAATCGACGACATGCGCCTGCTCTACGAAAACGACATTCGCTTCATAAAACAGTTTTAGTGAGCGAAGCGAACGGCTTCCACGACAAGCGTCGTGGAAACTCCTTAAGTATGAGCGAAGCGAACGGCTATTATTATATAGGAAAGAGGATTAGGAAAAATGAATACTTCATTATCTTGGATTAAAATGTATGTGCCGGATCTTGATGTGACAGCACAGGAATATACAGATGCCATGACCCTGACAGGTACAAAGGTAGAGGGCTTTGAGAAGCTGGATGCAGACCTGGACAAAATCGTCATTGGACAGATTAAAAAAATTGAAAAACATCCGGATGCAGATAAGCTGATCATCTGCCAGGTAGATGTAGGAACAGAGACAGTTCAGATCGTAACCGGTGCACCCAATGTAAAAGAAGGAGATAAGGTTCCCGTTGTTCTGGACGGCGGACGGGTAGCAGGCGGACATGACGGCAAGAAAACTCCGGGAGGAGTCCAGATCAAAAAGGGCAAGCTCCGCGGTGTGGATTCTTATGGTATGATGTGTTCTATTGAAGAACTGGGAAGTACCAGAGAGATGTACCCGGATGCACCGGAGTACGGAATTTATATTTTCCCGGAGGATGCAGTAGTAGGAGAAAGTGCGGTAAAGGCACTTGGACTGGATGATGTTGTCTTTGAATATGAGATCACATCTAACCGTGTGGACTGCTATGGAGTTCTTGGAATTGCCAGAGAGGCAGCGGCTACCTTTGATAAAAAATTCTGTCCTCCTGTTGTAGATTGTAAGGGCAATGAAGAAAAGGCATCTGATTATGTAAAGGTTACAGTGAAGAATCCGGAGCTTTGCCCACGTTACTGTGCAAGAGTTGTAAAAAATGTAAAGATCGGACCGTCCCCAAAATGGATGCAGAGATGTCTGGCTTCCAACGGAATCCGCCCTATCAATAATCTGGTTGATATCACCAATTATGTTATGGAAGAATTTGGACAGCCAATGCATGCCTATGATCTGGATACTATTGAAGGCAGAGAGATCGTTGTACGCTGTGCAGAAAAAGATGAAAAATTTGTTACCCTGGATGGTCAGGAACGTACCATGGATGATCAGGTGTTAATGATCTGTGACGGCAAAAAGCCTGTAGGAATTGCCGGAATCATGGGCGGAGAGAATTCTATGATCACAGATCAGGTGAAAACAGTTCTCTTTGAGGCTGCTTGCTTTGACGGCACTAATATCCGTCTTTCTTCCAAAAGGATTGGCCTCCGTACAGATGCTTCCGGTAAATTTGAGAAGGGTCTGGATCCAAACAATGCACAGGCTGCCATTGACAGAGCCTGCCAGCTCATGGAGGAACTGGGTGCAGGAGAGGTTGTCGGCGGAATGGTGGATGTCTGCAATAAAGTCAGCGAGCCGTCCAGAGTACCTTTTAAACCGGAGAAGATCAATGCACTTCTGGGAACCAGCCTTACTCCGGAAGAAATGCTTGGATTCCTGGCAAAGGTTGAGCTTACCTATGATGAGAAGACCAATGAGATCGTAGCACCTACCTTCCGTCAGGATATTCACTATGTAGCTGACGTAGCGGAAGAGATTGCCAGATTCTTCGGATATGACAAAATTCCTACCACATTGCCAAATGGAGAAGCTACAACAGGTAAACTGCCATTTAAGCTTCGTATTGAAGCTGTTGCAAGAGATATCGCAGAATACTGTGGTTTTTCTGAAGGCATGACTTATTCCTTTGAAAGCCCAAAGGTATTTGATAAATTAAGACTTCCGGCTGACAGTGAACTCCGCAGAGGAATTGTGATCAGCAATCCACTGGGTGAGGACTACAGTGTTATGAGAACAACTACCTTAAATGGTATGCTCAGTTCTCTGGCAACAAACTATAACAGAAGAAATAAAGATGTACGTCTCTATGAACTGGGAAATGTATATCGTCCAAAGGCATTGCCTCTTACTGAGCTTCCGGAGGAAAGAATGCATTTTACCCTGGGAATGTATGGAAACGGTGACTTCTTTGACATGAAGGGTGTCTGCGAGGAATTCTTTGAAAAGGTAGGTATGCGTGAAAGAGTGGATTATGATCCTGACAGCAAAAAATCCTATCTCCATCCGGGCAGACAGGCAAATATGATTTATGGTGGTAAGGTTGTAGGTTATCTGGGAGAGGTTCATCCGCTGGTTGCAGATGCTTACGGAATCGGCGACAAGGCCTATGTGGCAGTGATCGACATCCTTACAGTTCTGGAATTTGCAAGCTTTAATCACAAATATACAGGAATTGCCAAATATCCTGCTGTAACCCGTGACTTAAGTATGGTTGTTCCGAAGGCTGTACTGGCAGGCCAGATCGAGCATGTACTGACACAGAGAGGCGGTAAGATCCTGGAAAGCTTCCAGCTCTTCGATATTTATGAAGGTAATCAGATCAAAGAAGGATATAAATCCATGGCATATTCTCTGGTATTCCGTCATCATGACAAAACTCTGGAGGAGAGCGAGATCACAGCAGCAATGAAGAAAATCCTGAATGGACTGACAGATCTTGGAATCGAGTTGAGAAGCTAATGCTGATTTATGTATTAAGACACGGAATTACCCGGTGGAACAAATTAAAGAAGGTGCAGGGGGCTGTAGATATTCCCCTGGCACCGGAAGGAATTGAACTGGCAAAACGTACCGGGGAGGCATTGAAGGATGTTCCCTTTGATGTCTGTTTTACCAGTCCTCTGACCAGAGCCAGAGAAACCGCACATTATGTGCTGGGAGACAGAAAAATCCCTGTAATTCCTGATAAGAGAATTCAGGAGATTGATTTTGGTATTCTGGAGGGAACACAGTTTAAGGATGCCGGAGGAAATATTATCAGTCCGGATATGGATATTTTTTTTAATAAGCCGCTGGCTTTTGAGAGGCCGGAAAACGGTGAGAATATTGCTGATATCCTGAAGCGTACCCGGGATTTCTGGATGGAAAAAACAACAGATCCGGCGTTACAGGACAAAACCATTCTGGTTTCCTCCCATGGCTGTGCTGTGAGAGCTCTGCTTCAGAATGTTTATCAGGATGAGGCACATTTCTGGCATGGCTGTGTACCGCCCAATTGCAGTATTAATCTTGTGGAAGTAAAGGACGGCAAAGCCTGCCTTCTGGAAGAAGATAAGGTATACGCATAAACAGAAAATTTACAGAGGGATTTTGGGTGAAAAAGAAGTTCTGGGCAGGTGCTGTCCAGGACTTTTTTGCGCAGTCTTACTTGTTCTTGATATGATGTTGTGATATGATGATTACAGATTTTTCATGCCGGTTGTGTATGATAAATGTAACTGTGTATATGCGGAACAGTTACTGGTAAAAAATACTGAGGATTACAGGAGGTGTACCATGAGTAAAAAGATTTTAAATCTGCTGGCATTTTTGGCGGTGCTGGCAGGATGCATTGCAATGACAGTTTTTACAGGTAAGGGTTCTGTCAGTACCATGATCTATAACTTTGCGTTTCTGGCAATCATGACAGTGCTTTATCTGGCCGGAATGTTGGGCGGAATGTTCAGGGTTGAAGGGATCGGACAGGCCCTTCACAGAGGAAAAGAGGAACTGACAGGCATTTTCAAAACGCCCGGCAAGGTAAAAAATGAAAGCCTTGTCTACCTGAAAGGAATTTTTGATCACAAATATCTGGACGGAAGACTGGATGACTTTGTGGATGGAATGAATCAGGCAAAAGAAGGGATCGGTGAGATTGAGGACTATATCAATGAGGATGATATTGATCTTCATGTACATAAGCGTATTCTGGAAATGATCCCGGATATTTTTACAAGTTTGGGTATTCTGGGAACCTTTATCGGTCTGGTATGGGGACTTAAGAACTTTGAACCCTCCAGCTACGAGACAATGACCAATTCTGTGTCTTCACTGGTGGCAGGTATTAAGGTTGCCTTCCTGACCTCTATCTATGGAATTGCTTTTGCTATTATTTATACCTCAGGGATGAAGAGTGTTTTCTCTGATATGAATGAGAAGCTTCAGGCATTTCTGGAGAAATTCCATATTTATGTCCTGCCTACAGCTGAGAATGAATCCAGAAATCTTATGGTTGCCAGTCAGAAGCTTCAGGTAAAGGCTATGAAACAGATGGCAGAGCAGCTTTCTGCAGAAATGGCACAGAGCTTTGAAAAGGCCATTAATCCTACTTTCCAGAAGATGAATGAATCCCTGGATGTGCTGACAGAATCTGTAACCAGCTGCCAGCAGGATGTGATGCAGGAAATCCTCCGTTCCTTCCTGCGGGAGATGAACGGCTCCTTTAAGCTGCAGTTTAAGGATTTTAACGATGCTCTGGCACAATTAAAGAAAGCTCAGAAGGAAAATACAGACTATACCACCAGTCTGTATCATACTATGAGCGATCAGCTGAATTCTTCCTATGAGAAACAGAGTGAGACTATGAAAGACATGGTCAATGAGCTTGGAAATGCCCAGGGACGTTATATTTCTACTGCCTCCAGGATTGCCCAGGAGAACCAGGAGATTCAGAAAATGCAGCAGCAGGATTATCAGAGAGTGGCAGATTATCTCAAAGAGGCTGAGAAAACCTCTGCTAAATTCTGGGTAGCCTGCAACCAGACCATGCAGAGATATGTGGAGACAGCTTCCCAGGGAATGGAAAAGGTTTCTGCTGCCAGTCAGACAGGTACAGATGTGCTCAATGCAAACCGGCAGGTAATGGAAGAGCTGGAAAAAAGACTGGCAGATTTTGCGTCCTGCCAGGATAAGACTTTACAGACCATGGAAGAGGTGCGCAGACTTCTGACTGATATTTCAGTTACAAAGGAAAATGGTAATATTTCTCTTACAGGAGGACAGCAGAACCTGAACGCTTCCAGAATGGCTGACAGGCAGTCTGTGGATCGGTTATATGCTCTTATGAAGGAGCAGGGAGAAAAACAGGAAGCTCTCCTGGAAGAAATCAACAGAAACCTGGGGGAACTTTCCAAAACTCCTCAGAAAGGGAAATTCGGTTTATTCAGATAAGAAAAGGAGAAGACTATGCGCAAAAAAAAGAAATCAGAGGAAGGCGGATTTAATGTCTGGCGTTCCTATTCTGATATGATGGCCGGTGTATTGCTCCTTTTCGTCCTGATTATGTGCGTCACTCTTTTTCAGGCACAGAAAAGCTATAATGAGAGCATCAAGGAAAGAGATGACAAAATTGCCCTACAGGAGCAGTATACTGCGGAAATCCTTGCTCAGCAGAATGAGCTGGATGAAAAAGACAGCAAGCTAAGTTCTCAGGATGAACAGCTGGATAAACAGAAAAAGCAGCTGGAAGAGCTTGCGGCCAAGCTGAAAAAGCAGCAGGCTACTTTGAAGAAACAAAAAAGCGCCCTGGATGAAAAGACCACCCTTCTGTCCGAACAGCAGCAGAAGATTGATAATATTATTGGTGTAAAAGCAGACGTTATCGAAGCTTTACAGAAAGAATTTGAAAAAAACAATGTTAGTGTAAATATTGATTCCCAGACAGGAGCCCTGACTTTAAATGCCAGCGTACTGTTTGACTATGACCAGGCAGAGCTGACAGACGAAGGTAAGGCAGAGCTTTCCAATATTCTTCCCATTTACTGTAAAGTTCTTTTGCAGGATGAGTACAAGAAATATCTGGCAGAGATTATTATTGACGGCTATACAGATACAGACGGTGACTATACCTATAACCTGGAGCTGTCCCAGAGACGTTCCCTGGCAGTGGCAGAGTACCTTACTGAGATCCGTGAGAATTTCCTGAATGAGAATCAGATTTCAGATCTTCAGACCTATCTGACTGTAAACGGACATTCCAGTGCAAATCCCGTTCTGGATGCCCAGGGAAATGTAAATAAGGATGCGTCCAGACGAGTGGAGGTAAAATTCCGCTTAAAAGATGAAGAGATGATCGATGAACTGAATCAGATCATGTCTTCAGATGAAAGTAATACAACAGATGAGGGCAATACAACAAAAGAAGAAACATCTAAAGACAAGAAATCCGCGGATGAATAGAAACTAAGGAGCGTTAAAATATATGTCTGTAAAAATCGGCAGAAATGATCCGTGCTGGTGCGGAAGCGGGAAAAAATACAAGAAATGCCATGAGGCGTTTGATGAGAAAATGGAGGCAATGAAGCGGGAGGGGTATGCAGTGATCGACCACAGCCTGATCAAAACCCCTGAGCAGATTGAAAAGATTAAAGAGAGCTGTAAGATCAACATTGCTGTACTTGATTATGTTGAGGAGCATATCCGTCCCGGAATTTCTACGGCGGAGATTAACAGATGGGTTCATGAGGAGACTGTCCGCCATGGAGGAATCCCGGCACCCCTTGATTACGAAGGCTTCCCCAAAAGCGTGTGTACCTCTGTTGATGATGTAGTGTGCCACGGAATTCCCAATGAGGAGGAGATCCTTAAAGAGGGGGATATTATCAATGTGGATGTGTCCACAATCTATAACGGATATTATTCTGATTCCTCCAGAATGTTCTGCATTGGCAAGGTAAGCCCTGAAAAGGAAAAGCTGGTAAAGGTGACAAAGGAATGCGTGGAGATCGGTATCTCCATGGTAAAGCCATGGACCCCTATCGGAAATATGGGAAGCGCAGTACATAAGCATGCAGTAGAAAATGGTTTTTCTGTGGTACGGGAGATTGGTGGCCATGGAGTAGGTGTGGAGTTCCATGAGGATCCATGGGTAAGCTATGTATCAGAAGAAAATACCGGCGTTCTCATGGTGCCGGGTATGATGTTTACAATCGAACCTATGGTTAATATGGGAAGCGATGAGATCTGGACAGATGAGCTGGATGAATGGACTGTGCGTACAGAGGATGGACTTCCCTCCGCACAGTGGGAGGTTACTGTTCTGGTCACAGAAACCGGTTGCGAAGTGATCTGCTGGTAAAAGGAAGTTAGGGGCAAAAAATATTTTGCCCCTAACTTGATATCCACGAATTGCTCCGCTGCGAAGCAGCTCCCGCAATTCTCAAACATTCGAAATCCGCTGATTTACTGCGTAAATCGCTACTTTCTCATGTTTGGCGGGCCCCAAATTCAAAAGTCTTATCGTGCAAGCACGAACGACTTTTTGAATTTTTGGCCCTGGTTATCAAAAGATTGCAAAAAAGGCTTGCAAACTGCATTGCCCTATAGTATAATCACAAATGTTGTGAAAAAAGATGGTCCTCTGTTACAAAAATTGTATTAAGAACATCCATATAAGAATAGGAGAAAATAAAATGAACGAAATTATCAAAAACATTGAAGCTGCTCAGCTGAAGGCTGAAGTACCGGAATTCAAAACTGGTGATACTGTAAGAGTACACGCGCTGATCAAAGAGGGTAACCGTGAGCGTGTTCAGATTTTTGAAGGAACAGTTCTTAAGAAACAGGGCGGAAGCAACAGAGCTACTTTCACTGTAAGAAAGAATTCTAACGGTGTAGGCGTTGAAAAAACATGGCCACTGCATTCCCCACATGTTGTTAAAGTAGAAGTTATCCGTCGTGGTAAAGTACGTCGTGCGAAACTGAACTACTTAAGAGACCGTGTAGGTAAAGCTGCTAAGGTTAAAGAGCTTGTTAAATAATTTCATGAATTAATTTGAAAGAAGGGACAATAACTTGTGTATTGTCCCTCTTTTTCGATGCTGAACATATATGCCCCTCTGAGAGTGGCATCGTTGTGAATACAAGGGAACGGTCAGGAGATTTCAATAAATATGAAGAATTGGAAAAAAGAATCCAGATTTAAGGATAAGGCAGAGGATAAGCTGGAGGTCAGGCTGGAAAATGCCAAAACCCGCAGGATTGTTACATGGATATTTGAGATTCTGGTAACTTTGTTTTTTGCCATTGTAGTGGGAATCATGATGTTTCAGTCTGTGACCATGCAGGAAAGTGCCATGGAACCAACTCTGTCTGTAGGAGAACGTTTTTTAGTTAATAAAGGGATTTATAAAATATCTTCTCCCCAAAGAGGTGATATTATTGTTTTTAAAACCAATGGAAGTGACGATGCAGCTCTTCATATCAGCCGTGTGATCGGGCTTCCCGGCGAGACAGTACATATTTCAGGAGGAAAAATCCTGATCAATGGTGCTGTCTATGAAAATGACGGTGATTTTCCTGAGATCAGCAATGGGGGACTTGCTTCCAGTGCGGTTTCGCTGGAAAGCGGTGAATATTTTGTGCTGGGTGACAACAGGAATAACAGTGAAGACAGCCGGTATGCTGATATCGGAAATGTAAAGAAAAAATATATTGTGGGAAAGTTATGGTTTACCATTTCTCCCAGAAGTAAAATTGGATTTTTGAAAGGTTAGGTAAGTTATGAACGTACAGTGGTATCCTGGTCATATGACCAAAGCTAAAAGGCAGATGCAGGAAGATATCAAGCTGATCGATCTGATCATTGAGCTGGTTGATGCCCGTGTGCCTCTTTCCAGCAGAAACCCGGATATTGATGAACTTGGAAAAAACAAAGCCCGACTTATTTTGCTGAATAAAGCGGATCTGGCAGATGAAAGGCAGAATGAGGCCTGGAAGGCTTATTTTCAGAGCAAAGGCTTTTTTGTGGTAAAGATAGACTCCAGAAAGGGTTCCGGCATGAAGGCAATTCAGAACGTGATTCTGGAGGCGTGTAAAGAGAAAACAGAGAGAGACCGGAGACGCGGGATTAAAAACCGTCCGATCCGTGCCATGGTGGTAGGAATTCCAAATGTAGGCAAATCTACCTTTATTAATACTTTTGCAGGAAAAGCCTGTGCAAAAACGGGAAACAAACCAGGAGTTACCAAAGGAAAACAGTGGATCCGCCTGAATAAGGGGGTGGAGCTTCTGGATACTCCGGGAATTCTTTGGCCAAAATTTGAAGACCAGCAGGTGGGAATGCGCCTTGCCTGTGTGGGTTCTATCAAGGATGATATTTTGAATATGGAGGAACTTTCCCTTTGGCTGATCGATCATCTGAGAGAAAACTATCAGGGAACTCTCACAGAAAGATATCAGATCACAGAGCAGGGAACTTCTGTGGAAGTCCTGGAGCAGATTGCAAAAGCCAGAGGATGCCTGAAAAAGCAGGAAGAACTGGATTATGCAAAAGCAGCACTTCTTCTGTTTGACGATTTCCGTTCCGGTAAGCTGGGACGGATTACCTTGGAGTGGGTGAAAAATGAAAACGATCAGTGAAATAAAGTCTGAGTTTGCTGCGGCAGATATCAGCGAATATCCATCTTTATACCAAAGGTATGAAGAGGATTCCAGAAGCGGCGTAAAAAAACTGATAGAGCAGTGCCATAAAAAAGAGGCAGCCTTGGAAGCTGAGAAACAGCGGACAGAAGCCATGAAGTATTATGAGCATAAATATGAGCATCTGGGCTGGCTTTGCGGGATTGATGAAGTGGGCAGAGGACCTCTGGCAGGTCCGGTGGTGGCTGCTGCGGTGATCCTGCCCACAGATAGTCAGATTCTCTATCTGAATGATTCCAAAAAACTTACAGCAGCCAAAAGAGAGGAGCTGTATGAGGTGATCATGAGGGAGGCTGTTGCAGTAGGCCTTGGAATGGCTGATCCGGAAAGGATTGACCAGATCAACATCCTTCAGGCAACCTATGAAGCTATGCGGGAAGCTGTGGGAAAGCTTTCGGTAATGCCTCAGCTGTTGCTGAATGATGCCGTTACGATTCCGGAGATTCAGATTCCCCAGGTGTCGATTATTAAAGGGGATGCAAAAAGTGTGTCTATCGCTGCGGCCAGCATTGTGGCCAAGGTGACCAGGGACCGGATGATGGAAGAATATGATAAAACTTTTCCGGAGTATGGATTTGCATCCAACAAAGGCTATGGGGCGCAGATACACATTGAGGCTCTGAAAAAATATGGTCCCTGTCCCATCCACAGAAGAACCTTTATTACTCATTTTGTATAATATTGCCTGATACAAAAGATGCCTACAAAGAAAGAGACCAGGAGTTTTACATGCAGAATAAGAGAAGGACAGGTGGCTGCTATGAGGCAGCAGCCGCTGCTTATCTGGAGAAGCAGGGACTTGTGATCCTGCGCAAGAATTATCGCTGCAGATCAGGTGAAATTGATCTGATCGCCAGGGATGGCAGTTATCTTGTGTTTATAGAGGTAAAATATCGGAATACCGCAGTTTCGGGAAGCGCACTGACTGCTGTGACTCCTGCCAAACAGCGGGTGATCAGCAGGGTGGCAGAGTACTTTCTTACAGTGGAATATCATAACGTGGATTTGCTCTGCCGTTTTGATGTGATAGGAATTGACGGAGACCAGCTTACCTGGATCAAAAATGCTTTTGACTGCTGGAGTTGAAGGAAATACTGTTGGTTTCCGGCTGTGGCGGGAATTTAGGAGAAAAACAGATGGATAAAATGGTTGAGATAAAATGGCATGATAAAAATGCACAGAAAATGACGGTACATGATAAGAATGGTGTAGTATATCTGACCTATCCGGCTCTTGATTCTCAGGAGGAAATCATTCATGGATTCAGTACCAGATTGGGAGGGGTAAGCCAGGGAATTTACACCTCCATGAATTTAAGCTTTACCCGGGGAGATGAGGAAAAGGCAGTCAGAGAAAATTATGACAGACTGGCTGCTGCCATAGGCTTTTGCGCAGAAGATGTTGTAACTTCCGATCAGACCCATACAGCCAATGTGCGAAAGGTTACAGCTGAAGACAGAGGAAAGGGAATTACCGGACCCAGAGATTATACAGATGTGGACGGTATGATCACAGATGTGCCGGGATTGATACTGGCCACCTTTTATGCAGACTGTGTTCCCTTATATTTTGTGGATCCCAAACGGAGAGTAGTGGGGCTTTCCCATTCCGGATGGAGAGGAACTGTCCAGAAAATCGGAAATGTGACAATCAGGAAAATGACAGAGGAGTATGGATGCGATCCCGGGGACATCCTGGCGGCAGTGGGGCCTTCCATCTGTCAGGAGTGTTATGAGGTAAGTGAAGATGTAATCGAACATGTGAAGGATGCTTTTGACAGAAAATACTGGGATATATTGTTCTATGGAAAGACAGATGGGAAATACCAGTTAAATCTCTGGGAGGCTAATCGTATTGTCTTTCTGGAGTCCGGGATTCAGCCGGCGCATATATCCATGCCGAATCTTTGTACCTGCTGCAATCCGGAACTGCTTTTTTCCCACAGAGCCTCTCATGGAAAAAGAGGAAATCTGGGAGCCTTTTTGGGGCTGAAGAAATAAAAGTAACGGCAGTAAACCGTAAAAATGTTTGCTGCCGTTATTTTTATTTTGCGTTTATTTTTTCCATAAGAGACATTATTTTCTCATTGCTGGAACGTACTTTTTCTACAGATACATCATGATTGATGATATCCATAATACTTGCCAGATATTTACTCATATTTGCTTCAATGTAGTAAGGCCTATCCAGAAGTTCCGGAATACGGTAATTCAGGTTGGTGGTGATCACACGGTCCATCCAGCCTTTTTCGTAATATTCATCGAATTTTGCAAGTCCGTCAGTAAAAAGACCGTAGGTGGTGCACACAAAAACACGTTTTGCATGGCGCTCTTTTAACTGTTTGGCCACATCCAGCATACTTCCGCCGGAAGAAATCATATCATCGATGACTACCACATCCTTGCCCTCAACAGAGTCACCAAGGAATTCGTGAGCAACAATAGGGTTCTTGCCGTTAACAATAACGGAGTAATCTCTTCTCTTGTAGAACATACCCATATCCACACCCAGGATATTTGAAAAATATACGGCACGGGACATAGCGCCCTCATCCGGGCTGATGATCATCAGATGATCATTGTCTACCTTCAGATCCGGCACGCCTTTGATCAGAGCCTTCAGAAACTGATAGGTAGGGAAGAAATTATCAAATCCATTCAAAGGGATGGAGTTCTGTACACGGGGATCGTGGGCATCAAAGGTGATGATGTTGGATACACCCATATCGCTTAATTCCTTCAGTGCAAGCGCACAATCCAGAGATTCTCTCTTGGTACGTCTGTGCTGGCGTCCCTCATAGAGAAATGGCATAATAACATTAATACGGTGTGCTTTACCTGTGGCTGCAGAGATGATTCTCTTCAGGTCCTGGAAATGATTATCCGGTGACATATGATTCTCATGGCCACATACAGTATAGGTTTCACTGTAATTGGTAACATCCACCATAATAAAAAGGTCGGTACCACGAACGGATTCCTTAATATAGCCTTTGCCCTCGCCGGTTCCGAAACGTGGGCATTCACATTCAACCATGAAAGATTCCTCGCTGTAGCCCTGGGGAATAATACTGAGCTGTTTTTTTGCAATCAGTTCCTTACGGAATTTCACCAGTTTTCTGTCTACCTCCTGGGCAAGCTCCGGGCAGCCAAGGGCAGCAATACGAATAGGAGCTACAGGCATGGATTTTTCCAATAATTCTATGTTTGGCATAATATTCCTCCTAAGTAGTTTGAAAAAATATTTGATTCCAATATAGTTTATAACATTTGACCTAAATCCAGTCAAGGAATTTATTGATTTTTTCTTATAAAATTGTTATGATAAGATAGCGGTATAATCGTATATATCATTTTTGATATTTATGAAGTAGTATTGGAGTAATATTAATGAAAAAAAATATGCATGTGATTTCCAGAGTGCTGCCCGGAAGTATCGGGGAGGAACTGGAACTGGAACCAGGGGATGTACTGGTATCCATTAACGGCCAGCCGGTGGAGGATGTTTTTGATTATAGATATCTGATGAATGATGAGGTAGTAGAGCTTCTGATCCGCAAAAAAAACGGTGAGGAATGGGAGCTTGAGGTTGAGAAGGATTATGAGGATGATCTGGGAGTAGAATTTGAAAACAGTCTTATGGATGATTATCGCTCCTGTTCCAACCATTGTATTTTCTGCTTTATCGATCAGATGCCGCCCAATATGCGGGAAACTTTATATTTCAAGGATGATGATTCCAGACTTTCTTTTTTGCAGGGGAATTATGTGACCCTTACTAATATGAGCGAATATGACCTGGATCGTATTATAAAGTTTCATCTTTCCCCTATCAATGTGTCTTTTCAGACCATGAATCCGGAGCTGAGATGTAAGATGCTCCACAATCGTTTTGCCGGAGATGCACTGAAAAAGGTAGACAAGCTGTACCAGGGCGGTGTGATCATGAATGGACAGATCGTGTTGTGCAAGGGGGTCAATGACAGGGATGAACTGGAATACAGCCTGGAGAAGCTTTCTGAATATGCACCGGTTCTTCAGAGCGTATCGGTAGTGCCTGTGGGACTTTCAAAATACAGGGATGGCCTTTATCCGCTGGAGCCCTTTGACAGAGAAGATGCAGAGTACCTGATCGAACAGGTAGAGCGTTGGCAGAAGATCATGATGGAGCGCCATGGAATCCATTTTATCCACGCTTCAGATGAGTGGTATATCCTGGCAGGGAAAAAACTTCCTGAGGAGACCCGCTATGACGGATATCTGCAGTTGGAAAACGGTGTGGGTATGATGCGTCTCCTGGAAACGGAAGTGAAGGAGAGACTGGCCGGACTGGAGGGGGATAACAGAGAGTTTACAGCTTCTGTGGCAACAGGAAAGCTTGCGGCTCCCTTTATTCAACAATATATGAAACTGATACAGGAAAAATTTCCTAATATAAAAGTAAATGTTTACACTATCAGAAATGATTTTTTTGGTGAAAGAATTACAGTTTCCGGGTTGATCACCGGTGCAGATCTGAGAGAACAGCTGAAGGACAGAGAACTGGGAGAGAAAATCCTGATCCCCTGTAATATGCTCAGAAGCGGCGAGGATGTTTTTCTGGATGACCTGACAGTGGATGACATAAGGGAAGCCTTGGGAACAGAGCTGGTGGTAGTAGATGAACCGGGAGCAGATCTTGTGGATTGCGTGATCAATCCCCCCGACCATAAAAAAATAAAAAGGAGACAAATATATGAGCAAACCAGTAGTAGCAATAGTGGGAAGGCCTAATGTAGGTAAATCCACCCTGTTTAATGCACTGGCAGGTGAGAAGATTTCCATTGTAAAGGATACACCGGGTGTAACCAGAGACAGGATTTATGCAGATGTAACCTGGCTGGACAAAACCTTTACCATGATCGATACAGGTGGTATTGAGCCGGACAGCAGTGACATTATCCTCTCCCAGATGAGGGAGCAGGCACAGATTGCCATTGATACAGCAGATGTAATTATTTTTATCACAGATGTGCACCAGGGACTGGTGGATTCAGATGCCAAGGTAGCGGATATGCTCCGCAGAAGCGGAAAGCCTGTAGTCCTTGTGGTAAATAAGGTAGACAGTGTACAGAAATTTATGATGGATGTATACGAGTTTTATAATCTGGGAATCGGAGAGCCCATCCCTATCTCTGCAGCAAACCGTATGGGCCTGGGTGATATGCTGGATGAAGTAATCAAGGATTTCCCGGAGGATGCGGATACAGAGCAGGATGAGGATATTCCGAAAATTGCCATTGTGGGAAAACCAAATGTAGGAAAATCATCGCTGGTGAACAAGCTGTTGGGCGAGGACAGGGTAATCGTTTCAGATATTGCCGGTACTACCAGAGATGCGGTAGATACCAGAGTGAAGTGGCAGGGAAAGGATTATATCTTTATTGATACTGCCGGACTTCGCCGTAAGGGTAAGGTAAAAGAGGAGATTGAACGTTACAGTGTGATCCGTACAGTTACTGCAGTGGAGCGGGCAGATGTGGTCATTGTTATGATCGATGCTTCTGAGGGAGTTACCGAGCAGGATGCCAAAATCGCCGGAATTGCCCATGAGCGGGGCAAGGGTGTGATCATTGCAGTAAACAAGTGGGATGCTATTGAGAAAAATGACAAGACCATTTATAAACATACCAACCGTATCCGGGAGGTTCTGGCATACATGCCTTATGCAGAGCTTGTATTTATTTCTGCAAAAACAGGGCTCAGAATTTCCAGAATGTTTGAGACCATTGATGCGGTTATTGAAAATCAGACCCTGCGTATTCAGACCGGTGTTCTCAATGAGATTCTTTCTGAGGCAGTGGCTATGCAGCAGCCGCCTTCAGACAAGGGGAAACGTCTGAAGATCTACTACATGACCCAGGTGGCTGTCAAACCGCCTACCTTTGTGATTTTTGTCAATGACAAAGAACTGATGCATTTTTCATATACAAGATATCTGGAGAATAAAATCCGTGACGCTTTTGGTTTTGCAGGAACATCGCTGAAATTTATTGTCCGCGAACGGGGTGAAAAGGAATAGTTATGGAACGTATAATCTGTTTACTGATTGGATATGCGTGCGGACTTTTTCAAACAGCGTATATTATGGGAAAAATCTATCATACAGATATCCGCAAGCAGGGAAGCGGTAATCTGGGATCTACCAATGTAATGCGTACTCTGGGCAAAAAGGCGGGAGCCCTGAATCTGCTTTGTGACTGTCTGAAATGTGTGGTTGCGATCCTTATTGTCCGGGCACTGTTCGAGGACAGATATGCTGATATTCTGCCTCTGTTGAGCCTGTATGCAGCAGCCGGATGTATCCTGGGGCATAATTTTCCCTTTTACCTTAATTTTAAAGGAGGAAAAGGAATTGCAGCCTCTGTAGGTCTGCTGGCTGCCTTTGACTGGCGGCTTCTGCTGATTTGTGCCGTTGTGTTTTTTGCATTGTTTTTTGCCACACATTATGTTTCTCTCTGCTCTATCAGTGCTTATGTGACTGCCTTTATTTTGATGGTAGTATTCGGGCAGAGAGGAGATTATCACATGGATCAGAGCCACATGCTGGAGCTTTATGTGGTAATGGCGTTTTTGACAGTTCTGGCGCTTTTCCGTCATAAAAAGAATATCCAACGGCTTCTGGACGGAACAGAAAGTCAGATTTATCTGGGAAAAAAGAAAAAGAATCAATAATTCCTGAGTAAGGGAAGGAAAAAGAGGTGTATTTATGGCTAGGATCAGTGTATTAGGTGCGGGAAGCTGGGGAACAGCACTGGCGTTACTTCTTCATAATAATGGGCATGAGGTAATTTTATGGTCTGCCCTGGGAGAGGAAATTGATGTTCTGAGAGAAAAGCGGGAGAATGTAAGCAAACTTCCGGGAGTAAAGATACCAGAGGCAATTGATATTACCACAGATCTGGAACGGAGTCTGCGAGATGCAGATGTAGCGGTTCTTGCAGTTCCCTCTCCTTATATCCGGAGCACCTGTAAACGGATGGCTCCTTATATGAAAAAGGGCCAGAGAATTGTAAATGTTGCAAAGGGTGTGGAAGAGAAAACACTGATGACTCTCAGCGAGATCATTGAACAGGAGCTTCCCGGTGCAGAGGTATCTGTGCTTTCCGGGCCCAGCCATGCGGAGGAAGTGGGCAAAGGACTTCCTACTACCTGTGTGGTAAGTTCTCGCAGAAGAGAGACAGCTGAATATCTCCAGGGTATTTTCATGAGTCCGGTCTTCCGTGTATATACAACACCGGATATGCTTGGGGTAGAGCTTGGAGCAGCCTTGAAAAATGTAATTGCCCTTGCTGCAGGTACTGCAGACGGACTTGGATATGGAGATAACACGAAGGCAGCCCTGATCACAAGAGGGATTGCAGAGATTGCAAGACTTGGAGTAAAAATGGGCGCCAGAATGGAGACCTTCTATGGTCTGTCCGGAATCGGTGATTTGATTGTTACCTGTGCAAGTGTTCACAGCCGTAACCGCAAAGCCGGGTATCTGATGGGAAAGGGATATTCTATGGAAGCGGCCATGGCTGAGGTACAGATGATCGTAGAGGGTGTTTATTCCGCAAAAGCCGGTAAAGAACTGGCAGAGAAATATGAAGTGGAAATGCCTATTATTGCAGAGGTGAACAAAGTACTGTTTGAAGGAAAATCCGCATCTGAGGCAGTGATCGATCTGATGGTCCGCGATAAAAAGGTTGAGACTCCTATGCTTCCCTGGAATAATGAAACAGAATAACTAAAAAGAGTTTAAAAAGAGTTCCTGAAATCCAAAACAGATTTCAGGAACTTTTTTAATAGAATTGTTCAGATTAAAAGATTACATCTCTAAGGTCTTCCGGGATATGGGAGCTGTGAAAATCCTGGTTGAGAGTGTCAAGAATATCCATATCTTCCTGTTCAATAGTAAAATCAAAAATCTGGCTGTTACTTTGGATCCTGTCAGGGTGACTGGATTTGGGGATAACAGAGATACCTTTCTGTACAGCCCAGCGAAGTCCGATCTGCGCAGGAGTTCTGCCGTACTTGGTACCCAATACACACATGACATCGTTATCCAGATAAGCTCCTCTTGCAAGGGGAGCATATGCCTGAATCTGAATGCCTCTGCTCTGGCAGTAATCAATCAGCTCTTTGGGATAGCATAAGGGGTGACATTCAATCTGGTTTACTGCAGGAACAACATTGGAAATTTTTGCCAGCTCCTCCAGGTGACGGATCTCAAAATTGCTGACGCCGATGGAAAGTGCCCTGCCGGACTGCTGAATTTTCTCCAGCTCTTTCCAGGTACTCAGGTAACAGCCCGGAACCGGCCAGTGTATCAGATAAAGATCAACATAATCCAACTTCAGCCGCTCCAGACTTCTGTCAAAGGCTCCCTGGATATCTCCGATGCGCTGGGCAGTATTCCAGACCTTGGTGGTTACAAAAAGCTCTCCTCTGGAAACTCCGCATCTGGCAATGCCGCGGCCTACATTTTCTTCGTTTTTGTATGCCGAAGCAGTATCAATCAATCGATAACCGCTTTCTACTGCAGAAATAATCGAATTTTCTGCTTCGTTTTCTCCTGTTGCCTTATATACGCCAAGCCCTAATAAAGGCATTTCTCTGTTGGTATTCAGAAAAACTGTATTTTCCAAAATGATTCCTCCAATTCTTCTATATACTTAACACAATAATCTGATTAATTATACCATATACTTATAGAATATGTACATTGTTTTTATGATATTTTCATGTTTTACATTGTTAACAAGATAACATATTGGTTAAAGCGTTAACACACTTTGTAAAATAGACCATATATAGGCATTGAATTCAGAATTTTTTAGTAATTATTTACGTCAAATACCTTGCTAAAACGACCGGAAAGATGTATAATGACATTAAATTGATAATTTATTGTCATGAAGACTGCCCTGAAGTGCCCGTAAATAGAGGAACAGGAGAGTTTTCAGTATAGAAAGGGGCATTTATATGCATTTAATCAAAGATGAGAATGGTAATCTTGTCCAGCATGGACACGGACATACCCATGAGCATACTCATGCAGATGGAACTACCCATACTCATGAGCATTCGCATGGAGAGGGACATGACCATGGACATACACATACAGATCATGGCTGTGAGACAGGACATTGCGGAAGCTGTCAGGAGGGAGACTGCAAGAATGAAACGCTTGCACTGCTGACTTACATGCTTCAGCATAATGAGCATCATGCTCAGGAACTGGATCAGATGGCTGATAATCTGGCAAAAATGGGAATGGACGCTGCATGTAAGACAATCAAGGAAGCGGTGTCTGATTTCCAGAAAGGCAATATGCGTCTTGGACTTGCTCTGACACTTGTTAAAGATGAGATGAAATAGGAGGCGACAGCACATGTGTTTGGCAACAGTATTTAAGGAAAGCGATGATTCTGTTATTTTCAAAAACGTAGCAAGAATCGATGTGGATGGAAACAAACTGATTCTCCGTGATATTATGGGGGATGAGAGAGTTGTAGATGGAAGCATCCTTATGGTTGATCTTGCAAACAGTATTGTAAAGCTGAAATGTGACTAGGCTTTTGAGAACAGTATAGAATCTGATAAACTGCGGAGCAGTTATTCGGTTATGTGCAAGTAGCGAAGCGGATGATTTTATCCGCTTGAAAGAAAAATTTAGGAGGCACCTGGTTTTATGGCACATGTTATTGCCGTCGCAGGAAAAGGCGGCGTAGGAAAAACAACATTATGCGGAATGCTGATCCAATATCTGTGTGAAATGGGTAAGGGACCGATTCTGGCAGTGGACGCTGATGCAAATTCAAATCTGAATGAGGTTCTGGGAGTAGAGGTTGAAACTACTTTAGGCGATGTACGTGAGGAAATCGCTCGTGCAGAACTTGCAAAGGAAAGTCCGATCCCAAAGGGAATGTCTAAGGCAGATTATGCGGAGATGCGTTTCGAGGATGCCCTGGTGGAGGATGATGATTTTGATCTTCTGGTAATGGGCAGGACTCAGGGAAAGGGTTGCTATTGCTATGTAAATGGCCTTTTACAGACCCAGCTGGCCAAATATCAGAATAATTATCCTTACTTTGTAGTAGATAATGAGGCGGGAATGGAACATATCAGTAGAGGTGTCCTTCCCAGCATGCAGACAGCAATCCTTGTCAGTGACTGTTCACGGAGAGGTGTACAGGCAGTTGGCAGAATTGCAGAACTGATCAAAGAATGTGATATGCATCCGGAGACTGTAGGATTGATCATCAACAGAGCTCCCAAGGGAGAACTGAATGAGGGAATCAAAGAGGAAATCCAGAAACAGGGACTTACACTCCTTGGAGTAGTTCCTCAGGATGAAGCAGTATATGAATATGACTGTGAAGGCCGTCCTACAAGCAGGCTTCCGGAAGATAATCCTGTGAAGAAGGCACTGAGAGCCATAGTTGACAAACTGGATTTATAGGAAATATGTTCCTGACTGTACATTTCCGCACAGTCAGGGGCTGTCAGCGTATTACTGCTTTGAGTTTTTTTATGTTAAAATAACCCATGGGTAGGGATGGGTTCTTGCCAATGGGATTATTATAAATATATTAAGTGCATATAAAATGCACAAACCAGAATTAAAGGAGGTCTATAATGAGTGAATTCAAATTAACTACAGTGGAAGAGTTTGAAGAGGCTACTGCCAGACTTTTGGAGACAGGTGCAAAGGTTGGAGCTGACGCATGGCAGCTTCGTGTAAAAAACCAGACTCCACATTGTAAATTCGGTGAGCAGGGTGTCTGCTGTCGTATCTGTGCTATGGGACCATGTCGTATTACCCCTAAAGCACCAAGAGGTATCTGTGGATGTGACGTCCATGGTATCGTAGGAAGAAACTTCCTGAAATTTACAGCAGGTGGTGCAGCTACTCACTCTGATCACGGTCGTGAAATCTGCCACACATTATATTGTGCAAAAGACGGCGGAAACTATCAGGTAAAAGATCCTGAGAAACTGATCCGTATCGCAAAAGAATGGGGCGTAGAGACAGAAGGAAAAGATATCTATGATCTGGCTCATGAAATGGCTGAGACAGGATTGATGGAATATGGTAAACCATTTGGATATCAGAGATTCCTTGACAGAATGCCTGCAGGACAGAAAGAGAAACTGATTGAAAATGAAATTGCACCACGTGCGATCGACCGTGAAGTTTCCACTTCTTTACATATGGCTCATATGGGATGCTCTTCTCTTCCGGAAGCTCTTGTAAAACAGTCTATCCGCTGCGGTCTTGCCGATGGATGGGGCGGTTCCATGATGGGAACAGAGTTCTCTGACGTATTATTCGGAACTCCGAAGCCAATTGACACTGAAGCTAACCTTGGTGTAATGGTTGAAGAGAATGTAAACATCGTTGTACACGGACATGATCCGAGTCTTTCCGAGATGATCTGTGAATATGCAGACAGCAAAGAAATGATCGATTATGCAAAATCTGTAGGAGCAAAAGGAATCACTGTTTCCGGTGTATGCTGTACTTCAAACGAAGTAGCTATGCGTCGCGGTGTTCCGATGGCCGGTAACTTCCTGCAGCAGGAGAATGTAGTACTGACAGGTGCCTGCGAAGCGATCGTAGTAGATGTTCAGTGTATCTTCCCTGCATTAGGACCTTTAAGCAAATGCTTCCATACTAAATTTATCACAACTTCTCCGATCGCTCAGATGCCTGATGCTGAATTTATCAGATTCAATGCTGAGACAGCAGGAGAGAATGCAAAAGCAATCGTAAAGATGGCTATTGACAACTTCAAGAACAGAAAACCTGAACTTGTACATATCCCACAGCTGAAACAGAAAGCTACAGTTGGTTATTCCGTAGAAGCAATCGTTAAGGTTCTTGACGGTGTTACAAACTCTCAGGTTGATGAGACAGGAACAACAAAACCATTACTTGAGTGCATTACTTCTGGTGTTATCCGTGGTGCTGTTGCTATGGTTGGATGTAACAATCCTAAGATCCGTCCTGACTATGCACATATCGAGCTGATGAAGAAATGTATCGCCAATGATATCATTGTCATTGCTTCCGGATGTTCAGCACAGGCAGCTGCAAAAGCAGGTCTTATGGACAAATCTGCAAAAGATCTCTGCGGTGCAGGTCTGAAACGTGTCTGTGAACTGGCTGATATCCCACCGGTACTCCACATGGGATCATGCGTAGATATTTCCCGTATGATGATCCTTGCTGCTGAGCTTGCAAAAGATGCAGGTCTTCAGATTAATCAGCTTCCTGTAGTTGGATGTGCTCCTGAGTGGATGTCTGAAAAAGCTGTATCCATCGGTAACTATGTAGTAGGTACCGGTATTGATACATTCCTTGGTGTTGATCCATATGTTTCCGGTTCTTCAGAAATGGGAGAGCTTCTTACAGAGGGAACAAGAAAATGGACAGGAGCTGCTTATACAGTAGAAACAGATATTGAGAAATTAGTTGATCTGATGATCGAAAGAATCGAAGAGAAGAGAACAGCATTAGGAATCTAATCTGCTGTGATCTTAAAAATGTAATAAAAGGTGGATGACGTAAAATGAAAATAGCAGTTACAGGAAAAGGCGGCGTAGGCAAAACTACTTTTGCAGCAACGCTGGCCAGGTTGTATGCAGCAGAGGGAAGACCGGTACTTGCAGCAGATGTGGATCCGGATGCGAATCTTGGTCTTGCATTAGGCTTTGATGAAGAAACACTGGATTCTATTGTACCAATTTCCAAAATGCGTAAGCTTGTGGAAGAACGTACAGGTGCCACTGCGGGAAATCAGTTCTATCATCTGAATCCGAAGGTAGACGATATCCCGGAGAAATATGGTAAGGTCTGCAATGGCGTGCGTCTCCTTGTCCTGGGAACTGTCGAGACAGGCGGCGGCGGATGTGTATGTCCGGAGCATGTAATGCTGAAACGTATTATTAATAATCTGGTACTGAGAAGAGAAGATGTGGTAATTCTTGATATGGAAGCCGGCCTGGAACATCTCGGCAGAGGAACCACAGAAGGAATGGACGCATTTATCGTAGTGATCGAACCGGGTGCAAGAAGTGTTCAGACATACAAGAATGTAAAACGTCTGGCAAAGGATCTGGGAGTAGCTCAGGTAAAGGTTGTTGCAAACAAAGTACGCAACGAGGATGACGAAAACTTTATCAGAGAACGGATTCCACAGGAAGATCTTTTAGGAATGATCCATTACAACACAGAAGTAATTGATGCAGACAGACAGGGCAAGTCCCCTTATGACTTCAGCAAAACAGTTACTGATGAGATCATTAAGATAAAAGAAAAGATAGATCGTCAATAATCTCATATATTTAGGAGGTAAACAAAGTGACTTTATTTGAAAGTGTTTTTGCGGGAAATGACGCGGTTTATGGACTTACAGAAGGTGCCATCAACCAGGCAATTGAAAAATACGGCGCTGACAAAGCAGTCAGCTTCCCTGATACAGCATATTCCTTACCATGCTACTATGCAGTAACAGGAACAAAGGTTGGAACTCTTGCAGAGTTAAAAGATGCTCTTGCAGTAGTAAAAACTCTTATGACAAGAGAAAAAAGAACAAATGACGTATTTATGTCAGGTGTTGCTACAGCTCTCTGCGCAGAATTTATCGAAGTTCTGAAATATATTGACGGAGCAGTTCCTTATGAAGCTCCTTGCTACGGACATCTTGCAGATGCAGTGATCCGTGAACTTGGTGTACCGCTTGTAACAGGCGATATCCCAGGTGTAGCAGTTATCCTTGGAAAAGCTCCTTCCGCTCAGGAAGCAGCAGACCTTGTTAAATCCTATCAGTCTCAGGGTATCCTGATCACTCTGGTTGGTGACGTTATTGACCAGTTAGAGGAAGTTGGATACAAGACAGGTGCTAATGTACGTGTTATCCCGCTTGGAAAAGACGTTACAGCAGTTATCCATGTAGTATCTGTAGCACTTCGTGCAGCTCTTATCTTCGGTAACGTAAAACCAGGTGATGCTGCAACTCTGATGGATTACACAATGAAACGTGTACCTGCATTTGTTAATGCATTTGCACCGTTAAATGATGTGATCGTAGCTTGTGGTGCAGGCGCTATCGCTCTTGGATTCCCGGTTATCACAAACCAGGAAGATGTTGCAAGAGTACCGAAGAGCCTGATCTGCCAGAAAGACATCTCCAAATGGAATGCAACTTCTCTGGAAGCACGTGACATCAAGATTAAAATTACAAACATTGATATCCCGGTTGCTTTCGCATCTGCATTCGAAGGTGAGATCATCCGTCGTAAAGACATGCAGGTTGAATTTGACGGTTCCCGTGTAGACTGTGCAGAGCTTGTACATACATGCGAATCAAGCGAAGTAGAAGACCATAAGATCACAGTTGTTGGTCCTGAAGTAGACGACATGGAATTAGGAAGCAAGAACAGCATTGCATATGTTGTTAAAGTTGCCGGCAAGAACATGCAGCCTGACTTTGAACCTGTTATCGAGCGTAAGTTCCATAACTACATCAACTGTATCGAAGGTGTATACCACACAGGACAGAGAGATATGCAGAGAATCCGTATCAGCAAAGATGCATTTGCTGCAGGCTTCAAGATCAAACATATCGGTGAAGTTCTCTATACACAGGTTAAGAACGAATTTGACGCAGTTGTTGATAAATGTGAAGTTACTATTTATACAGATCCTGCTGAGTGTACAAGAATCCGTCATGAGGTTGCTATCCCGATCTTCGAGAAACGTGATGACCGTCTGAATACTCTGACAGACGAATCTGTAGATGTATATTACAGCTGTATCCTCTGCCAGGCATTCTCCCCGTCTCACGTATGTGTTGTTACACCTGAGAGACTTGGACTTTGCGGTGCCGTTTCATGGCTGGATGCAAAAGCTACCAACGAGCTGGATCCAAACGGACCTTGCCAGGTAATTACAAAAGAAAGACCTATTGATGAGAACCTTGGTTCTTATGAAGACGTAGATGAAGCTGTTAAGAAATTCTCACAGGGTGCATTAGAGCACGTTACACTGTACTCTATCATGCAGGATCCTATGACATCATGCGGATGCTTCGAGTGTATCTGCGGTATCGAGCCATTCTCCAATGGTGTTGTTATCGCTAACCGTGAGTATGCAGGCATGACACCTCTTGGAATGACATTCTCAGAAATGGCATCCATGACAGGTGGTGGTGTTCAGACACCTGGTTTCATGGGACATGGTAAACATTTCATCAGCTCCAAGAAGTTCATGAAGGCAGAAGGCGGTATCGAACGTATCGTATGGATGCCAAAAGAACTGAAAGAGTTTGTTGCTGAGCGTCTTAACAACACAGCAAAAGAACTCTACGGAATTGAAAACTTTACAGATATGATCGGTGATGAGACAATTGCAACTGATCCAGAAACACTGGTTGGTTTCCTTACAGAGAAAGGACATCCGGCATTAGGTCTTGATCCGATGATGTAAAGCATGGTGGTTTTCCCGGAGGTATTATGTGAGTCATGCGGAGGCTTATTGAAAGCCTCCGGGTTTAAACGCTAAACAGCGTATATATAAAAACCATAGTATATTATGTTCAAAGACGGACAATATTGTGATCGTGTGAAAGTACAGCACTTATATTTCGTAAAGATAAGGTATGGATGTAATATATGCTGCCCGGTAATATGTGCGGAGTGTATGGCCGGTCAGCGATAAATGTAGGATCAGTTGCTATATTCATAGATACAGTATAAAGATTGTCGCATTTTTAACAAAACATAACATCCTGCTCTTGTCAATAAGTATGATAATGTTGTATACTACATTCGACAGAATGTGTAAGTCTGCGAAAAGATACATACACACAGTAATTTTTTTAAGGAGGCCAAAAAAATGCCGTTTAATCAGAAACTTCAGAAATTCAATGCAAAGATTAATACAGTCACCATTGGCAGCGGAGATAAGACTGTAACAATCGGCGGAGACTCTACTTATCCATTTTATTCTTTTGATGCACCATCAGAAAACGCACCTAAGATCGGTGTGGAAATTTCTGATATGGGTCTTGAGAATGTTGTATCCGAAGGTATCAAAGCATACTATGACGGAGCTTCCACAATTGGAGAAATGGCTAAAAAAGCAGCAGCTATGGAAGGTGCTGATTTTGTAGCGCTTATCCTTGAAGGCGGAGATCCGAACGGTGTAAACAAATCTGTTGATGAACTTATTGCAGTTGTAAAAGACGTTGCAGATTCCATTGATACACCATTAGTAGTAGAAGGATGCAAGAACGTAGAAAAAGACGCTGAACTTCTTCCAAAAGTAGCTGAAGCTCTTCAGGGAAGAAATGTATTGATCCTTTCTGAAAAAGAAGAAAACTACAAAGCAATCGGTGCTGCAGCAGGACTTGCTTACGATCAGATCGTAGGTGCAGAATCTGCCGTAGATATCAACCTTGCTAAACAGCTTAACGTTGTAACTACTCAGTTAGGCGTTAACGCACAGAAGATCGTTATGAATATCGGCAGTGCTGCTGCCGGATATGGATATGAGTACGTTGTATCTACAATGGACCGTATCAAAGGTGCAGCTTTATCTCAGAATGATAACATGCTGCAGATGCCTATCATTACACCGGTATCCGCTGAGACATGGGGCGTAAAAGAAGCTACAGCTTCTGAAGCTGACATGCCTGAATGGGGACCGGAAGAAGAGCGTGGAATCGATATGGAAGTTATGACAGCTGCTGCTGACCTTGCAGCCGGATCTGATGCAGTCATCTTAAGACATCCTGAAGCTGTTGCAACTATTTCCAGAATGATCAAAGCACTTGCGTAATTGAATAGGAGGAACAAATAAAATGGCACTGAATGGTATTCAGATCTTTAAATTAACACCAAAGAAAAACTGTAAGGAATGCGGATGCCCAACATGTATGGCTTTCTCTATGAAAGTTGCTCAGGGCGCTATGAAAATCGAACAATGTCCGCATATGTCTGAGGAAGCTTTAGCATCTCTTTCCGAGGCAACTGCTCCGCCAATGAAGACAATCAAAATTGGTACTGGTGCAGAAGAGCACACTCTGGGTGGAGAAACAGTATTATTCAGACATGAAAAAACATTTGTAAGCAAGCCAAGATATGCAGTAGCTCTGTGCACAGATATGGATGATGCTGCAGTAGAGGCAAAGCTTGCAGAAATCCCGAAGGTAGATTATGACCGTATCGGTGAAAGAATGTACGCTGAACTTGTATATGTAAACTGTGGCGAAGGCGCAGATGCAGCTAAATATACTGCACTTGTAGAAAAAGCAGCAGGTCTTGGAAGAACTTTAGTTCTTGGATGTAAAGATCCTGAAATCGCAAAAGCAGCTCTTGCAGTATGCAAAGACAGCAAACCGGTCTTAAACGGTGCTGATGCTTCCAACTATGAAGCAATGAACGCAGTTGCTACAGAAGCAGGTGTTGTTCTCGGTGTATCCGGTAAAGACTTAAATGAATTATATGATACAACAGCAGCTCTTGAAAAACTTGGAAACAAGAACCTTGTTCTTGATACAACAGGTGCTGACATCAAAGAAACCTTTGCAAACACTGTACAGGTTCGTCGTGCAGCTCTGAAAGATCAGGACAGAACATTTGGTTATCCATCTATCGTAAACCTTGTTAAGATTGCAAAAGGTGACCTTCACTTACAGGCAGCTTTAGCATCTATGTTTACAATGAAATATGGTTCTATCATCGTTATGGAGCAGATGACATATGCAGAAGCTCTTCCGTTATATGGTCTGCGTCAGAACGTTTATACTGACCCACAGAAGCCAATGAAAGTTGAGCCAGGCATCTATCCATTAAATGGTGCTGATGAGAATTCTGTAGTAGTTACTACTGTAGACTTTGCTCTTACATATTTCGTTGTATCCGGCGAGCTGGAGCGTTCCGGTGTTCCGCTTAACCTGGTAATCAATGATGCAGGCGGACTTTCCGTACTGACATCCTGGGCAGCTGGTAAATTCTCCGGCAACAGCATTTCCGCTTACATCAAAGAAAATGTTGAGCCTAAGGTAAAATCCAGAAAGCTTATTATCCCAGGTAAGGTAGCAGTTCTTAAGGGTGATCTTGAAGCAAAACTTCCTGGATGGGAAATCATCGTTGGACCAAGAGAAGCTGTACAGCTTGTTAAATTCTTAAAGGATATGCAGGCAGACGGTCAGATCTAATCGGTGTGAGATGCCGGACCGGTCATGGAACCGGTCTGGCATTTAATAAGAAGCATACAGGTTATATCCTGTGTAAATAAATAAAAAGGAGAACACGGTTATGGCAAAATTTGTAACAATCGGAGAAAGACTTTCCACTACTGCACCTGCAGTAAACAAAGCATTTACAGAAAGAGATCCAGAGCCGATCATCAAAAGAGCAAAACAGCAGCTTGACGCTGGTGCTACTTACCTTGATGTAAACATCGGACCTGCTGAGAACGACGGAGAAGATCTGATGAAATGGGCAGTACAGCTCCTTCAGTCAGAGTTTGACAATGTTCCGCTTGCACTGGATACAACAAACAAGAAAGCTATTGAAGCTGGTATCTCTGTATATAACAGAGCAAAAGGAAAACCGATCGTTAACTCTGCTGATGCTGGTGACAGAATCACAAATATCGACCTTGCAGCAGCAAACGATGCCATCTGTATCGCACTTTGCTCTTCCGGTATGGTAGCAGCAGACAATGATGAACGTATGATGCACTGCCAGAACATGCTTGAAAGAGGTATGTCTCTTGGTATGGAAGCTGAAGATCTCTGGTTTGACCCGTTATTCCTGGTTGTAAAAGGAATGCAGGACAAACAGATGGAAGTTCTTGAAGCAATCAAAATGTTCTCTGAAATGGGACTGAACTCCACAGGTGGTCTTTCTAACAACAGTAACGGTATGCCAAAACATATCCGTCCGATCATGGACTCTGCTCTTGTAGCAATGGCTATGATGAACGGTCTTACATCTGCGATCGTTAACCCTAACGACCTTCGTCTGATGGAAACTATTAAATCCTGTGATGTATTCAAAGGCAATACACTGTATGCAGATTCCTATCTGGAAATCTAATCAGTATTATCCGAAAAGCGTATTTAATTGAATACATAATTATGGGGGCTGAAGGCTTCGGTCTTCAGCCCTTGTTTTATTACAGGCTATTAACGACTATGAGAAAGGTGGTTGCCGAATGTTTAAGGTAACATTTTCATTCGAAAATGGCAGTGTGGTAGAATCGTTTGCCAATGCGGGGGATAATTTACTTGAGGTAGCTCGTGGAGCCAATGTGGCCATCGATGCACCCTGTTCCGGAAACGGAGCCTGTGGAAAATGCCGTGTCCAGTTAAAGAGCGGAGAACTGGAAAGCAAAAAGACATTACATATTTCTGATGAGGAATATCAGGAAGGATGGCGCCTTGCCTGCTGCAGTAAAATCAGTGCTGATGTAGATGTGCTGGTACCTGATATTGCATCTGCCTATAAGAGCAGAATGAAAGTAGCTGATTTAAGCTCTAAAGAGGAAATAGCCATTTTTGAAAATGCCAAAAGAGATGTAGAACTTGCAGGCATCGAATTGAAAAACAGTCTGGAGGTTGTGGATGTCACAATGGATCCTCCGTCTCTGGACGACACAATGCCGGATAACGAGAGACTTACAAGAGCACTGCGGAAGTATCTGAATATCAGCAGAGTCAGAATCCCTTATGCAGTTCTGAAAAAGCTTCCGGATGTATTGAGAGAGAGTAATTTTTCAGTAAAATGTGTGATCCGCGCTACTTCTGACGATATGTTTGTGTATGATATCTTCGGTAAAGACGAAGATGTAGTAATCGGTGGTCTGGCAATTGATATTGGTACAACAACTGTTTCCGCTGTACTGATCAATATGGAAAACGGTGAAATTCTGGCAAAGAGTTCTGCCGGAAACGGGCAGATTCGTTTTGGTGCAGACGTTATTAACCGAATTGTAGAATCACAGAAACCGGGCGGCCAGCAAAAGCTGCAGGATGCTGTGATCAAAGAAACCATCAATCCGATGATCAACGAGATGTGCAAAAGTGCCAAATTCCCTAAAAACCGCATATACAGAATGTGCGTGGCATCTAATACAACTATGAATCATCTGTTTGCAGGAATTAATTCTGATCCATTACGTACAGAACCATATATCCCTGCATTCTTTAAGACCAATTCTCTCTTTGCTTCTGATGTGGGAATTGATATTAATAAAGACGCTCATATTATTATGGCGCCGAATATCGGAAGCTATGTAGGCGGCGATATTACAGCCGGAACCCTGGTCAGCCAGATCTGGAACAGGCCGGAGTTTTCACTGTTTATCGACCTTGGTACAAACGGAGAGCTTGTATTTGGAAACTCAGACTTTATGATGAGCTGTGCATGTTCTGCAGGTCCTGCCTTTGAAGGTGGTGACATTAGCTGTGGTATGCGTGCCACAGATGGAGCCATCGAAGCATGTACCATTGACAAAGAGACTATGGAGCCCACCTACAAGATCGTAGGTGATCCGGGAACCAAACCTGTAGGTTTATGCGGATCCGGTATCATCGATGTGATCAGTGAACTTTATATCTGCGGAATCATCAACCCCAAAGGTAAATTTATCCGTGAAGGAAAGAGAATCAAACATGACAAATACGGAATGGGCAGCTATGTCCTGGCATTTGAGGAAGAGGCAGGTTCTGTAAAAGATGTTGAGATCACAGAAGTTGATATTGATAACTTCATCCGTGCCAAAGGTGCCATCTTCTCAGCAATCCGTACAATGCTTACTTCTCTGGACTTCGATGTGAGCATGATCGATGATGTGTATGTTGCAGGCGGTATCGGAAGCGGTATCAACATGCAGAATGCAGTCAACATCGGTATGTTCCCGGATATCCCCATTGAGAAATTCCACTACATTGGTAACTCCTCTCTGACAGGTGCCTATCTGATGCTTCTGTCAACACCGGCAGAGAAGAAGACTTATGAACTTGCTTCCAATATGACATATATGGAACTTTCTACAGTGCCGATCTATATGGATGAATTTGTTGGTGCATGTTTCATTCCTCATACAGATACAGGTATGTTCCCAACTGTAATGGAAGAGATCCAGAACCGCTGATGATTCTGATAAACTGCGGAGCAGTTATTCGGTTATGAGCAAGTAGCGAAGCGGATTGCGAATATCCGCTTGACTATGAGAAATTATGAATATCTAGAGAAATAAAAATAACAGGACAGATCTTTAGATTCCTTTGATCTGCCCTGCTTATGGAGATTTATATGGCATTTAGCTTAAATGACTTAAATTATGAAAAAGACAGTAAGGAAAGAATGCCATGGGAGCATTATACTCAGGAGTTTGCAGCTGCAGATCCGAAGGAAATTGCTTCCAGACTGTCTATTCCTTACGATGAAGAAACAAAAAAACTTACTTTAACTTTTCTTGGAACACAGTATCAGATTACATGGCCGGATTTTGAAGTAACACATACTCCGGATGATAAGGGCTTTTATCCCCTGGAGAACATGATCTATGCCAGAATCCTGACTATCCGTTTTCTTTTAAACGGTGTGAAATCTGAGAGCTCCGGAAAATTTAAGACATACCGTGAGATGCCATGGGGAGAAGTATATTTAAGACAGTTTGACGGCAGATGCATCAAACGTCTGGCATTTTCCTATGGAAATCGTCTGGGAGATTTCAAGGCGATCATGGAGCATATCAAAGCTGTTTCAGTGAAACATGGAGATATTGCCTATGAAGTAGAAATTTTCCCGGATTATAAAATACAGATGATCCTCTGGGAAGGGGATGAGGAATTTCCACCTTCTTCACAGATCCTTTTTTCAGATAATTTCCCTGTATCCTTCCAGGCTGAGGATATGGCGGTAATGGGAGATGTGATCATCGGTTCTCTCAAGGCTTATCTGGGTGTATTAAAATAAGCTGTGGTATCAGCATTATGATACAGGAGAACAAGAATTTTTAAAGCCAAAATTTATATGAAACAGGAGAAAAAAGATGGGATTTTCAACAAGTACATGTACAGAATTCGTTGAAGTATTAGCTTCCAAAGCTCCGGTTCCGGGCGGCGGCGGTGCATCTGCACTGGTTGGTGCTGTAGGAACAGCTCTTGGCAATATGGTAGGAAGCCTTACTGTAGGAAAAAAGAAATATGCGGATGTTGAAGAAGAAATGTACGAATTAAAAGCAAAATGTGATCAGCTTCAGAAGGATTTCCTTCGTCTGATCGAACGTGATGCTGAAGTATTCGAACCATTATCCAAAGCATATGGAATGCCAAAAGAGACAGAGGAAGAAAAAGCTGAGAAAGCAAGAGTCATGGAGATCGTATTAAAAGATGCCTGCTCCGTTCCTATGGAAATCATGGAGAAATGCTGTGAAGCAATCGAGCTGATCGTAGAATTCGGCGCAAAGGGCTCCAAGCTTGCTATCAGTGATGCAGGTGTTGGTGCAGCTTTCTGTAAGGCAGCATTACAGGGTGCCAGCCTGAACGTATACATCAACACAAAATCCATGGCTGACAGAGAGTATGCAGAAGAATTAAACAGAAAAGCAGATGCCATGCTTGAAAAATATACAAAGATCGCAGATGACACATTTAACAGCGTACTTGGCAGACTGAAATAATAGTTTTTGAAAAATGAGTGCAATTTGGGAGGAAATAATCAATGGCTAAGCAGTTATTAGGTAAAGAAGTAACAGCAGCATTAAACGAGAAAATCAAAGCAAACGTAGCAGAGCTTCAGGGAAAAGGAGTAAATCCTACCCTCTGCATCATCCGTGTTGGTGAAAACCCAAGCGATATCTCCTATGAAAGAGGAGCAACAAAACGCTGCGAAACTTTAGGCGTTGCATGTGAGAAAATCTTACTTCCGGAAGATGTTTCCCAGGAAGAACTTCTTGCAACAATCGATAAAGTAAACAAAGATGACAGCATTCACGGCGTATTATTATTTCGTCCGCTTCCAAAACATCTGGATCAGGCAGTGATCGAGAATGCACTTGCTCCTGAAAAAGACGTTGACTGTATGACAGACCTTTCCATGTCCGGTGTATTCACAGGCAAAAAGATCGGTTTTCCGCCATGTACACCACAGGCTTGTATGGAAATCCTTGACCACTACGGAATTGACTGCACAGGCAAAAAGGCAGTAGTGATCGGAAGAAGCCTTGTTGTTGGTAAACCTGCAGCAATGATGCTGGTTAAGAAAAACGCAACTGTTACAATCTGCCATACAAGAACTGTAGATATGCCGTCTGTAGCACGTGAAGCAGATATCATTATTGTAGCAGCAGGCCGTGCAGGTGTTGTTGGTGCTGAATATGTAAAAGAAGGCCAGACAATTATCGATGTAGGTATTAACGTAAATGCAGAAGGCAAACTCTGTGGTGATGTTGACTACGCAGCAGTAGAGCCTATTGTAGATGCTATTACACCTGTACCTGGCGGTGTTGGAAGTGTTACAACTTCTGTACTGGTTGGTCATGTAGTAGAAGCTGCAATGAGAAAGGTAAACGCATAAGATGAAAAAAGTGCTGGGAAAATATTTCTGGCTGCTTATGACAATGACAGGTGCCCTGATGTTCGGGGCACCTGCTTTCGTAAGTGCCGGGCAGGATCAGACACTATCGGATAACAGTCAGGAACCGGATCATTCAGGGGAAGGACAGATATCAAAGCCTGAATATCTGGAGGAATCCTCAGATACAGTGATTTCCAATGAGGATCCCACAGATAACACCTATGGGTATTATACGATTATGGGTGGAACCACTGTAACAGCAGATGCCATGTGTTCTCTGTATAATGAGCAGGGTATTCCTTATCCTGAGGAGGCACTGGGGGCAGGTGGGGCACCGGATATTGAGACTTTCTGTAATATTATCATTGAGGAAGCTAATGCTGAAAATGTCCGTGGAGAGGTGGTATTCGCACAATCCATGCTGGAAACCGGATGGCTGTCTTATGGTGGCGATTCTGAGATTACCCAGTTTAATTTTGCAGGACTGGGAACAACCGGAAACAGAGTGAAGGGAAATTCTTTCCCTGACGTCCGTACAGGACTGCGGGCACAGGTACAGCATCTGAAGGCTTATGCATCCTCCGAAGCTTTGAATCAGGAATGCGTAGATGAGCGCTTTGACTATGTAACCAGAGAAACTGCTCCTTATGTGGAGTGGCTGGGTATCCAGGAAAATCCCTATGGCGGCGGCTGGGCAGCTGGAAAGGATTATGGCAGCAAATTAAGAAAAATACTGTCTTCTGTAAGTGAAATGTGATAAGCATAATGCTATGATAAATAGAAACAACAGAAGAATGATTATAAGTATAAAAACAGGCAGAAAGAATTTCCGGTAAGGAAATTCCTTCTGCCTGTTTTATTTTGGCTATGGAATGTAAAATGCTGTCAGCTGGCATTTACAGACCAAGCTTGATCATTTTTACAATAGTATCCTGATCAAATTTACTGCTGTCAATGGAAAGATGATACTGGGACAAATCTGTCCATTTTCTGTCAGTAAAATATTCATAGTAGGTGCGACGTTCCTTGTCTACTTTCTTGACCAGCTTCTGAACACTTTTTTCTTCACGGCCTGTACGTTCTATTACGGTCTGGACACGGTAATCATAAGGAGCATAAATAAATACACTGAGACAATTATCCTGCAGGATATGATTGGCACATCTGCCTACAATGACACAATCCTCCTTCTGGGCTGCCTCCAGGATGATCTTACGCTGCAGATCAAAGAGTATATCATTCATGGGAACAAAATGAAATTCACTGTCCAGCTGCAGTTCATGGTCAATAGGAAAACGCCATTGGCTGCCTCTTTTTTCATCCACCTTTTCAAGCAGGTCATGGGGGATATTTTCTTTTTTTGCAGCAATATCGATCAGCTCTCTATCATAAAAAGCAAATCCCAGCTCATCTGCTAAAGCCCTGCCGATCAGTCGTCCGTTACTGCCAAGCATTCTGTTGATGGTAATCACACGTTTACTCATAGTCAACCCCTCCTTTGTGAAGTTTTTTGCATGTGAATATTATAACACTACTATCTGAAAATTTCCAGTATAATATATAAATATCAAATAATTGTTTCGGGATATTTGTATATAATACACAAAAAATGGGACTGGCTATTTTTATGACAGTAAGGTATAATGTATCAGGTAATATGAAATAAATGTTTGTGAAGGCAGGAATAAATATGAATGACAGTATGATTACCAGTGGATTATTTGAATTACAGGATGAGGGCTATCGGGTATTCCAGGCAAAATTAATGCCCAATATTTCCTGTGACAGGATCATCGGCGTACGCACCCCAGATCTGCGAAGTTATGCCAAAAAAATATTTCAAATGCCGGAAGCAAAAGAATTTATACAAAAACTGCCTCATGATTATTATGAAGAAAATAACCTTCATGGTGCTTTGTTGTCTTTGCTTTATCCTGAAGATATAGAGACTTTTTTGGCAGAGTTGGAGCGTTTTTTGCCCTATGTAGATAACTGGGCAACCTGTGATATGCTGTCCCCTAAAATCTTCAGAAAACATTTGCCTTATATATATGAAAGGATAAAAAAATGGCTTCAAAGTGATCATGAATATACCGTCCGATTTGGAATCGTAACTTTACTTGGCTTCTATCTGGATGATGCCTTTGACCCGGAAATGCTTTCACTTGTTGCAAACACAGAGTCTGAAAAATTTTATGTGAAAATGGCAGTTGCATGGTATTTCAGCATTGCGTTGGTGAAGCAGTATGAAGTAACGCTTCCTTACATACAAAAGCAGATCCTGGAGCCATGGACCCATAATAAAGCAATCCAGAAAGCACTGGAGAGCAGGAGAATTTCGCTTGAAAAAAAAGAGTATCTGAGAAATCTGAAAATAAAACCATAAGGAGATCATTATTTTGGAAAGAAAAACAAACGCAGACAGAAAAAATCTGCAGCTGTATGCTATTACAGACAGCCACTGGTTAAATGGACGCACCCTGTATTCCGTAGTAAAAGAAAGTCTGGAAGGCGGTGTAACCTTTTTACAGCTTCGGGAAAAAGAACTGGATGAAGAACATTTTCTGGAAGAAGCCAGAGAACTGCAGAAGCTTTGCAGGGAATATCAGGTTCCCTTTGTAATAAATGATAATGTGGATATTGCTGCTGCCATCAACGCAGATGGTGTTCACGTGGGACAGAGCGATATGGAGGCAGGTGATGTACGGGCCAAGCTGGGGCCGGATAAAATTATCGGGGTTACAGCCAAGACAGTAGAGCAGGCAGTTCTTGCCCAGGAGCGAGGCGCAGATTACCTGGGAGTAGGAGCTGTATTTCACACAGATTCCAAGGCGGATGCCAAGGAAATATCTTTTGATACATTGAAGGATATCTGCAGGGCAGTTTCCATTCCGGTTATTGCCATTGGCGGCATCACTGAGGAAAATGTAAGAGAACTGGCTGGAAGCGGCATCTGCGGAATTGCAGTGATCAGTGCTATTTACGCCCAGAGTGATATAAAGAAGGCAGCAGAAAGCCTGAAAAATGAAACCTGCAGGATGCTTGCAGCAGAGATAACAGAAGAGAAGAATAATTAAAGGCAGGAAAGATGAAAATGAGAAAAACAGCTTTAACAATTGCAGGAAGTGATTCCAGCGGAGGTGCCGGTATCCAGGCAGATATTAAGACCATGATGGCAAACGGTGTTTATGCCATGAGTGCGATCACTGCACTGACAGCTCAGAATACCACAGGTGTATCCGCTATTTTCAATGCAACACCGGAGTTTCTGGCACAGGAGCTGGACAGTGTGTTTACAGATATCTTTCCTGATGCAGTGAAAATCGGAATGGTATCAGATCGTGAACTGATTTCTGTAATAGCCCGGAAGCTGAAAGAGTATCAGGCCCGGAATATTGTAGTAGACCCTGTTATGGTAGCAACCAGCGGTGCAAGACTGATCAGTGAGGATGCGGTTGATACTCTGAAACAGGAGCTATTTCCCCTGGCAGCTGTTCTGACTCCTAATATCCCGGAGGCAGAAGTGCTTACCGGCATGAAAATCTGTACTGGGGAAGATATGATTGAAGCAGCCAGGCAGATTGCACAGCAGTATCAGTGTGCTGTTTTATGTAAAGGTGGGCATCAGCTAAATGATGCCAATGATCTGCTGTACTTTAAAGACGGCTATCGTTGGTTTGAGGGAAAACGTATTGATAATCCCAATACACATGGAACCGGATGTACCCTTTCCTCCGCTATTGCAGCTAATCTGGCTAAGGGTTATGATCTGCCAACCTCTGTAGAACGGGCAAAGGACTACATTTCAGGTGCTCTGTCTGCCATGCTGGATCTGGGTGCCGGAAGCGGACCTATGGATCATGGCTTTGCAATTACAGGTAAATACGTACAGTGATGAATTTCCGTGATAAATGTGGAATCATGAGGTATTTTTAAAATAAACGCTTTACAAACCACATAAAACCATATATAATAAGCTTGTAAGCAAGAAAAAACAATTTATACTTAATAAAGCCAAATAAACCCACATTTGAACAACGGTATAAAACAACAGCATCAAAACAAGTAAATTATTATATGATGGATGAAGAGCGGAGGAAAGGATCATGAAAATTTTGGATTCAAAATTTGTACGGGGATTTATCAAAATGGCAAACGATGGCTACCTGCAAGGCTGGCATGAGAGAAATGGTGGTAATCTGAGCTATCGTCTGAAACCTGAGGAAGTTGAGATGATTCGTCCCCGTCTGAATGAGAACGGAGAATGGAAACCTATTGGAACAGAAGTACCGGGACTGGCAGGAGAGTTTTTCCTGGTAACGGGAAGTGGTAAATATTTCCGAAATATTATTGAGGATCCGGAGGTATGCCTGGCTATTATTGAACTGGATGATAAGGGTGTTAATTACAGAGTACGCTGGGGACTGGTAGAAGGCGGCAGACCTACCAGTGAGTTACCTACCCATCTGATGAATCATGAGGTAAAAAAGAAACTGACAAATGGCAAGCATCGTGTTATTTATCATGCCCATACAACGAATACCATTGCCCTGACTTTTGTGCTGCCTCTGGATGATAAAGTATTTACCAGAGAACTATGGGAATCTGCCACAGAGTGTCCGGTAGTATTTCCGGATGGTGTTGGTGTAGTAGGATGGATGGTTCCGGGCGGACGGGAGATTGCAGTAAAAACGGCTGAGTTAATGAAAAAATATGATGTTGTTATCTGGGCACATCATGGAATGTTCTGTTCCGGCGAGGATTTTGACCTTACCTTCGGTCTGCTTCATACAGTAGAGAAATCTGCGGAGATCCTGGTAAAGATCCTGTCCATGTCACCGACAAAGCTCCAGACTATCACACCTGATAATTTCCGTGCACTGGCCAGGGACTTTAAGGTTACATTACCGGAAGAATTTCTGTATGAAAAAGACACAAACAAAATAAATGCCTAAAAATAAAACCGATGGCTTTGACTGTTGTTTTTCAATCATCACCATCGGTTTTCTTTCGTCAGTTCCTCAACTATGAGGTTCTTATCTGATTAGTACTGTCCACCCTGAGAACCACTGGACATCTGTCTTTCCTGGGCTTCGATCATCTTTTTCATAATATTATCAGAACGTCCCTGCCTGAATTTCCCAGTTCATGGAAGATGATTTGATTTTCCGGGAGAAAACTATAATAGTATTTTGATATAATAATCTTTTTCTGATCTTCATTATAGTACAGAAACCCTGAAAATACTAATACATCGTTTTCGAAATAACTATACCACTCACTTGTCTGCGAATCCGATTGCACAGGTCTAAAAGCCTCAGCGTAGCCCGCGGCGCCTGCGTTTTTATACCAGCACACTCGAATCCGCATCCTACGAGATTGGTATAGTTATTTACGAAACGATGTACTAGGTTTAAAAAAGAGACAGAAAAGAGACCAAAAGAGACAAATGGTCTCTTTGGATTTATTCTATAATTCTTCATAAAAATACATTATAGAAATATTTAGAAGTACCTGATAGATCTGGCGAGACAGCTTCTCATAATACTGCATCCGCGGAAGGGCAACCAGATAACCGACTTCCAACGATGGGTCAGCTACAAGGGCAAAGGAATCATAGGAAACCCGCCGGATAAAGGAAGAATTTGTTTTTGGCGAATTTGTCTTACTTCTGATTGAATAATATTAATTAAGCAAAAATAAAATGTTACGAAACAATTATAAAATAATTACTCAAACTTCGCACATGTTTTTTGCCTATGCACCTTGAAAATTCAATACCTGGCAGTTATTCAGTTGTCAAAGTTCCGCTGCTATGCTGCTTGAAGCTGTGATTTCAATAATGCAGGTAATGTGTTCATAAATGTATCAACCAGATCATTGATTTTTTCTTCAGACAGTTCAGTGTTGTCGCTAAGCATGGTTCGGAACATTTGAAGCAGCATTTGAAATGCCTGTATCCATGTAATGTCAGACATTTCGTCAGAAAAGTATAAAAAAAGTTCACCCAATGAACGGTTGTCGTTGGATTCCCGGCTTTCCAGAGAAAGTATCATATATCGAGTAAAAACAACTGCTGTGTGAGCAGTCATTGCATCGTAAGATAAGGAGTTACATTCCCTGCTGAGGTTCAGATAGCTTTTGCATATCTTGAAGAAAACTTCGATATCCCAGCGCTTACCATAAATACGGATGATTTCATTTTCATCCAGGGTTGTATCTGTAGAGATAAGGCATAAATATTCCTTTCGCTTATTCCTGTTACGGACGTACACAACTTTAGCCGGAATGACTTTCCCATCCTTTACAACATCAACCAACACAGAAAGCAGGTATCGGGAACGACCGCGCCTCTTTTTATTCTGGTTGTAGATTGTGGTAAGAGACATATCTTTACCATTGTACCGAAAGAACATTTTGGGTGTCTTTTTTACCATGCCAATGACATCATAACCGATTGATTTCACAGCATGGAGCGTACTTGGAGAAGAAAACCAACTGTCAAAAAGAACGTATTTGGCTGGAATAGCAACTTTTTTAGCGATTTTTAAGAGTTCAAGCATCGCCTGTGTTCCTTTTTGCATGGAAAGCATTCTTCGTTTGTATCCGACGGTCCGTTTGTCAACATCTGCCGCTTCATTGACTCTGTTCTTTTTGTTTTCAGATGAGAGAAGAACGCTGTTGACGGGGAGAAATGTGCTTCCGTCTGACCATCCAAGCGTAAGCATACGGAATCCGAAACGGTATCTGTGATTTGCGTGGTCATAAGCCTTGGCAAGAAGTTCTACTTTCTTGGAACGATTGCGTTCGAACATGGAATCATCAATAATCAGTACATTTGTATGTTCCTTAGAATCCAAAGGTAAAATAGCATCCTTAATGATTCGGGAAGCTAACAGAGTCGTAAAGCGAATCCAATTAATTTTGATCATCTTCATGAAGCGGTACACAGTATCCTTTGCAAAACCAGGAGTATTTCGTCCGGTAATCAGGCTCATGTACATACTTCTGTTAGAGAAAATCAGCAAAAAAAGATACTGAAAAACTTCGACAACAGGAATTCCTTTTTTCTTATATGCATTGGATGCTTTTAATGCTGAAGAAATATGGAATCTTATAAAAAATCTTTTGATAGATTTAGAAATCTGCTTATCATTTTGGTTTGCTTGTGTTATACTTTTATTCATAGCATGAGCCTCCGGTTTTAATTGTTTTTGGACAACTCAATTATACCAAACCAGATGGTTTCATGCTATTTTATTGCCAGTATTTATTGAATTTTCAAGCACTTATTCAAGTGCGAAGTTTGAGATAATTATAAATAAACAAATACTATGTTGACATGATACTCATAAGGTGATATATATATATATAATATCTATATAACACATATGAATTGATAAAGGAGTAGAGGAGGGAAAAGATGTAATCTGTAACTATTTGATATTAAGAGGTGGGTAATTAGAAAATCCCTGAATAATTTTCAGAAAGGAGCAAAAGTATGTTGAGAAAAAAGTGGGAAAGAACCTTTCTTGTAACGGTACTTGCAATGACAATGTCTTTGACACCTGTTTCTGCATTCGGAAGTGAAGCATTTACAGATGGCGGTGAAGTTGGACAGGCAGACGGGAGTGCAGATTCGTTTGTGGAAGAAGATTTGCTGGAGAATGTTTTTGATGACGGAGTAGGAACAGAATCCGTATCGGAAGTGCCGGATATGACTTCAGAGCCTGTTGTTTCAGCGGAAACAGAGTTGTCTTCGAATCAGTTTGTTTACGAAGGAGTAATATACCGCAAAGATACCGGAAGGGATACCTGTGGAATTGTAGGCTACACAGAGGAAGTGCCTGAGGATCTTACGCTGAAAGAATACGTCAGTGACGGAACGAAAGACTTGTTTGTATACTCTGTAGCAGACAAAGCTTTTCAGAATTGTACGAAATTAAAAAAAGTATCTGTAGAATCAGCCTTCTTTGAGGTGGGAAAAAATATCTTCGATGGCTGTAAGGGGCTTACCGTTGAGTGCTATCGCTACACCTATATTTACAATGACCTTAAGGATAATGAAAAAATAAATCTGGTAGTAAGAGAACGTCCCGTAAATGAAGATGGTGATGAGGAAGTAGAGGTCGATAATGTTTCGTATTGGGCTGGTTTTAAGTGGCCCAAACCTTATTATTTTGCTGAAGGACTAAGAGGGGCTGTTTCTGTAAAAAGAGGGCTGTACGGTACACCGGTAACTGAGTTTATAGCGGCAAAAAAAGATATTGAGAGAGTAGAATTTCCGGATACAATACAGATAATAGGAAGCTTCGATCTGTGCATGTTCCGCTGTACCATGCTTCGTGAACTTATTATTCCGGATCATATTACAAAGATTGATGGGGAGTTTATAGCAAGTGATTGTAAAAATCTGGAATATGTGCATACAGGGAATGGCTATCGCCGCATAGAAGCCAGTGATTACAGTGATTGTCCGAATCTGAAGAAAGTGGAAATAGGAACAGGTGTTGAAGCAATTGATGACGGTGCATTTAAGAATTGTTACAGCTTGAAAGAACTTTATATTCCTTCCAATGTGAAGGAGATATCTGCAACCGCTTTTTGGGGAATTGAAGACAGTATAACGATTATTGGAGAGATGAGTTCTTATGCAGAGGCTTATGCTTCTTCCATGGGAATTAAGTTCAGAAGTAACGGGAAGACAGCAGAAACTTCCGTGCTTAAATTGAATAAACCAGTTGTGGCAGGAAATGTAATCAATGTATCTGTCGCCGGAAAAAATACTGATATTATGAAGTATGAATACAGAGTGGATCAGGTTGCAGAAGGTGAGCCATATGAAGGAGAGGATGTGGAGTTACTGATACCTGGTACTTTGATTGCTACTTGGGAAGAAAGTATACGAACTTTTGAAATGAAGGATGCTGTCGTAGAAATTCCATATCTTTCGGAAGCAGGAGATTATTATATCAGAGTCCGGGGCTTAAAAAAAGATAAAACATGGACAATATGGAGTCCTCCGAAAAAAGCAACGGTTAAAGTAAATACACCTGCGCTGCCGGAAATCACCAACGTTATTGTAAAGGGTTCAACAGTAACGGTGACTTTGAAAAAACTGGATAAACACGCATATGCATACGATTATATACTTGGAATCAAACCGGAAGAAGAATTTCTTTATTATGATGATTATGGTAGGAATGGATTGAAGGTTTCTCAGTTTGTTCCGAGTATAAAAAAATACGAACTGAAAGACAAGAGTACCATAAATGTTACTTTTAAAAATGTAAAGAAGGGTACTTACTATTTGAGTGTGCGGGGATATTCAAAAGATGGAAATAAGAAGTATTACAGTATTCCATCAAAGATTAAAAAGGTAAATGTTTTTCTCCCTGCAATGGTGAGTGGAGTACAGGTGACAGGAAGAACGGATTCATCCATTACCTGTAAATGGATGTCAGAAAAAATTCGTCCGGATGGTTATGTGGTTTATGTGCAGGACAGTAGAACCGGAAAAATTATCAAACGTGTAAACGTTAAGAATTCATTAACTTCTATGACAGTGAAAGGTCTGGCTGCAGGACAGGGTTATAAGATCATTGTTCGTGCTTACAATCGTGTAAACGGAAAGAATTATTATTCGGATTATAGTGAAAGTCAGGTAATCTGCTTTACTGCGCCTGGAACACCGTCTTTGAAAGGAAAGGCTGTTTCCGGCCATAAGGTAAGACTTGACTGGAGTGGCGCTTTTGCAGCATATAAGGATGGGGAATGCAGTTATGTGATTTATTATCGTAATGCAAAAGATAAAGGTTATCAGCGTCTGATGAAGTTTACAGACGGGGAGAAGAACTTCATCACAAAGGCTTTAAAGAAAGGTAATACCTATTATTTTAAAATGCGTGGAATCGTCCGTGACGAGAATGGAAATTATGCCACGACGGGAGCTTATTCCAATGTAGTTAAGGTGATTGTTAAATAGAGAATGTATTTCAGGCACAGTGTTATCACTGTGCCTGTTGCATTGCGTACCTGGCAGCACACATTTCTAATCGGTGCATGTTCGGAATTCGCCCGGTAGTGGGAAGAATATAGCCGAATGCAAGGGCAACTACACCTTCGTGAATGGTAGGCTGTTCATCAAGTCCTCGTTCTGCAACTTCCTTCTGCATCAGTCCCATGTGATGGCGGCACCAGCGGAGCCTGTCTGATACATTCGGAATATCTTCGTAATGTTGATACTGCTAATTGAACAACTGTGCTTCCAGTAACTTGCGAGGGGCGATCAGTCGGAAACTTAGGATATACATAGGTGCATACCTCACATTGCCGTCCAAAGTGGAACAGAATCGGCGGTAGGATAGCATTCAATATGTTATTTTGAAAAAAAACTTTGCAGATTGCGCGTCAAAGTAAACGTTGTACAGTACTTACAAAAAATACTTACGGAAGCACGAGATTCCTACATTGATTGCAGTATTGCAAAATGCTATACTACAGATATCAATTAAAGTATGATGGAGGCATGGATGAAAACTTATGAATATGGAAAATCGGACATTGTTCTGATCCAGCCTGTCGGGAAGCACGAACTTCCATGGATAGAAAACGAGGTAAGGGAAATACATAGATTAACTTCCGCGGATGTGAATTAAAAACTTTATCCTCACACGACTGAAGTCGCGTGCTTCCAGACGCTTTAGGCGTCAGACTAAATATCGGCGGATACGCCTGTAACTTAGGCCAGCGCAGTTATGCGCATTTTTCCATGCCAGATATGGCAGGTTCCCACATTGCAGGTAGTCCGCTGTATATCTGCCTGCATTTATGCTGCCTTTAAGATTTCCATTTGTAAATGAAGTTCTTTCAGATCTGCATAAACACATGAGGTTCTACGCTTTACCGAAGGGACTTTTGCCTCCAGCAAAGACCTTTCCGTTACCGGAAGGGGTTTTAAAAGTTCTCTGATAAAATATCTTGCTCCGATATTATACGATGCCGACAGGTCACAGTTATATCTTTTTCCTGTCTGGAATACACAAAGACTGTGATTTTTCGGGTCACGGGACACACTTCCGGAGCCATCGTATGCAAGCCTGCTCGTATTCCATGCGCAGACTCTGGATACCCGCATTCCTTTTCTGTGTGCCTGATGCTCACAGCGTTTCTGGATATCCCGTTTTCTCCACAGATGCAGTTTCTGTTTTTTCTTTCCGGATATCTTTCCCTGCATTTCCAGATACTCGAATACGATCACATCTGCATGGTTCTCTTCTGTATTTTTTACGATCGCACCTGCAATTTTTCTTCCCAGCTCTATGTTCAGGCGTTTCGTATATGCCCATCTTCCCCGTGACTGCGCAGAGCTGTGTTCCCTCTGGAATCTTCGGATTCGGCCCAGTGTGCGGTACATCCGGTCTTTTTCACTGGGATGATTGATAAATTTTCTCCCCAGGACAGTTCCGTCTGCCCGCATAATGGTACAGACCGCATCGGTATTGATTCCCAAGTCCACACTACAGATGATCTGTTCTTTTACCGATGTCTTCGTAAGTGTCACTTCTTCCGTATAAGAAAAACGCAGGAAATATTTATGGTGCCTTTTCTCCAGTGTCGGGGCTGATGCCTTTTTCCCCGACCAGTTTCTGCGCAGATATTCCATATCTGTGTGATTTAAACGCACACAAAACCATTTCCAGTCATGACCATCATACAGTTTCAGGTATGCTTCGTCTTTTCCTTCTTTTTCCTCTCTGTACATGACATCACGATAAAAAACAGGCATGGCATGATTCTCATACGCCAGTCTGGGTTTCCCTGCTTTTTCTCCTGACTTTTCCCACAGATCCATCCGTGTTTCGTAAGAAGATACACTTCCCAATGCATGCTGGATTGTGGCTCGCCTCAGGTAGGACGGCATCTTCGGAAAGCGAAGATCAAAATCAAAGCGTGCAGGATTCTTTTTTGTAGTATGCACCAGATGCTCTGCAGCATTAAACCGCCTTTTGGCATCCGGTATCTCTGCCAGTTCTTCCCACACCTGCTCATATATTTCTGTCAGGTAACAGACCGCAGACCGGTAGATTTCCAGTGTCTGGCGGACTGGGATATTCTGTTTTCGTAATTCTACGCCATAGCTGGATACGGTCTGCATCTCTTTTCCTCCAACAAATCATTTCTTCTGTCAGGCTTTTTTCTTTTCTTTTTCCTTTTGTCCTTCGATGTAGGCAAGCACCTGGTCTCTGCTCCTGTCACTGACCGTTATGGCACAGTAAGACGGATTCCACAGATGCCCACCCCACAGTTCCTTTTTTAACTCCGGATACGCAAGAAACATCTGGCGTGCAAGATTTCCTTTCATGATCTTGATCATATCTGAAATATAAAACTGAGGTTTACAGTCCACAAGCAGATGGATATGATCCGGCATCACCTCCATTGCCAGGATCTGAAATTTATATTCTTCTGCAAGATTCTGTAACATTTCTTTGCATTCTGTATCGATTCCGTTTTTTAAAACCTTTTTTCTGTATTTTGTACACCAGACAAGATGATACTGCAAGGAATAGACATATCCCCTACCATATGAAAGTTTGTTTTTATCTATATTAAATATATCTTTTTCCATATAAATATTATACCATATGTATTGGTTTATGTAAACATTTGTTCTGTTGTTTAGTAAAAAAATTTGCGCGTCTAACTCATCACTGAAAGTAACGAGAATGCGACGCGCAGTTATTCAAATACATTGCAGTGGAAATTGATGACTGGAACGAGGAGCTTTCGCCGTGGAAGGCACCGGCTGTATTTAAGGATGCCTGTTTTGGTGGAGGCGCAGTTAAAACGCTGGAGAAAATATTGATGCTTTGTTCAGATAAGAAGAAATATTATATTGGCGGTTATTCTTTAGCAGGACTGTTTTCCTTATGGGCAGCATACCAAACAGATGTGTTTACAGGAATTGCTGCGGTATCTCCGTCCGTCTGGTTTCCTGGATTTATTGATTATATGAGGGAACATGAAATTAAGAGCAAAACTGTTTATCTGAGTCTGGGTGACAAAGAGGAAAAGACGAGAAATCCGGTTATGGCACAGGTCGGAAACTGCATCCGGAGCGGGTATGATTGGCTTAAGAAATGCGGCGTAGATTGTACATTGGAATGGAATTCGGGTAATCATTACCGGGAGCCGGATATGAGAACAGCAAAAGCATTTGCCTGGATATTGCATCAGGATATGCGGGCGGAATAACTCCGTTGCTGGATAGAGATGGAAAACCTGTAGTTTCTCCGGTGCTGAACAGGTAAATATAACACCTTGATAATCATTTCTTAAAATGGTACAATCAATACACGCACAACGTAGATTATGCACAATTTCGGAAAGGAGTGTGATTGTATGACGTTGAAATTACCAGTTGGCATAGAAGATTTTCGAGAGATCCGCTGTGCCGGATTCTATTATGTAGATAAAACAAAACTGATCGAACAGCTCCTTGACAACTGGGGAAAGGTAAATCTTTTTACCAGGCCGCGACGTTTCGGAAAAACCTTAAATATGAGCATGCTTCACCGCTTCTTTGAAATTGGTGCTGACCAGTCATTATTTGATGGTCTGAATATCATGCTGAGAGAAGATCTATGTGATAAATATTTCGGACAGTTTCCGGTTATCTTCCTCACCCTAAAGGGTGTAGATGGTCTTTCCTTTGAAAAAGCAACACAAAAACTTATCAATTTGATCGCACGGGAAGCAGAGAGGTTTCGTTTTTTACAAGACAGTGATAGTCTGACAGAAAACGAAAAAGAAAGATACCTTGCCCTGATCCGAATGGACAATGGAAAATATTCTATGGATGAAGACATACTGGAGTCCTCGTTACAGACATTATCTGAGTTATTATTTCGACATTATGGTCAAAAGGTCATTATACTGATAGATGAGTATGATGTTCCCCTCGATAAAGCATACCAGAACGGCTATTACAGAGAAATGGTTTCGCTTATCCGGTCATTATTCGGTGATGCTTTAAAAACTAATGAATTTTTACAGTTTTCAGTTTTGACCGGATGCCTGCGGGTTTCAAAGGAAAGTATATTTACCGGTCTTAACAATTTCAAGATTCTCTCCATTACGGACGTGCGCTTTGATGAACAATTTGGATTCACGGAAGCTGAAGTTGAAAAACTGCTAAAAGATTACCATCTGGAATCACATTTATCGGAAATAAAGGAATGGTATAATGGATATCGCTTTGGAGATGCTGACATCTACTGTCCCTGGGATGTGATCAACCACGTGGATCTGCTTTGTGAAAACCCGGGGGAACTGCCGCAATGTTATTGGATCAACAGCAGTGGTAATGCGCTTGTAAAACGTTTCGTATCCATAGCGAACCGTACAACCCGAGACGAAATCGAACGTTTGCTAGCAGGTGAACCCATCGAAAAGTTTGTTCGTTTGGAATTAACATATGACGAGATAGATAACAGCATTGACAATATCTGGAGCGTACTGTTTACAACCGGATATCTGACTCAGGTGGGAATGACAGAACAAGGAGATTATAAATTGGTTATCCCAAACAAGGAAGTCCGGGAGGTTTTTCGTTTTCAGATACAGGAGTGGTTTAAAGACAACATTGGATGCAATACAGATCGTTTAACAGATTTCTGGAATTCCATGAAAGAAGGGAAAACAAAGGAGATAGAACACTATCTCAACTGGACTCTGAGTAATTCGATCAGTGTCTTCGACACAAAGGCGCAGGAGACAGAAAAAGAAAATTCCTATCACACTCTTTTGGTTGGCTTGTTAACAGGAAATTCTGACTGGGTGGTCCGGTCAAATGTAGAAGCCGGAGAAGGCTTTGTAGATATCCTTGTTGAGCCGGAAGATCCAGATGCCGGTATCGTAATTGAGCTTAAATATTCAAAAGAAGCAGCTGGATTGGAAAAAGCATGTGAAAAAGCGATCAAACAGATCAAAGACAGAAGATACTACGAATATTTGAGAAATGACGGTCGTTCAGATATTACTCTTTACGGCATTGCATTCTATAAAAAGAGATGTAAAGTTATTGTTGAAAAAATGAATGATATATAACATAATATATAGCAAGAATTCTCCTTCCTCTATAGGTAGAAAAATCAAAAGCCAATATGCAGAAAACAGCTGCCGGAGCTTCGGATAATAGAAAAAGAGCATGCTGTGGCATGTCATCATATAGTGAAATAATAAGACAAAGCCGGACGAATGATCGTCCGGCTTTTACTCGAAAAAGTGGCTATTAAACTAATGAAGCTAACGTAGAATAAAATTCTGGAAATTCTTTTTTCAGGCGGACGGGATAGCCGTCTGTATTCAGGAAACAGTGACAGGAGGAAGCCTCACATACCGTCACGCCTTCTGCATTTTTCATTATATATCCTAGCTTCAGCTTTATACCATTAAACGCAAGTGCTGTTACTTCAATACTGATTTCATCAGAAAAGGTAGTAGTTTTTTTGTAAGAGCATTCGACCGATATTACCGGTGAAATTATTCCGTCCTTTTCCAGCTTATCATAGGAAAATCCGGATTTTTCCAAAAAGTCAATTCTGGCCTCTTCCATCCATCGTATATAATTGGAATGATGGGTAATTCCCATTTTGTCTGTTTCGTAGTATTGAACCTTATGTGTGTACATTATTAAAATCCTCCTGATACAAAAGTCCCCACCCACTGCTTATTGCTTTTCGCAATTGAAGCAGGGGACTTACTTGATTTGGTTAAAAAGCGACGGAAAAGAGAATAAAGACTTCTATAGCCGTAATCCCTTAATATCTTTAATGCGTGATAAGATTGTGTTGCAGCTGCAGCTGATAATTCCGGGCAATGTATCAATGACATTATGCAGAAAGTATTCCATTTCATCACCTGATGAAGCAACTGCATGTACATGAAGCTTGTCTCTTCCTGTGACACGGTAAATCTGAGTGACTGTATCATTTTTGTACAATATATCTGTTACCTGCGACAGGTACTCCGGTTTTGTTTCAATTTCAAAGTAGCATGATACAGCCCCACTGATTTTTTGCGGATTAATAATTGTTGTATATTCTTCGATTACGCCTCTTTTCTCCAAAGCCTGGATACGGACTTTTACTGCCACTCTGGAAATACCGGTTTCTTCACCAATATCAGAGTAGGAGATGCGTGCATTTTCTATAAGCAGCCGGATAATTTTCTGATCCATTTCATCTAAACCGTCCAGATACATAAGTTCCCTCCTGTAAAATAATATAAAATAATGTCCGTCTGGTAGCAGATTTTCTTAAATATCATATCATTTATATTACTAAAAGTAAACAGCTGCTTGACTTATTTACTGTAACTGCATATAATTGTTTCGTAACGAAATCTAAAACTTACATTTTGTAAATACGATCGTGATTTCGGATAAAAAGCAGGAATTTATGGAGGAAAAGGAGAATGTCAAAAGATGAATATTTAATCACAGATGCCCCTCTTAAAGCACTGACTGTTTTTGCAATGCCTATGATTCTGGGCAGCTTCTTTCAACAAGTATATAATATGGCTGATTCCATTATTGTTGGTCAGTTTGTGGGGTCCTCGGCACTTGCGGCAGTTGGAGCCTGTGCTGCTTTGACCAATGTATTCATCTGTGTAGCATTGGGTGCAGGTGTAGGAGCAGGTGTACTTGTGAGCCGCTATTTTGGAGCCCAGAATTATAGCAAAATGAAAACAATTGTGTCAACATCGTTGATCAGTTTTCTGATTCTGAGTATACTTCTGGGGGTTTTTGGCTTTGGCTTTTCTCATTTTATGATGAGTTTATTACAAACACCTGCTGACATACTGGATGAAGCAGTACTGTATCTGCGTGTTTATTTTGTTGGATTTCCCTTTCTGTTTATGTACAATATCCTTTCAACGATGTTCAACTCCATCGGCGAATCTAAGATCCCGCTGGGTCTTTTGATATTTTCTTCTGTTTTGAATATTGTTATGGATCTTTGGATGGTGGCAGGTTTAGGGCTGGGTGTGTTCGGTGCCGCACTTGCAACTCTCATTGCGCAGGGGATTTCCGCAGTGTTTTCCCTTTTGATTTTCTTTAACCGGATGCGTCGATATAAAAGCCGATTTCACTGGTTTGACAGGCAGGAGTTACATTCCATGCTTCGTATTGCAGTACCATCGGTTCTTCAGCAATCCACAGTGTCAATTGGTATGATGATCGTACAGGCAGTTGTAAATCCCTTCGGTACACAGGCGCTGGCAGGTTATGCGGCAACCATGAGAGTAGAGAATGTTTTTTCACTGATATTTGTATCCATTGGTAATGCGGTTTCGCCCTATGTATCCCAGAATCTTGGGGCAAAGAAAATAGAACGTATCAAAAAAGGATATCGCGCTGCACTGGTGTTGGATCTGTGTTTCGCAGTCCTTGCTTTCATAGTCATTGAAACACTGCACACTCCAATTTCTTCCTTATTCCTGGGAAAAGATGGAACTGCTCTGGCATATCAGGTATCCGGGGATTATATGAAATGGCTGGGTTATTTCTTTATTTTTATGGGTATTAAGATGGCAACAGATGGAGTCCTTCGTGGACTTGGAATCATGCGGCCATTTCTTATTGCCAATATGGTAAACCTTTCAATCCGTCTATCAGTGGCTTTGATCTTTGCACCGCGTTATGGAATTGCATTTGTCTGGCTTGCTGTACCGGCCGGCTGGCTTGCGAATTTTCTGATCTCCTATGGTGCACTTAGAAAATCATGGCCGGTTGATGAAGGAGTTTCATTCCGGTAAATTTCTCTTAAGTTTTGATGGGAAGCTGGATTTGTATGTTAAGAGGTATATTTTCGTTACTGTTCACTGGCAATATCCCGCGAGGTGTTTTTTGTGAGCGAAGGTCACAGAAAACCCGAGACATACTGCGCGAATTTATGCGATTAGCATAAATTCTGTGCATCGCGAAGCGTGTTGCTGTGAACAGTAACATATTTTCTTATAGACATGATATAGTATGAGTGCTATAATAAAAAAAGATTTTTTATGGCATATTTATTAGCAAGCCGGTTGAAAAGCCGGGACGCAAAGCCAGAAGGAGCTAAAGTCAGACTGAAATCTGGCCATGCCAGCCGGTTGCATCATGCCTCAGTAATAATAAAAGGTAAAATGTTAAATGGGCATTATGGAAAAAGTTCCTGTAAAAATTTTTTACATGGAATTTTTTTTTGCTTCAAGCGGATATTTGAAATCTCCGCAGGGGACTTACCTGATTCGGTTAAATTTGAGGGACAATAGAAAAGAACAGCAGGAATGGATGAACATATTGCCAAGCCTGTTGATGGGAAATTATTAGTAAAAGTGATCAATGAGTTAGTAAAACGCAATCAGAGGGAGAAGTGATAATGAAAAAGAAAAAATGGAACAAGTTAGTTTCTGTACTTTTGGTGATGGTGACAGTCATGTCACTTCTGTCTGGCTGCGGCAGGAAAAGTACGGAAAAAGAAGACGCGGAAACTATCACAGTGTATCTATGGACCACAAATCTGTATGAAAAATACGCATCATACATCCAGGAACAGCTTCCGGATATCAACATTGAATTTGTAGTAGGCAATAATGATCTGGATTTCTATCGTTTTCTGAACGAAAACGGTGGATTGCCGGATATTATAACTTGCTGCCGGTTTTCCCTCCATGATGCAAGCCCCCTGAAGGACAGTCTGATGGATCTTTCCACAACCAATGCTGCAGGTGCTGTCTATGATACCTACCTTAACAATTTCAAAAATCAGGATGGCAGTGTAAACTGGCTTCCTGTGTGTGCAGATGCCCATGGCTTTGTAGTGAACAAAGATCTTTTTGAAAAGTATGATATTCCTCTTCCAACGGATTATGAAAGCTTCGTTTCTGCCTGCCAGGCATTTGATGAGGTGGGTATCCGTGGGTTTACTGCAGACTATTACTATGATTATACCTGTATGGAAACACTGCAGGGTCTGTCTGCATCAGAGCTGTCTTCTGTGGATGGACGTAAGTGGCGTACTATCTACAGTGACCCGGACAATACAAAGAGAGAAGGTCTGGACAGTACCGTCTGGCCGGAGGCTTTTGAACGTATGGAGCAGTTTATTCAGGATACAGGGCTGAGCCGGGATGATCTGGATATGAATTATGATGATGTGGTTGAGATGTACCAAAGTGGCAAGCTTGCCATGTATTTCGGCAGTTCTTTCGGTGTAAAAATGTTCCAGGATCAGGGCATTAACACAACATTCCTGCCATTCTTTCAGCAGAACGGCGAAAAGTGGCTGATGACTACACCATATTTCCAGATAGCTTTAAACCGTGACCTGACAAAGGATGAAACACGCCGGCAGAAAGCAATGAAGGTACTGAACACAATGCTTTCAGAGGATGCGCAGAACCGGATTATTTATGATGGGCAGGATCTGTTAAGCTACAGCCAGGATGTGGATTTCCAGCTTACGGAATATCTGAAGGATGTGAAACCTGTGATTGAAGAAAACCATATGTATATCCGTATTGCGTCAAATGACTTTTTCTCCGTTTCCAGAGATGTGGTGTCCAAGATGATCTCAGGAGAATATAATGCAGAGCAGGCTTATCAGTCATTTAATTCCCAGCTTCTTGAAGAAAAATCCACTTCTGAGGATATTGTGCTGGATTCAAAGAAAACTTATTCCAATCGTTTCCATACCAGCGGAGGCAATGAAGCCTATTCTGTTATGGCAAACACTTTGCGCGGTATTTATGGGACGGATGTGCTGATTGCAACAGGAAACAGCTTTACGGGAAATGTACTGAAGGCCGGTTATACAGAAAAAATGGCGGGCAACATGATCATGCCAAACGAGCTTTCCGCTTACAGCAGCGAAATAAGTGGGGCAGAACTGAAGGAAATGGTCAGAAACTTCGTAGAAGGCTACCAGGGAGGCTTTATCCCCTTTAACCGCGGCTCTCTGCCTGTGTTCAGTGGTATTTCTGTAGAAATCAAGGAAACGGATAATGGTTATACATTGAGTAAAGTTTCAAAGAATGGAAAACAGATTCAGGACAAGGATACTTTTACTGTGACCTGTCTTGCAGCACCACAATATATGGAAGCTTATCCGGCAGAGGAAAATATTGTATTTGATGGAGGGGATACCTCTGTGGAAGATACCTGGACAACATATGTTTCAGATGGTAATGCCATTCTTGCAGAGCCTGAAGACTACATTACTCTGAGGTGAGAAGAATGGATGTTAAGAATCATAATACAAACAGAAAGAAACGGGTTGCGAGAAAACGATGGAATACGGCAATTTTTATTGCCCTATTCGTTGGAATCCTTTTGACTGTTTTCCGATATTTGGGGTTTGTATCGAAGACTGTTTATGAGGAAAGTGTTTCTCACCTGACAGAAATTTTTCATCTGTCTGATAATATGCTAAGTGAGCTGACAAATAAGAATCTGACTTATCTCCATATATGGGGGGAATATCTGCAGAACACTTCCGATGAAAGTGAAATTCGTGAGTATATAGAGAAAGCACAGGAAGATGCAGGCTTTTTAGATTTTTATTTCCTGTCAGCGGACGGGAACTATAAGATGACAACAGGTGAAACCGGGTATCTGGGATTGCAGGAAAATATTGAAGATGAGATCCGGCAGGGAAATGATGTGATAACCAATGCAACGGTTCCCGGAAAATCCCAGCTCCTTGTTTTTGCTACTCCCAGGCCTCATGGAAGTTATCAGGGCTTTGAATATGATGCTATTGCCATTGCCTATGAAAACTCTGATATCATAAATGTGCTGAATATTTCTGCTTTCAATGGAAATGCCCAGAGTTATGTGGTTCATCCGGATGGCCGTGTTGTTGTGGATCATTCTTCTGAGGCATGGGGAGAGGTGTATAATTTCTTTGGGATTCTGAGAGAACATTCTACTCTGTCTGAAAAAGAGATCCTTAAGCTTTCAGAAGAGTTTAAGGAAGGACATACAGATGCAATGCTGATAAATCTGGATGGAGAGGATTACTATCTGGTCTATGAGAAATCCAAACCTCAGGACTGGATCTTTCTGGGACTTGTCCAGGCTGATATCGTCAATGCCAGTATGAATGCTCTGCAGCGCAGTACTATAATGCTTGTGAGTGCCGTAGCATTGTGTATTGCCGGTCTTTTTATTGGATTTATTCTCCAAAAAAACAGGGTAAACCTGAAGAGAAAGGATACGGAGATCCTGTATAAGGACGAACTGTTTCAAAAGCTTTCAATGAATGTGGATGACGTTTTCCTGTTGCTGGATGCTAAAACGTATAAAGTAGATTACGTCAGTCCCAATGTGGAAAAACTGCTGGGTATTACAGTAGAACAGATCCGTAAAGATATTTGTGTCCTTGGGAAACTGCATTCCGGGGATGTTGAAAATCCGGAGAAGAATTATCTGGAAGAAATCCAGGTTCATGAGCAGCAGGAATGGGATTTTGAATATGTTCATCAGAAAACAGGAGAACACCGCTGGTTTCATAACGTTGCAATGGGCAGCGAGGTAAACGGGAAAAAGAAATATATCCTGGTTCTGTCAGATCGTACCTCTGACAGAAAAATGAATCAGGCCCTTTCTGAGGCGGTTCGCGCTGCGGAGACTGCAAACAAGGCAAAGAGCACCTTTCTTTCCAATATGTCTCACGATATCCGTACACCAATGAATGCGATCATTGGTTTTACCACACTGGCTGTAAGCAACATTGATGATAAAGAAAGGGTTCGGGATTATCTGGGTAAGATTCTTTCCTCCAGTAATCATCTGCTCTCACTGATCAATGATATCCTGGATATGAGCCGTATTGAGAGTGGAAAGATTCATCTGGAAGAAACGGAAGTCAGTCTGTCAGAGGTTCTTCATGATCTGAAAACCATTATCAGCGGACAGATCCATGCGAAACAGCTGGAGCTTTACATGGATGTCATGGATGTTACCAATGAGGATGTTTATTGTGACAAGACCAGGCTGAATCAGGTGCTGCTGAATCTTTTGTCCAATGCGATCAAGTTTACTCCTGCAGGCGGAACCGTTTCTGTCCGGCTGAGAGAGTATCCGGGTACACAGAGAGGCTGTGAACTGTACGAAATCCGGGTAAAGGATAACGGAATCGGCATGAGTCAGAAATTTGTACAGAAGATCTTTTCTCCTTTTGAGAGAGAGCGGACTTCCACTGTAAGCAGGACTCAGGGTACAGGGCTGGGCATGGCTATTACCAAGAACATCGTGGATATGATGGGTGGAACCATTGAAGTTCAGACAGAACAGGGAAAAGGTACTGAATTTATTATCCGCCTGCCATTGCGGATCCAGCCTGAGAATCACCGTATAGAGAAAATCGCAGAGCTGGAAGGCCTGAAGGCATTGGTAGTAGACGATGATTTCAATACCTGTGACAGTGTGACTAAGATGCTTGTAAAGGTTGGAATGCGTTCGGAATGGACACTTTCCGGTAAGGAGGCTGTTCTCCGCGCACGACAGTCTATGGAAATGGGTGATGCATTCCATGCTTATATCATTGACTGGCGTCTGCCGGATATGAACGGCATTGAAGTTACCCGTCAGATCCGTAGTCTTGGTGACGATACGCCGATCATTATCCTGACTGCTTATGACTGGTCAGATATTGAAGTGGAAGCCAGGGCAGCAGGGGTAACTGCGTTCTGTGCCAAACCTATGTTTATGTCAGATATCAGAGAGACTCTGATGGCTGCTATCGGCCAGAAGCAGGCTGAGGCAGAGGATAATATTCTTCCGGCAGCAAGTTCAGATTTCAGAGGCAGGCGCATACTGCTTGTGGAAGATAATGAACTGAACAGTGAAATTGCAGTAGCGCTCCTTAGTGAATATGGTTTTCGGGTTGATACAGCGGAAGATGGAGCAGAGGCTGTGGAGAAAGTTAAGAATTCAACACCAGGTGATTATGATCTGGTGCTTATGGATGTGCAGATGCCTGTAATGAATGGATATGAGGCTACTGAGCAGATCCGTTCACTGGATGATCCTTCACTGGCGGGAATTACAATCCTTGCCATGACTGCCAATGCTTTTGACGAAGACAGAAGGAAAGCACTGACATGTGGTATGAATGGATTCTTATCCAAACCAATTGTTATAGAGGAATTGATCAATACCTTGCAAAATATTCTGACGGATTAGTAAAACAAAAACCTGCTAAGAAAAGTTAAAAACTTTTTAGCAGGTTTTTATTTTTTTAAGAAATTTCTAAGCGGCCATTGAAAAGTCCGAAAATGAGTAGTATTCTAATTATATCAATATATAATGTTTTCGTAGAACCGAAAGCAAAATCAGATGAATGCAAAGGAGGATTTTCATCATGAACATGAAGAAGAAAATGAAACGTTTTGCAAAGATACTGGTTGCCTCTCTGGTTATTGCAGGCTTTTGTCCAACAGGGATTCCCACACCAATAAACTCAGTTGTTGAGGTACAGGCTGCCACAAAAGCAAAGGTACCCACCTGTGCAGCCAAACAAACAGTACGTGTAGTGGGGGCTTTTGGAGGACCTAACGAAAATGGTGGAGCAAAAACTATTTTGGATATTCCGGAATGCTATATCTTCATTAGAAACCTGAGTTCTAATGCCAAAATCACAAATATCAAATCTTCCAACAAAAAAATTAAGGCAACCAAAAGAGAAGGTTTAAATGCTCTGGAACTTTCTTCTACTCTTATGCCTTTTGATGAGACTGATCTTGCCGGAGCTTCTTCCACAATTTCATTCCGGGTAACCCAGAATGGAAAGCAGTATAAGCTGTCCTGTAAGATTAAAGTAGCTGAGAAAAAATCTCCGTTTTCTAAACTTACGGTTGGATCCAAAAATTATGCATCTTATTTTAATGGATATATGTATGTTAAGGAAAAACCAATGAAGGGCAAGAAAAAAATATATGTAAAAATGGCTCCAGGGTATGTATTAGATTCCATAGATATGCTTTCTTCTAAAAATGGAAAATATACAAACAAGAAAATCAAAAATGGCTCCACAGTTAACCTTACATCTTGCGACCAGATTTCCCTATCATATCATACAACCAGGAAACCTGTTAACTACAAAGCTCCTTCTAAGTGGTTTGGACAGGTGGAGTCACCTCTGCATAATTATAATTCATTAATATTCCAGTAATACCCCCATTCATTGCCAAAAGGTTTGGCTGTGATATTTCATCCGCTTGACTCGAGCAGAAAAAAGAAGGCGTAAATTCATATTCGGATTTACGCCTTCTTTGTATAATATTATTTAATAATAGTTTCTCTGTATATTGGTATCACTCCAGAATTGTTTGTGAATACTCAAAAATAAGTCAAGGGGATAAAATCATCCGCTTCGCTATTTGCGGGAATGCAGATTATAAATTTTGAATAGTTCCATTCAAAATTGTAAAGGATAGCATATAGGAAAGGAGGTAGTCTTATGACTTTGGAACAGGTTGTCCTGACAATGATTAATGACAAAATGCTGGATAATGGACAGATTTCCGAAAAACTGCACAGCAGTATTCAGAAGGACATCTTTTCTTTGATTGCATCTGACACTGCAGCCATGAAGAGGGAAGAACAGATAAACAGTTCATACCAATACCATGAACGAATCAGTTAACCGAATCAAGTAAGTCCCCTGCTTCAATTACGAATATCCGATTGACTTGGAAAGGAACAAAATGGACATCTATGCAACCCGCGAGGAACTGAAATTACGGCAGAAAAGCATCTTTGATCTGGAACTGAAGGTTGCGTATTATGCGCGTGTCAGTACGGACAAGGAGGAACAGAAAACCTCTATTGAGCATCAGTGGACTTTTTTTGAGCAGTTAATTTCGGGGGTGAAAAATTGGAAATTTATAGATGGTTATATAGATGAAGGAATCTCCGGCATTACTGTAACCCACAGAGAAGAATTTCAGAGAATGCTCCAGGATGCAAAGGATGGAAAAATTGACCTCATCATTACCAAAGAGATTACCCGTTTTGCCCGAAATGTATTAGATAGTATACGATATACAAGAGAACTGCTGGACTGCGGAACAGCCGTATGGTTTCAGAACGACAACATCAATACATTGGATGAGGATTCTGAACTCAGACTGTCAATCATGTCTGGTATTGCACAGGAAGAAAGCAGAAAACTTTCAAGCCGAGTACGTTTTGGTCATGCCAGATCCATACAGAATGGTGTGGTTCTTGGCAATTCCCATATTTACGGATGGGACAAACGAAATGGGAAATTGTTTTTAAATCCTGAAGAAGCAAAAATGGTTCAGCTTATTTTTGAAAAATATGCCCTGGGAAACTGGTCTACCCATTCGCTGGAACAATTTTTATGGGAATGCGGTTACAGAAATTACAAAGGAGGAAGAATTAACAGCCATGTGATTGCCAATATTATCCGAAACCCTAAATATAAGGGATATTATGTTGGCGGAAAAGTAAAAATAGTTGACCTTTTTACTAAGAAGCAGAAGTTTCTGCCTGAAAATGAATGGATAATGTATAAAGACGATGGCACCCATGTCCCGGCAATCGTAGATGAAAAACTGTGGGAAAATGCCAACAGGATTTTGGAAGAAAGAAGTAAAAATATTAAATCGAAAAAAACTTCCTATAAGCAGAACAACCTTTTTACAGGGCTTATCCATTGTACCGAAGATGGGGCTGCATATTGGCTGAAAGTCAGAACTGTCCGTGAAAAAGATGCAAAGACATGGGTATGCAGTCATCGTATAAAACATGGGGCAATTTCCTGTAAATCCAAACCGATAAAAGAGGAGCTCCTACTTAAAATGATATCGGATGTTTATAATGATATGGCTCAAAGCAATAAAAATATACTGCACAAATATCTGGAGCTTTATGAGAAAGAGCTTAACAAATCAGAAGGAACAGAAGAAAAAATACACAGCCTGCAACATGAAATAACAGCACTGGAACAGAAGAGAGATAAGTTGTTGGATTACAATATGGGCGGCTATATTTCAGATGCAGAATTTCTCAGCAGAAACCAGGCTTTTACACAGCAGATTGCGAAAAAAAAGGAGGATCTGGAACAACTGAAAAATACAAAGCCCTTATCTAAAGCAGAATTACTGGATCAGATGGATAAGATATTAGATTATACAAAAGAATATTCTTACGTAAAAACCAAGGATATAACCAGATCTATGATTGAAAATACCATTCATAAGATAGAAATCACTCCCATAAATGAAAAGAAAGCAGAGGTGTTGATCGTATTTAAAAGCGGAAGTCTGCATAGCTCTGATTCTGTCATTCCGGCACTGGGACAGGAAAAAACTTATATTACGGAGACTGGGTATGAGTATGTTATGCATTCAGGAATTATTATGTAAATAATGTAGCAGGTGTAAGATATGGCGAATACTAAAAAAAGATGGACAGCTGAAGAAATTGATATATTAAAAAAATATTATCCCACAGAAGGTGATGCCGTCTTTAAAAGACTGCCTGGAAGAACTGCTAAAAGCTGCAGGATTCAGGCATCAAAGCTGAAAATATCCAAAAGCATTTCTTCTGCTATTATACAGGATGACCGTAAGTATATCAGATTATGGACAAAGGCAGAAGATGAAATACTCAGAGAATATTATGCAGAAGAGGGCAGTAATGTACGTTGCCGTTTGAATCAAAGATCTGCGGAATCCTGCAGAGGAAGAGCAGCTTCATTAGGACTTGTTTATTCCAGTGCAAACAGAAAATGGAGCAGCAGAGAAGATGAAATTCTAAAGAAGTATTATTCAACAGAAGGGTCTGAAATTCAAAAAAGACTGCATGAAAGAACCAAAGAGGCATGTAATAAAAGAGCCGCCAAATTAGGTCTCCGTATGCAGGGAAGAAAAAAATGGACTGCAGAAGAGGATGAAATTATAAAAACATATTATAAAGCTGAAGGGGGAAAAGTGGCAGAGAGATTAGAGGGAAGAACACTGAGCGCCTGTCAGTCCAGAGCAAAGTATTTAAACGTCAGATCAGACAATAACAGAATTCCGTGGACTCAGGAAGAAGACGATATCATTACCCGATATTATGAAGAAAAAGGAGCCGGATATGTGCATAGGCTTATTCCTGAAAGATCTCCTCAGGCATGCAGATACAGAGCAATGACTCTTGGTTTAAGTACAAAAAACAATAATCCATGGACAAAAGCCGAAGAGAAAATACTGAAGAAATATTATCCAGCTGAGGGCAGCAATGTTTACAAGCGTTTCAATGGTCGAACCAGAAACGCATGCATCAGCAAGTCGGCACAATTACATCTGCAATATGGTCCTACTATGTATAAAGGACCTGCCTTAGATGAATGGATCATCTCCACAGTAAAACAGGGAATCACAAAAATAAACCAATCTATGACATACAGTGAAATTATCCTTAAATCCGGAGAACTCCCTGAGCTACATCTGAAAATGGAATACGATAAAACCGGAGAATTGAAAATTTATGAGGATTCTATCCTTTCAAATGAAAAAAAATACCACATACAGCAGGTTGAAAAGCTTGCAGATACAATGAAACTACAGATAAAAGAAAACAAAATGATTGTAAATAGCAGTGAAAAAAACGCCGGAGATGATGTTATCAGACTGATAATAGGATGTTATCTGGTTTATTTTTCCTATGGTGGCTAAAAAATAAAGAAAAAGGCATGGCTTTTATATTACCTTGATAATCATTTTTCCAAATGATACAATTATGCATAAGGGAAAAAATACTGATTTTTCAGTTAGAAAGCAGGTAAGAAAAATGTATTTGATAAAGACAATAAAAAATGACATAACAAAAATAACAGACGTACAGGCAATCGTAAATGCTGCAAACAATTCGCTTCTCGGAGGTGGTGGCGTAGACGGTGCAATTCACAGAGCCGCTGGTCCAAAGCTGCTTGCCGAATGCCGAACACTCCACGGATGTGAGACTGGAGAAGCAAAGATTACAAAGGCATATCATCTGCCCTGTAAGTATGTGATCCATACTGTAGGACCTATATGGAATGGTGGTAAAAACAGGGAAGAAGAACTTCTTTCAAGCTGTTATTTTAACTCCATGAAATTGGCAAGTGAAAATGGAATCAGGTCTATTGCATTCCCTTCCATATCAACAGGAGTATACAGATTTCCGGTCGTACTGGCAGCAAAGGTAGCGGTAAATACTGTAAATAAATTTTTGCAGGATCATCCGGACAAATTTGACCTGGTAGAATGGGTGCTTTTTGATTCTCACACAGAATCGGTTTATAAGGCTGAGGTGGAACGGATAAAGAAGCTATGTAAATGAAAAATAGTCAAAAAGAGTTTCAGATGATAAGTCTGGGACTTTTTTTATTGTTTAAATCGGATATGAGCAACATACTGCTGAATGAATACGAAATCGAAAATGGAACTGTTCAGACAGATTCAGGAGATGTATTCTTTAAAAATTGCGATTTCGATAATCTGAAAGTGCAAACTGATATGGGAGATATCAATGTTGATGATGCGCTGACCGGTAAGAGGATGGAAGACCAAGACGACTGCGATATTTCCTACACACAAAAAGGAACAGGAGGAAATCTGGTGATCCAGACCAATAGTGGAGATGTACGTCTGAAGTGCAGAGCAAGTGATTCTTAAAAATGAAGGTACTGTAATTTTATCGGAGGGTCTGGTTTTGCAGGAAGCTTATAATATCTTCTGGCATATAATGTTAAATTAATAACATTAAATATAAGTAAAATAATAAAAAACAATAAATATATATAGAAAAACAGTAAATAATATAGGAATAAATAATAAAATACACCAAAATACAAAAAGATATAAAAAACTATTGCGTTATAAATTTAACAATGATATAATGCAAGCGAACAGAAGAGATGAGCGCCTTCTGCAGTAACATGTAAACAGACATAATTTATAAAGGAGATAACAGCAATGGCAAGATTTACATTACCAAGAGACATTTATCATGGAAAAGGATGCCTCGAAGAATTAAAGAATTTAAAAGGAACGAAAGCAGTTCTTGTTGTGGGCGGCGGCTCAATGAAACGTCAGGGATTTCTGGATAAAGCAATTAATTATTTAAAAGAAGGCGGAATGGAAGTTCAGCTGATCGAAGGTGTGGAACCTGACCCATCAGTAGAAACTGTTATGAAAGGCGCAAAAGTAATGCAGGAATTCCAGCCGGACTGGATTGTAGCCATGGGCGGCGGATCCCCAATCGATGCAGCGAAGGCAATGTGGGCATTCTATGAATATCCGAATACAAAATTTGAAGATCTTATCACACCATTTGGTTTTCCTGAATTACGACAAAAAGCAAAATTTGCAGCAATTCCATCTACATCAGGAACAGCTACAGAAGTTACAGCTTTTTCAGTAATCACAGACTATAATACAGGAATTAAATATCCTCTGGCAGATTTTAATATCACTCCGGATGTAGCAATTGTTGATCCGGAACTGGTTGAGGGACTTCCGGTAAAACAGGTAGCATATACAGGTATGGATGCATTAACACATGCAATTGAAGCATATGTTTCTACACTCCACTGTCCATATACAGATCCGCTTGCACTGCAGGCCATTGAGATGGTTCTGGCATATCTGCCGGCATCTTATAATAAGAACATGGCAGCACGTGAGCAGATGCACTATGCACAGTGTCTGGCAGGAATGGCATTTTCCAATGCTCTGCTTGGTATTGTTCATTCTATGGCACATAAGACAGGTGCAGCATTCTCCACTGGACATATTCCCCATGGATGTGCAAATGCAATTTATCTTCCTTATGTGATCAGATACAATGCAAAAAATCCTGCAGCAGCAGAACGTTATGCTGAGATTGCAAGAAGAATGGGACTGGAAGGAACCTGCCAGCAGGCTCTGATCAATAGTCTCTGCGAGAAGATTGACGAGTTTAATGTAAGATTGAATATTCCAAAAACACTGAAAGACTTTGGAATCCAGGAAGAAGAATTTAAAGAAAAAGTTGCCAAAATTGCAGAACTTGCAGTTGGTGATGCATGCACAGGCTCTAACCCAAGAGCAATTGATCCTGCAAATATGGAGAAACTTCTTACATGCACTTATTATGGAGCAGAGGTCGATTTTTAATTAAAAAACCATAAAAAGGTTACAGAAAAGACATTTTATCCTGTCAGAAGGATGGAATGTCTTTTTTATATAATTTTTAGCTTACATCTATGCAAAATTGATATTAGAAAATCTCCTTTTTTACGTTGACATTGCGAAAAGCAGGAAATGACAGTCTGCTGCCCTAAAAATAAGGAAGTGAGTAAAATGCCGCAGGAAGTGATCAAAAAAATCATATGGATGTTGCCTGGCATGAACACATTAGCAGAAGCACTTGGCATTACATGTACAGCAGATATTGGTCTGATGTCTATTGAATATACATGCTATGACGGAGAAAAGGGCTTTACCCAGTCACTATGCCTGACCAATACCGGAGTAAATACATTAAAGTTAAACCGTTTGGAACACTTCATCCAGAACTTTGAATCAGAAGGAAAACATATGTCAGGAGAACAGCTGCATACTTTCCTTGATAATATTGAAAAAACACATGGTCTCTATTCCCCGCCTGCACTGGAACTTGCAGCAGCCGAGATAGGAGCAGTGGCCAATACCCTAAGACTGGAACTGGTGGATCTTGCAAATATCCCGCCTGCAGCAGCTGCATCCTGGTTTGCATCTGCAATCCTTATTATTGCCGCACTGCCGCTGGGACTGATTTTTGCACGTATTCTGACAGACAAGGGGTTCAGATACTGTACTTGATAAGCTACGAATATCCTAGAAATTTTTGATATCAATTGACAATATAATACTGCAAGAGTAAGATAGAAAAACGAGTTAACGTTGGAAAAGAACATGAACAAAGGAGACCTTAGTGAAAAAAATAAAAAGAAAAAGTTCATACTATATAGCTTACTCTGCGGCAATGACGGGAATTTTTATGATCATTCTGTTCATATTCTGGAAGAACGGAAAATCTTTTGTGCGTGACGGAGATGGCCTGCGACAGCATTATATTACGCTGGAATACTGAGGAAAATATTTACGCCAGATTATAAAAGAACTTTTGATCCATCACAGATTAAGAATTCCTACATGGGATCTGCATATTGGATTTAAACTGGGTGTGATATTACTTACAGTTATGGTATGTTTTCCAATATTTGGCAGGATCATGAATGGTTTCTCATATACTACAAACAGATGGACATGGGCAGTTCCCATGCTTTTGGCCTATATTTTTGTAAAAATGTTTCCTGAATTCTTTCATTTGTCTGTAAAGAAAAAACTGCTGATTGTTGCAATCATCCTGATATATGCGGCATTTTTCATTTTTAAGGTTAGAAAAACTGTGAAACATACGTTACTTTTTCTAACCTTAAATACCGGGGGATTAATGAAAAATACAGAACGATTCTGGAACAAAAAGATATAACCACAGGACAAATAGAGATATACTATGCTCATAATGGTGAAACAGAAGAGCAGAAACTGCAATTACTTTCTTCCAAAAACAACTTTGGCAGCGGAAGAAGCAATTATGAAGCAAATCTTCTATATAATGAAGACGCCTTAAATGAGATTACTCTTGAGTTCACAGTCCCAGGAAAATATAAGATAGACAATATAGATATTTGCACTCAGGCAATGGATGGGATTACAGAACTGTCTCAAGAAAGAAGCGAAGATTCACCGAAAGATCTAAAGGTGGATGGAGGAAATATTACCTGCAGTATAAATCTGAAGGAAGATAAAGAAGTAGTATTTTCTATTCCCTACAGCAATGGCTGGACTTTGTATGTAGATGGCAAAAAACAGGAGACAAATAAAGCCAACAGAATGTTTCTGGGTGCAAGGATCAGCAAAGGGCAGCATCAGATAGAATTTAAACATTTCTCCCCTGGCATGAAAGCCGGATGTACAGCCTCTGTGTTGGGATTTCTGGTTGTTCTGATACTATTTTCTTCACCATATATCCGCCAACACTGCCGTTCTGTTTGGAAGTGAGGTTTCCGTTGTAGCCATCAGTAAGCGGTACACCCAGTTCGTTTGCAACCTCGAATTTGAAACGGTCTAATGCACCCTTTGCTTCCGGTACAGCTGCCTGGTTAGAAGATTTTGTGTTTGACATATTCATTTCCTCCTTGGTTGTTATTGCTTGTTTAGTGTTACGATGTTAGTATATGACGACGGAAAAATAATACTCTGGAAGTTTTCGTATATGGTGGAATTCTATGGAAAACTCTATAAAAATCGTTGATTTATTAATAAATCATGAATTTTGTATATTTTTGAAGTTTTAATTGAACTCTATTTAGTAATTTGTTATAATGCATGTAGAAATTAATAAAAGAAACGGAGAGGAGAGACTATGAACTTAGGTATAATCGCACATAACAGCAAAAAAGTACTGATCGAAGATTTTTGCATTGCGTATAAAAATATACTTGCCAAACATGAAGTCTATGCAACCGGTACCACTGGTCGAAGAATTGAAGAAGCGACAAGCCTTCATGTGCATAAATTCCTAGCCGGCAGCATAGGTGGAGATAAACAGTTTATGGAAATGGTAGAGAGACAGGATCTGGACATGGTAATCCTGTTCTACAATCCTGTAATGATTGACCCCAAAGAACCGGACATTATGAGTATCGTCAAAAGATGCGACCAGTATAATATTCCTGTAGCTACCAACATTGCTACAGCAGAGCTTCTTATTTTAGGACTTGCCCGTGGAGACCTGGATTGGAGATTGAATCTGAAATGAGAGTGATCGCAGGGAAAGCTAGAAGATTAAATTTAAAAACAGTTCCGGGAATGGATACCAGACCAACCACAGACCGGATCAAGGAAACCTTATTTAATATTTTACAGCCCCAGCTTTTGGACTGCCGGTTTCTGGATTTATTTTCCGGAAGCGGCGGAATAGGCATTGAGGCATTGAGCCGGGGAGCCTCTTATGCAGTGTTTGTGGAGAAAAATCCCAAAGCCTGTTCCTGCATCAGGGAAAATCTTTCATTTACAAAACTTGCTGAAAATGGTAAACTGCTGAACATGGACGTGCTGCAGGCACTTCGTTCTCTTGAGGGTAAGGGCGCTTTTGATATTATTTTCATGGATCCCCCTTATAATCAGGAGCTTGAGCGTCAGGTACTTGAATATCTGCGTGATAGTACTGTTGTGGATGAGAATACACTTATTATTGTGGAAGCAGATCTGCACACAGATTTTGCTTATCTGGAATCTCTTGGATACAGGCAGCTTCGTTCCAAAGAATATAAAACAAACAAGCATGTATTTCTGGAGCGTGTGTAAATATGCTCCGGAGGATGTATGGTTTTCATACATTCTGTGCGGAGGAAAGTGAGTGTAAAATACATGAAGACAGCAGTATATCCGGGCAGCTTTGATCCGGCCACCTACGGCCATCTGGATGTAATCCAGCGTGCAGCCCTCTCTTTTGACAGAGTAATCGTGGGCGTTTTGCATAATTCTTCAAAAAGTCCGTTGTTTTCTGTGGAAGAACGTGTTAATATATTAGAAAAGGCGACAAAAGATATCCCTAATGTTGAAATAAAGGCATTTGAGGGTCTTTCTGTTAATTTCGCCAGAGAAAACCATGCTCAGGTGATCATCCGTGGGCTTCGGGCGGTAACTGATTTTGAATATGAACTTCAGATGGCTCAGACCAATCGTGTACTTGCTCCGGATGTTGACACAGTGTTTCTGACTACCAGCCTGGAATATGCATATTTAAGTTCTACTATTATGAAGGAAGTGGCATATTTTAATGGCGATCTGAGTAAATTTGCACCTAAGGAAATAACAGATGCAGTCAAGAAGAAGCTTCTTGCAGACAAATAGAGAAAATAAGGAGAGAGTACAATGAGCAGCAGAATTGAACAGATTATCGGTGAGATTGAGGAATATGTGGACAGCTGTAAATTCCAGCCATTATCCACTACCAAGATCGTAGTAAATAAAGAAGAAATTGAGGAGCTTTTGAGAGAACTCCGCCTGAAAACACCTGATGAGATCAAACGTTATCAGAAGATCATCAATAACAAGGATGCCATTCTTGAAGACGCACAGAGCAAAGCAGATGCACTGATTGCAGATGCCCAGGCAAAGGCTCAGGAGCTTGTAACGCAGCATGAGATCATGCAGAAAGCATATGCCCAGGCAAATGATACCATCAATGCAGCTAACAAACAGGCTCAGGAGATTCTGGATTCTGCTACACAGGATGCAAACAGCATTCGTCTCAGTGCGATCACTTATACAGATGATATGATGGCAAATATCGGCAGCGTACTCAACACAACACTTGAGGATGCCGGTGCAAAATATAAATCCTTTATCGATGCTCTGCAGAGCTGTCTGGAAGTTGTAAACCACAACCGTCAGGAGCTGGCACCGCAGACCGCACAGGCAGCAGCGATCACAGGTTCTTATCATGATGACAGTGACAAGGATGATGACGTTCTGTTAGACGATCTGGGAGAGAACTAATTCAGATAGCAGAGCATGAGAATTCCGGAAAGCAATCCACTGATACATTTTGCTGAAAGGTAAGGGATCAGACTCAGATCCTTATGGAGAATGCTTCTGGTCTGAGCCAGAATGCACAGTCCGCCAAAACCTGTGGCTGTGACAGACAGGACACAGCGTAAAGTCCAGGGGATATCAGCGGAAGCAAACAGAGAGAGGCCTGTGGTGATTTCCGTAATTCCCAGAAATATGTATTGGATCAGGGCCGGAAAAGGTCTGTAATATCGGATACATCCTGTGAGAATAGAAAACAGAAGAATATAACCGCCCAGGCGGGTAATTGTTTCAAATCCGTTCATAATAGAGACATCAAGAATGACTCCCGGTGAGTCGGCTTCGGATGTCTCTTTTTTTTCATAACAGGTGTCTGGCTTGGCTTTTTTTGTGACATTGGAAGGAAAAATTTTATGATTCCGGAAAACTGCAAACCGAAAAATAACCATAGCAGCCATATTCCCGGAAAACAAAATGAAAAAAAGTACAGGAACAGGAATCCTGTTATTCAGGCATAAATGTCCCAGATAGGTGATGATAAATACAGGACTTGCACTACTGCAAAAGGTTGTAAGATAGAGTGCCTCTGTTCTGCTGATCCTGCCGGTCTCATACAGATCAGAAGCAAGCCTGGCAGCCATTGGATAACCGCAGACCATTCCAAGGATAAAAACATAGCCACCGTAGACATCTGTTCCCAGGAAGAAACGGAATACAGGTTTCAGAGGTGATAGGATTTTTTCGATTCCCTTTGTATGGATCAGTACACCTGTCAGAATCATAAAGGGAAGAAGGGTAGGAAGCAGAGTGTTCAGCCACAAAGTCATTCCTGCTCTGGCAGAAGCCAGCCCCTCTCCGGGATGAAGCAGTAGAAACACAAGGAGGAGCCCGGTTCCGGCGGTAAGTAGAATTGATCTCATAAGCAAACCTTTTTTTGTAAAACATATGCTGTACAATAATAAAAAATTCACATCAGGAAAATTTGGAGGTAATATTATGGCAGTATTAGAAAACTGTGAGCCTAAAAACGTATTTCATTATTTTGAAGAAATCTGCAAGATTCCCCATGGCTCAGGGAACACAAAACAGATCAGTGATTATCTGGTACAGTTCGCAAAGGATCGTGGACTGAAGTATATCCAGGATGAAATGAATAATGTGGTGATTTACAAGCCCGGAACCCCGGGATATGAGAATGCTCCTACTGTAATTCTCCAGGGTCATATGGATATGGTCTGTGAAAAACGTCCGGATGTAGTCCATGACTTTACAAAGGATGGCCTTAAGCTTTCTGTAGAGGGCGATTATATCTCTGCAAACGGAACTACCCTGGGTGGAGATGACGGTGTTGCTGTGGCATATGGACTGGCAATTCTGGACAGTGATACCATTGCTCATCCTCCTCTGGAAGTATTTATCACTGTAGATGAAGAAATCGGCCTGCTGGGAGCAGTGGGATTTGACTGTAGTGTGCTGAAGGGCCGCAGATTCATCAATCTGGATTCTGAAGCTGAAGGAAGTCTGTGGATCAGCTGCGCAGGCGGAATGTCCGGAATCAGTCACATTCCGGTTGCCAGAGTTGATGCCAAGGGTGAGGAAGTTATGGTAAAGATTACCGGACTTATGGGTGGACACTCAGGTGCAGAAATTGACAAAAACCGTGCCAATGCCAATAAATTACTGGGAACTTTCCTCTATAGCCTGAGAAAAACAACAGATTATGAACTAATCTCCGTACAGGGAGGACAGAAGGATAATGCCATTACAAGAGAAGCGGAAGCAAAGCTTCTGATAGATGCTAAGGAACTGGAGAATGTAAAGGCCTTTGCTGCAGAGCTCCAGAAAGCATGGCGTGAAGAATATACCGGAACAGATGAAGGAATTACAGTACTCCTTACAGATGAAGGAGCACAGGAGGCAAGAGTTCTTCATCCCACCAGCAGGGAAAAGGTTGTATTCTATCTGATGAATGTTCCTTTTGGTATTCAGAAGATGAGCGGAACCATCTCCGGACTGGTGGAGACTTCTTCTAATATAGGAATTTTGGTTACTTCTGAAGATGAAGTAACTGCAAGCTCCAGTATCCGCAGTTCTGTGGAGGCTGCCGGAAAGAATCTCTCTGATAAACTGGAATATCTGACAGAATTTCTGGGTGGAGAATATGAGATCAAGGGGGCATATCCTGCATGGGAGTACCGTAAGGATTCTCCTCTCCGCGATAAAATGGTAGAGGTTTATGAGCAGATGTATGGGGAGAAGCCGAAGGTGGTGGCAATCCATGCAGGGCTGGAGTGTGGACTCTTCTATAAAAAGATGGAAGGACTGGACTGTGTATCCCTGGGACCGGATATTATTGATATTCATACTTCTGAGGAGAAGCTGGGTATTTCTTCTACACGGAGAGTATGGAACTATCTGATAAAGGTGCTGGAGGCACTGAAAGACTGATTGTAAGGGGCATCCTGCTGTCATATGTTGGTGATGGCAGGGTGCTTTTTTTGCGGGTATGGGGACGCATGAACCGCAGAAACTCTTCTGGCTCAGTTTCCGTCTTGAAGTGCCAGCAGGAGAAACATAGGGTGGGGGACGATTTTGGAGGATGCTTAGTGATACTTAGTTCGGGGAAATCGGCGTTGTTCAAAATTGGGACACTGTTTGAGCGAAGCGAGTTTGGCCCAATTTTGAACGTATTTAGCTGATTTTCCCAAACCTAGTATCACTTAGCGTCCGGAAACCGAGTCCCCACCCTATGTTTCTCCTGCGTCCCCATTTTCAAAATACAGTTCTATTTACACCTTCCTACGCATAGTATATATCAGAATGCCCCACCTGGTACCAAAGGCTTTTCGAAAAAAATTATAAACTATTCAGATTCAGAAGATATTTTTGAAATTCTATGTTATAATAAAAAAATGTATGAAATGCAAGGAGCGATTTAAGATGGAAATACAGTTATGGAGAAGCATTTTATGCCCTTATGAGCTGGCTGTGAGAGAGCTGGAAGTGAAATTTAACCATATTATTGATGAATGCAAGGAAAATGATATCTACTGTCCCATTGAGCAGGTTGAGGGCAGGGTGAAGAGTGTCAGCAGTATTCTGGAGAAAATGCAGCGTAAGCAGATTCCTATGGAACGCATGGAAGAGGAAGTTGAGGATATTGCCGGTGTGCGTATTATCTGTCAGTTTGAGGAGGATATTGAGACAGTAGCCTCTCTGATCCAGAAGCGCAGCGATATGACCATAAAGAGTGAGAAGAATTATCTGAAGCATATTAAACAGAGTGGATACCGGAGCTATCATCTGATCATTTACTATACCGTTGATACGGTAAAGGGCCCAAAGAAGCTGCAGGCTGAGATTCAGATCCGTACAATGGCTATGAATTTCTGGGCTACCATTGAGCATTCCCTGCAATATAAATATAAAGGGGATATGCCGGAGCATGTGGCAGAGCGTCTGAGCAAGGCTGCAGATGCTATCAACGCCCTGGACCGGGAGATGTCTTCTGTGCGTAATGAGATTATGGATGCCCAGAATTCATCTCAGCTGCAGTCCAATCTGGTGAAGGATATTCTGATCAATATTGAGAACTTGTATAAGATTGCTAATAAGCGGGAAATCATGAAGATTCAGGATGAGTTCCTGCGAGTGTTCCGTACCAAGGATCTGCAGCAGCTGGAGCGTTTCCACAGGCAGCTGGATATCATTTCTGAGGGTTACAGGGCACAGGCAGTTTATCATCATGTATAAACCGTTCTCAGGGCAGATCAGATAAAATCATAAGTATACATACGAGGAAATATAAATGCAGGATTTTTTACCCGTAACAAGGAAAGAAATGAAAGAGAGAGGATGGGAACAGGCAGACTTTGTCTATGTGACAGGGGATGCCTACGTGGACCATCCTTCTTTCGGTACGGCAATTATCAGCCGGCTGCTGGAAAGCAGGGGATATAAGGTAGGGATCATCAGTCAGCCGGACTGGAGAAAAAAGGAAAGTATCCAGGTCTTTGGGGAACCCAGGCTGGGATTTCTGGTTTCTGCCGGAAATATGGATTCCATGGTGAACCATTATACGGTATCCAAAAAGCACAGACAAAAGGATTCTTACTCACCTGGAGGTAAAATGGGGCTGAGACCGGATCGTGCTGTGATCGTTTACAGCAATCTGATCCGTCAGACCTACAAAAAAACGCCCATTATCCTGGGCGGTATTGAAGCAAGCCTGCGCAGGCTTGCCCACTATGATTACTGGGAAAACAAGGTTAAACACAGCGTACTTCTGGATTCAGGTGCTGATCTGATTTCCTATGGAATGGGAGAGCACTCTATTGTGGAGATCGCAGATTCCCTGGAAAGCGGAATTCCTGTGGAGGAGATTACCTATATTCCAGGAACTGTTTTTAAATGCAAGGATCTGGGCAGAGTATATGAACCTATTCTGCTTCCTTCCTTTGATGAAGTGAAGGAGGATAAAAAAACCTATGCAGAAAGTTTTGCTGTCCAGTATGAGAATACAGATCCTTTCACAGCCAGACCACTGGCAGAATTTTATGGAAGCAGAGGCTATATTGTGCAGAATCCTCCGGCAAAGCCTCTGACCCAGGCAGAGATGGATGATGTATATGCCCTTCCCTACACAGAGCGGATTCATCCTATGTATGAAAAACTGGGCGGTATTCCTGCTCTGGAGGAGATTAAATTCAGCCTGACAAGCAACAGAGGATGCTTCGGAGGCTGTAATTTCTGTGCTCTTACCTTTCATCAGGGACGAATTCTCCAGACCCGAAGCCATGAGTCACTGATCCGGGAAGCCGAGAGAATGACAAAGGATCCGGAATTTAAGGGATATATCCATGATGTGGGAGGTCCTACTGCAGATTTTCGCCAGACCTCCTGTCAGAAGCAGCTGACAAAGGGCGTGTGCAAAAATAAACAGTGTCTTTTCCCTGAACCTTGCAAAAACCTTACTGTGGATCATTCGGATTATGTTTCACTTCTCCGTAAGCTGCGAAAGCTTTCCGGAGTAAAGAAAGTATTTATCCGTTCCGGAGTACGTTTTGATTATGTAGTGGCAGACAGGGATAAGACCTTCCTGAGAGAGCTGGTAGAACATCATGTAAGCGGCCAGCTGAGAGTGGCACCGGAGCATGTTTCCGACCAGGTGCTGAAATATATGGGAAAGCCCAGCCACAGCGTCTATGAGAAATTTCTTCATGAATATGATGCCGCCAATAAAAAGACCGGAAAACAGCAGTATGCAGTTCCCTATTTTATGTCTTCCCACCCGGGCTGTACCATGAAGGAAGCTGTAAAGCTGGCAGAATATGTGAGAGACCTGGGATTTACACCGGAGCAGGTACAGGATTTTTATCCAACCCCATCCACCCTTTCTACCTGTATGTATTACACAGGGATCCATCCTCTCACAGGGGAGAAGGTTTATGTACCCAGAAATCCTCATGAGAAAGCCATACAGAGGGCTCTCATGCAGTACAAAAATCCTGAGAACAGGGAACTGGTGCTGGAAGGATTGAAAATGGCAGGCAGAATGGATCTAGTAGGCTACGGACCGAAATGTCTGATACGTCCTATCCGGGAACACCGTAAAAATACATCTTCCGAAAGCCGTTCTGACAAAAACCGCAGATCTTCCGGAAAAACCAAGACTGCAGACAGAAAGAACAGAATCGGTGGGAAACAAGCCAATGTCAGAACACAAACCAACACTAGAAAGAACACTGCAGAAAAAAAGAAAACCAGGGGAGGCAGGAGATGACTCAAAATACCAAAAGCAGACAGAATACCTCAGAAAAGAAAGTGAAAAAAGGAGATTTGGGATATTTTCAAAGTGAAAAGAAGCGAAAGCTGATCATTACAGCCATTCTTTTTGCTGTACCTCTTTTTATCTTTTTTACATCATGGATCTATTTCAAAACCAGAATGACCATCTGGACAGTGGTTACGGTAGTGGGATGTCTCCCTGCCTGTAAATCTCTGGTGGGGCTGATCATGATCCTGAAATGCAGACCTATGGACAGAAAGCTTTATGAACAGATCCGGGAACACCAGGGAGAGCTGGACATGGCCTATGAGATGTATATGACCTTTTATGAAAAAAGTGCCTATATTGATGCACTGGCAGTCTGCGGAAATACAGTAGCTGCCTACAGCAGTGACCCAAAGATCCATGCGTCCTATATGGAGGAAAACTGTCAGAAGGTTGTTCGTAAAAACGGATACAAGGCTACTGTAAAAATTTTCACAGATCTCAGACCTTTTCTGGAAAGACTGGATTCTATGAATGCACATAAGGATACCCTGGAAGAGGGAATCAAATTTACTCCTGATGAGAAATATCCTGAGCTTTACAGAAATGAACTGATCCGACAGACCATTCTTGCACTTTGCCTGTAAAAAACGTTACTGTGAACGGAGTGAACAGTAACTAAAAAACAGAAACAGGAAGATCTTCCATCATATAATTCAGCATAATAGAATTGATTATAATTGTATAAGAAGAAAGTTATATATATGAAAGAATTAATTATAAAGGAAAACGAAGCCGGACAGCGCTTTGACAAATATCTGGCAAAGGTGCTGAAGGAAGCACCCAAAAGCTTTTTTTACAAAATGCTCCGTAAGAAAAATATCACCCTGAACGGCAAAAAGGCTACCGGAAATGAAAAGCTTCTGGAGGGGGATACTGTTAAATTTTTTCTCAGTGATGAAACCTTTGAGAAATTTGCAGGGAATACCCAGGTGCCCAGGGCCTATTGCCATCTGGACGTAGTATATGAGGACAAGGACATTATTATCATCAACAAACCTGCTGGTATGCTGTCCCAGCCTGCAGATGACGGACAGCCTTCACTGGTAGAATATGTGACCGGCTATCTGCTGAAAAAGGGAGAGCTTACTGAGGAACAGTTAAAGACCTTCCGACCATCTGTGTGCAACAGGCTGGACCGCAATACCAGCGGGCTGGTGTGCGCAGGCAAAAGCCTGGCAGGTCTTCAGTTTCTTTCCGGGATTTTTCATGACAGAAGTCTCCATAAATATTATCTCTGCCTGGTAAAGGGCAGACTTGAAAAAGGGGAACATATTAAAGGCTATCTGCATAAAAATCAAAAAACAAATAAAGTGACAGTGTCAGAAAAACAGTTTGAGGATTCCCTGCCTATAGAGACAGGGTACCGTCCTTTGGGGAGTAATGGACGGGTAACCCTGCTGGAAGTAGAACTGATCACAGGAAGGACTCATCAAATCCGTGCCCACCTGGGAAGTATCGGACATCCCCTTTTGGGAGATGCCAAATACGGGGACAGAGATTTTAACAGAGCTTACACAAAATTCGGAGTCAGAAATCAGCTGCTCCATGCATACAAGCTGGAAATACCACAGACAGGACAAACCTTTTTGGCAAAAGTACCACAGCTGTTTGAAAGCATATTAAATGAGGAACATTTAAAGGGGAGCTATTATGAAAATCTGGAAATTAGTGTGGGAGTATGCCAGGATGATCATCCTGGTAGTGGTGATCGTAACTGTGGTCAATAATATAGTTCTGATCAATGCCAAAATTCCATCACCTTCTATGGAGAAAACCATTATGACCGGTGACAGGATCTTTGGCTTCCGCCTGGCCTATGGTATCAATATAGATTTCTTTGGACATAACTATACAAAGAAATTCAGAGATCCGGAAAGATTTGACATCGTGATCTTTAAGTATCCAGATGATGAAAGCAAGCTTTACATCAAGAGAGTGATCGGTCTGCCCGGGGAGAAGGTACAGATCCTGGATGGAAAGGTATATATTAACGATTCCCGGACACCGCTGGATGACAGCTTTGTACCGGAAACACCCAAGGGAGATTTCGGACCATATCAGGTGCCGGAGAACAGCTATTTTGTCCTGGGGGACAACCGGAATCATTCCAAGGATTCCCGGCTCTGGAAGACCAGCAACTATGTAACCTGGGATGAACTTGTGGGAAAGGCATTTTTCCGTTATTATCCTTCCCTGAAGATTCTTGGGAAACCTGCAGAAAAAAATACATAAAATCACGAGGAAAAACCATTGGCAACCTGGAACAGCAGAGGCTTGCGCGGCTCCACTCTGGAGGAGCTGGTAAACCGTACAAATGAACAATACAGGGAAAAGGGACTGGCACTGATTCAGAAAATCCCCACTCCCATTACCCCTGTCCGCATGGACAAGGAAAACAGGCACATCACCCTGGCATATTTTGAACAGCGCAGTACCGTGGATTATATCGGAGCAGTACAGGGAATCCCTGTCTGCTTTGATGCCAAAGAATGCTGTACGGATACCTTTCCGCTGGCAAATATCCATTCTCATCAGGTAGAGTTCATGGAGAGCTTTGAGAAGCAGGGAGGGGTGGCTTTTTTTCTTATCTTTTTCAGCCATGAAAATCTTTTCTATTATCTGCCCCTGCGGGATCTGATGGTATTCTGGCAGAGGATGGAGGATGGGGGCAGGAAAAGCTTCCGCAGAGAAGAATTATCTCCGGAATATTATCTGGAAAAAAGAGGGGGATTTCTGGTTCCCTATCTGGAGGGTCTGCAGAAAGATCTGGATCACAGAGACTGATGTTACTGTTCACTCCGTTCACAGTAACAATAAACAGTAACAATAATAATAACAAAATACAGGATTGACATTTTCAGAATAAACCAGTATAATTTTATCTAGTTTATGCATCATTGTAGTAGCATGGTAGCACACTAAAGTAGAATGGAAGACAAGGAGGATCACGCAATGGAGCGTATTTTTCATACACCAGAGGGTGTAAGGGATATTTACAATGGCGAATGCAGCCAGAAGAGGAAGGTACAGGAGAGGATCCACCGTGTTTTCCATCAGTATGGCTACGAAGATATAGAGACACCCACCTTTGAATATTTTGAAGTTTTCAGCCGGGAGGTGGGAACTATTCCATCCAGAGAGCTGTATAAATTTTTTGACAGGGAGGGCAATACCCTGGTGCTGAGACCGGACTTTACCCCTTCCGTATCCAGAGCCTGTGCCACTTACTTTTCACCGGACCAGGAGCCGGTAAGTTTGTGCTATACAGGCAATACCTTTATTAATAATTCCAGCTACAGAGGCAGATTAAAGGAAACCACCCAGATGGGTGTGGAGCGTATTGGTGACGAATCTGCAGATGCAGATGCAGAGCTTCTGGCAATGACAGTGGAGTGCCTGTTGGCTGCAGGTCTGACTGAGTTTCAGATCAGTGTGGGACAGGTGGATTATTTCAAATCCCTTCTGAAGGAGGCAGAGCTTAATGCAGAGGCTGAAGAACGTCTCCGTTCCCTGATCTCCCAGAAAAATGCCTTTGGTGTGGAGGAGTTTGTAGAAGAACAGAAATTAAAGGAAGGCATAGCAAAAGCTTTTGTGGAGATCCCACAGATGTTTGGTTCCACAGAGGTTCTGGAAAAAGCCAGAAAGCTGACCAACAATGCAAGGGCTCTGGAGGCAGTAGCCAGACTCCGTGAGATTTATGAAATCCTAAAAATTTATGGATACGAAAAATATGTTTCCTTTGATTTCGGCATGCTGAGCAAGTATCAGTATTATACAGGTATTATTTTCCAGGCCTATACCTATGGAACCGGAGAACCTATGATCAAAGGCGGACGTTACAACGGGCTGATGAAGCATTTTGGAAAACCTGCCGCATCCATTGGCTTTGCCATTGAGGTAGACAACCTGCTTCTGGCTCTTTCCAGCCAGAAGATCATTTCCGAAAAAGAAGAAAAACCAGAAGTGATCCAATATGGACCGGCAGACCGGACCGAAGCCATTGCAAAAGCCCAGAAGCTCCGTGCAGAGGGACACAGCGTGGCATTACGCTTGAAAAAGGAGGCCAGATAAATGAGATACCTGACATTTGCCCTTACAAAGGGCAGACTAGCCAATAAAACAATGGATGTACTTGAAAAAGCCGGAATTACCTGTGAGGAGATCCGGGACAAGGATACCCGTAAGCTGATCTTTGTAAACGAAGAACTGAAAATGAAATTTTTCCTGGCTAAGGGTCCGGATGTACCTACCTATGTAGAGTACGGTGCAGCTGACATCGGAATTGTGGGAAAGGATACCCTTCTGGAGGAAGGCCGCAAGCTGTATGAGGTTATGGATCTGGGCTTTGGCAAATGCAGAATGTGTGTCTGCGGTCCGGAAAGCGCCAGAGAAGTACTGGAGAATAACCAGCTGATCCGTGTGGCAACCAAATACCCAAACATTGCCAAGGATTACTTCTATAATAAAAAGCACCAGACGGTAGACATTATCAAATTAAATGGTTCTATTGAGCTGGCACCTATCGTAGGCCTGTCCGAAGTGATCGTAGACATTGTAGAGACAGGAAGCACCCTCAGGGAAAACGGTCTGAAGGTATTGGAGGAGGTATGCCCTCTGTCAGCCAGAATGGTAGTAAACCAGGTAAGCATGAAAATGGAAAATGAGAGAATCCGCAAGCTGATCCACGACTTGCGTAAAGTCCTGCAGGAGGAAAATAAAAATGCGTAAAGTAACATTAACCAAAGAATCTACCAGAGATATTCTGGGAAATCTGCTGAAAAGAAGCCCTAATAATTACGGAAAATTTGAATCTGCAGTAGCAGAAATTCTGGCAAAGGTAAAAAGTGAAGGGGACGAAGCCCTTTTCGCCTATACAAAGCAGTTTGACAAGGTAGAAATCAATAAGGACACCATCCGCGTTACAGAAGAAGAGATCAAGGAAGCTTATGACACCATTGATCCTGCACTGCTGGATGTGATCCGCAAGGCACTGGTAAATATCCGTACCTACCATGAAAAACAGATCCAGAACAGCTGGTTTACAAGTACCACAAACGGAACCATGCTGGGACAGAAGGTAACTCCCTTAAACCGCGTAGGTGTTTATGTTCCAGGCGGAAAGGCAGTTTATCCTTCCTCTGTACTTATGAATATTGTGCCTGCCAAGGTTGCAGGAGTACCCCATATTGTAATGACCACCCCTCCGGGAAAGGACGGCAAAGTATGTGCTTCCACACTGGTAGCAGCAAGAGAGGCCGGAGCAGATGAGATCTACAAGGTAGGCGGAGCCCAGGCAGTGGGAGCTCTGGCTTATGGTACAGAAAGCATTCCAAAGGTAGACAAAATTGTAGGCCCTGGAAATATTTTCGTAGCTTTGGCAAAGAAAGCAGTATATGGCTATGTAAGCATTGACTCTATTGCAGGTCCAAGTGAGATCCTGGTATTGGCCGATGAAACTGCCAACCCACGCTATGTGGCAGCAGACCTTCTTTCCCAGGCTGAGCATGACGAGCTGGCCTGCGCCATCCTGATCACTACCAGCCGGGAATTTGCAGACAAGGTTGACCAGGAGGTAAAGGGCTTTGTAGAAGTTCTCTCCAGAAAAGAGATCATCCAGAAGTCCCTGGATAACTTCGGCTACATACTGATCGCAGAGGATATGGATGAGGCTATTGAGGCAGCCAATGAGATTGCACCGGAGCATATGGAGATTGTTACAGCCAACCCCTTTGAGGATATGATGAAGGTTAAGAATGCAGGAGCTATTTTTATCGGAGAATACAGCTCTGAACCTCTGGGAGATTATTTTGCAGGACCAAACCACGTACTTCCCACCAACGGAACTGCCAAATTCTTCTCCGCCCTTTCTGTAGATGACTTTGTCAAGAAATCCAGCATTGTCTATTATTCCAAAGCTGCACTGAGGGACATCCACAAGGATATTGTCCAGTTTGCAACATCTGAACAGCTGACTGCACATGCAAACTCCATTGCAGTACGTTTTGAGGAAGAAGAAAACTAATCAGAAGGAGACATACAATGGCCAGAGAAGCTTCGGTAGAGAGAAATACAAAAGAAACACAGATGAAATTAACGATCAGCCTGGACGGAACCGGATGTTCTCATATTGAGACAGGCGTAGGATTTTTTGACCACATGCTGGACGGCTTTACCAGACACGGACTTTTTGACCTGAACGTAAAAGTAAAGGGAGATCTGCAGGTAGATGACCACCACACCATTGAGGACACCGGAATTGTACTGGGAACAGCATTAAAAGAGGCAATCGGTGACAAAAAGGGCATAAAACGCTACGGAAGCTGCATCCTTCCTATGGATGAATCCCTGGTGCTCTGCGCCATTGACCTGTCCGGCAGACCCTATTTTGCCTGGGATGCAGAGTTTACCGCTGACCGGATCGGAGATATGTCTACAGAAATGGTGAAGGAGTTTTTCTACGCTGTTTCCTATTCCTGCGGCATGAACCTGCACATCAAAGTCTTAAGCGGTGGCAACAATCATCATGTAGCAGAAGCCATGTTCAAAAGCTTCGCCAAGGCACTGGACGCAGCTACCTCCTATGACCCACGGATCACAGACGTACTTTCCACAAAGGGAAGTCTGGCATAAAGGAGGCACATATGAATAAGAAAATCCATCCTGCACAATCTGAGGAGAAGGCCTTTACCTGGGCAGATTTCAAGCTGAACAGCGACGGAATGGTACCAGTGATCGCACAGGACTATGAGACTGGTGAAGTACTAATGCTGGCTTATATGAATGAAGAGGCCTACAATACCACTGTGGAGACAGGAAAAATGACCTACTGGAGCAGAAGCCGCAATGAACTGTGGACCAAGGGTCTGACCTCTGGACATCTCCAATATGTGAAATCCCTTACCCTGGACTGCGACAACGACACCATCCTGGCAAAAGTAGACCAGGTAGGAGCTGCCTGCCACACCGGAAACCGAACCTGCTTTTTCAAACCACTGTACCAGGGTTGAAAATGTCTGAAAAATACGAAACGATTTTTGGTAATTTTCGTCTTATTCTTGACAATCTGTAAAATTTGTGGTAAAAAAAGAGTATCCGAATTGAATATGTGCAAGAGTTATAACGTTAAGGTTACATCCTAATGGATGTGCAAAAGGGAATCCGGTGAGAATCCGGAACGATACCGTCACTGTGTAAGGGAGCTGTTTTTCAGAACCACTGGTTTACCGGGAAGGGAGAAGCAGCGATGAACGAAGTCAGGAGATCTGCCTTAGCGTGGAATTTGGGGTCTGCGGTTTACAGTACCTTTGTTCTCATGACTTACATAGTTCTTATCGTATCCTGCCGGATGTTTATGTTATGTCCGGTATTTACGAAATCCGATACAAACCGTGTATAATGAGAAAAGTAACAGCTGCAGAGATGCGGCTGTTTTTCTTTGCATACATCTGTCCGGAAATATTTAATTATTAAAAGAGGATAAACACCATGAAAAGAAAATCTATGTTAGCCTTATTGTTAGCAGTATCAATGACTTGCTCTATGACAGCAGCTACCGGCACAGTTGCATTTGCTGAGGACGCAGCTACAGAAGAATCCGCCGATGACGCAGCTGCTACAGATGACGCAGAAGCTACAGATGATACAGCAGCTGATGCTGCAGAAGCTACAGATGATGCTTCCGCAGATGCTGATGCTTCTTCCGATGACCAGAAGGCAGCTGATGAGGTTGGCGCACTGATCGATAAAATCTATGTTCAGGAAAGAACAGACACAACAGATGATGACTGTAAGGCAGCCAAAGAAGCATGGGATAAGCTGACAGATGCACAGAAAGAACTGGTAACAGGTGAAAATGCAGATCCTGACTACTTCGGACGTGACACAGGAGATGCTTCCAAGGATGATCCTCGCAACCAGGATGAAATCGGTGAAAACGAGCTTTTAGTAGTAAGCTTTGGTACATCCTTTAACGACAGCCGTGCAGAAGATGTCAAAGGTATTGAGGATGCACTGGCAGCAGCATATCCGGACTGGTCTGTAAGAAGAGCTTTTACAGCACAGATCATCATCAACCATGTACAGGCAAGAGATAACGAAGTAATCGACAACATGCAGCAGGCACTGGACCGTGCAGTAGCTAACGGTGTTAAGAACCTGGTTGTGCAGCCTACTCATCTGATGCATGGTGCTGAGTACGATGAAATGACAGAAGCAATTGATGGATACAAAGATAAATTTGAATCTGTAGCAATCGCAGAGCCAATGCTTGGTGAAGTTGGCGATGACGCTACCGTGATCAACGATGACAAGAAAGCAGTTGCCCAGGCAATTACAGATGAAGCCTGCAAGGTAGCCGGATTCGATGATATGAAGGCAGCCGCAGATGCTGGTACAGCATTTGTATTCATGGGACATGGTACTTCCCATACAGCAAATGTAACCTACGACCAGATGCAGACACAGATGGATGATCTTGGATTCACAAACGCTTTCATCGGTACTGTTGAAGGTGAACCGGAAGATACCGCATGCGATAAAGTAATTGAAAAGGTAAAAGAAGCAGGATTCAAGAATGTAATCCTTCGTCCTCTGATGGTTGTTGCAGGTGACCATGCAAACAACGATATGGCCGGCGATGATGAAGATTCCTGGAAGAGCCAGTTTGTAGCATCCGGAGATTTCGACAGTGTTGACTACCAGATCGAAGGACTTGGAAGAATTGCAGCAGTAGAAGATCTGTATGTAGCTCATACAAAAGCAGCAATCGACTCCCTGGGAGCAACAGATAATGCAGCTGCAGATGAGAACGCTGAAGCAGCAGATGATGAAACTGCATCAAAAAATGAAGCAGCAGATGAAACAGCAACAGAAGAAGCAGATGCTGAATAATCAAATTAAATAAAATCAGGCCTGACGGATAACCGGTACAGGCAACAGAATCTGCCCGGATACTTGCAATAGTTTCCGGGCAGATGTATTATGTAGATATTAAGTCTGAGGCAAAGTCTGGGACGGATACATTTTACCCAGACATTTTATGTAACAGACAGGTAACAGAAAGGAAGACATTATTATGAAAAGACGTTCATTCGTATTATTTTTATCTGCTCTGACCATGTCAGCAGCTTTGATCGGTACCAGCCCTGTACTGGCAGAAACAAAAGAAACCACAGAAGCAGCGGACAGCAAGGAGACAGATGTCAAAGACGCAGATACCAAAGACAGTGATGCCAAGGATACTGCAGACTCCGCAGTTCTGGAGGATGGGGTTTACACAGCTGAGTTTGATACAGACAGCAGTATGTTCCATGTAAATGAAGCCAATGACAAAAAGGGAACCCTTACTGTAAAAGACGGCAAAATGACAATCCATGTGAGCCTGGTATCCAAAAAGATCGTCAACCTCTTTGCTGGAACTGCAGAAGATGCTGCCAAAGACGGAGCCGAAATCCTTGATCCTACCACAGATACTGTAAAATACAGTGACGGAATGACAGAAGAAGTATACGGCTTCGATATCCCTGTACCTGCCATTGATGAGGAGTTTGACGTTGCCATTCTTGGAGAAAAAGGAAAATGGTATGACCACAAGGTCAGCGTCAAGGATCCTGTAAAGGATGACTCTGCAGAAAGCAGCGATGCCGAAGATTCCAAAAAAGAGTATACAGGTAAGAAAATAGCAGATCTTGGTGTTGAGGACGGAGACTATACTGCAGAGGTAACTCTCACAGGCGGTTCCGGCAGAGCCACCGTGGATTCTCCTGCAGCCATCAGCATCAAGGGCGACAAGGCTACAGCTACCATCGTATGGAGCAGCCCGAACTATGACTATATGATAGTGGATAACCAGAAATACGAGCCTGTAAACAAGGACGGTAATTCCACCTTCGAGATCCCGGTAAGTGCTTTCGATACAGAGCTGGCAGTAACTGCCGATACCACAGCCATGAGCACCCCTCATGAAATCGACTATACCCTGAACTTTGATTCCTCTACATTAAAGGAAGCAGATAAGAAAGCAGAAAAGTAAAAATCATCAAGAATAAACGAAAGCAAGAAATACAGAATAATTATGAAAAAATATCTACTATACCTATTCACAGCCATTACTCTGCTCTGTGCCTGTACCTTCACCGTACAGGCTGCAGCAGAGGACAAGACCCCGGCAGAGCTCCCGGGTCTGACCTATGACCACAGTATGGAGCTCAGCTATGCCCAGGAATTCAGTGTAGACTATTATAACGACGGATATACACTGATCACCATTGTGGATGAGGGACAGTACCTGCTGGTACCAGAGGGCAAAGAAGCCCCTGAGGGACTGGACAAAAACATAACAGTACTGCAGCAGCCACTGGACAATATTTATCTGGTAGCAACCTCAGCCATGGATCTTTTCCGGGCTATTGACGGCATCGACAATATCCGTCTTTCAGGCACCAAGGAAAATGGCTGGTATATCCAGGAAGCCAAAGATGCCATGGAAGCCGGCCATATGATCTACGCAGGCAAATACAATGCCCCGGATTACGAACTGATCCTGAACGAAGGCTGCGATCTGGCTATTGAGTCCACTATGATTCATCACAACCCGGAAGTACAGGAGAAGCTGGAACAGTTCGGCATCCCTGTGATGGTAGAGCGCTCCAGCTATGAGCCCCATCCTCTGGGCAGAACAGAATGGATGAAGCTTTATGCAGTCCTTCTGGGCAAGGAGGATGTGGCAGAGAAGGTATTCAAGGAACAGACCGACAAGCTGGACAAGGTTCTGTCCTCTGATGACAAGGATACCGGCAAAACCGTAGCTTTCTTTTACATCAATTCCACAGGTGCAGTCAATGTGCGTAAAAGCAATGACTATGTATCTGAGATGATCCATCTGGCCGGAGGCACCTATGTACCTGATACCGGTGAAAGTGACAATGCCCTGTCCACTATGAACATGCAGATGGAAGAATTTTACGCCAAGGCAAAGGATGCAGATTATATTATCTACAACAGCACCATTGACGGAGAACTGACCTCTGTCAGTGAACTGCTGGCAAAAAGCGAGCTGCTGGCAGATTTCAAAGCAGTGAAAGATGGCAATGTATGGTGTACCGGCAAAAACCTTTTCCAGGAAACCACAGGGCTGGGAACCATGATTGAGGACATTCACACCATTCTCACCACAGAGGATGATTCACTGGATGAATTAAACTATATGCATAAACTTAAATAATTGCAGGAGTAAGAAACCTATGAACGACAGAAAACGCACAGCCCGGTACGGCTTTGCCTTTATTATCCTGGCAGTGCTGCTGGTGATCCTTTTCATATGGAACGTAAATGCCGGCAGCATCCCACTGTCAGTGGGAGAGATCCTGAATATCATATTCAGGCATCAGGGAACAGATACCGCTTACAATATTATATGGGAAATCCGTCTGCCCAGGATCCTGGCTGTCATCATCCTGGGAGGAGCCCTGTCCGTATCCGGATTTCTCCTGCAGACCTTTTTCAATAACCCCATAGCCGGCCCCTTTGTACTGGGAATCTCCTCAGGAGCCAAGCTGGTAGTGGCAATGCTTATGATCTTTTTCCTTAGCAGAGGCATTTCCATGGGATCCGCAGCCATGATCGTTGCAGCCTTTATCGGCTCCATGATCTCCATGAGTTTTGTCCTGCTGGTGGCAAAAAAGGTCCACAATATGTCCATGCTGGTCATCAGCGGTGTTATGATCGGATACATCTGTTCTGCCATCACGGATTTTGTGGTCACCTTTGCAGATGACTCCAATATTGTCAATCTCCATAACTGGTCACTGGGAAGCTTCTCCGGTATGTCCTGGGGAAATGTGAAAGTTATGGCGGCAGTAGTGATCCTGGCCATGATCATCGTATTTTTCATGTCAAAGCCCATCAGCGCTTATCAGCTGGGGGAAGTCTATGCCCAGAATATGGGAGTAAATATCAAGCTTTTCCGCATCGGACTGATCCTTTTATCCAGTGTGCTGTCCGCCTGTGTCACAGCTTTTGCAGGCCCTATTTCCTTTGTGGGAATCGCAGTGCCCCATATTGTGAAAAGCCTGTTAAAAACAGCCAAACCATTGTTAGTGATCCCTGCATGCTTTATGGGCGGTGCAGTATTCTGCCTGTTCTGTGACCTGATCGCCAGAACAGTATTTGCACCTACAGAGCTCAGCATCAGCTCCGTAACCGCAGTGTTCGGCGCACCGGTGGTTATTTACATTATGATTCACAGACAGAAGAGGATATAAGACTATGGAAAATACAAATAAATCCTATTTTTTTCATACAGACCAGCTTACTGTAGGCTATGAGGGCAAGCCTCTGATCAGGGAGATCAATATCCAGCTGAACAAAGGGGAAATCCTTACACTCATAGGTCCTAACGGTGCCGGCAAATCTACTATCCTCAAAAGCATTACCAGACAGCTGGCAACCATCAGCGGTACTGTCTATCTGGAACAGCAGCAAATGGCCCGCATGTCCAACAAAGAGGTATCCAGAAAGCTGGCTGTAGTTCTCACGGAACGCATGCGGCCGGAGCTTATGACCTGCGAGGATATTGTTGCAACCGGACGTTATCCTTATACAGGTACTCTGGGAATTCTTTCTGCCTCAGATAAAGAGAAGGTCAGAGCAGCTATGGAGACCGTCCATGCCTGGGATCTGAAGGACAGGAATTTCACAGCCATCAGCGACGGCCAGCGTCAGAGGATCCTTCTGGCCAGGGCAATCTGCCAGGAGCCGGAGATTATCGTACTGGATGAGCCCACTTCCTTCCTGGACATCCGCCACAAGCTGGAGCTTCTCACCATCCTGAAAAAAATGGTACTGGAAAACCAGCTTACTGTGATCATGTCCCTCCATGAACTGGATCTGGCTCAGAAAATTTCTGACAAAGTGATCTGTGTACACGGAGAATATATAGAAAAATACGGTACACCTGAAGAAATTTTCACTTCTGAATATATCCGCAGACTCTACGGAATCACCAAGGGAAGCTACAATGCCTCCTTCGGCTGTGTGGAAATGGAACCACCTACAGGTAAACCACAGGTATTTGTCATTGGAGGAAATGGCAGCGGCATCCCCGTATACCGCAGACTGCAGCGTCTGGGAATCCCCTTTGCAGCAGGAGTACTCCATACCAATGATGCAGACTATCAGGTGGCCAGCGCACTGGCAGGAACCGTAGTGGCAGAGAAGCCTTTTGAGATCATTTCTGATGAAAACTTTGAAAAGGCCCTGCAGATCATGGGAGAGTGTGAGGCAGTACTCTGTCCACTTACAGACTTCGGAATAATGAATGAAAAGAACAAAAAACTGCTTGCAAAAGCCAAAGAAACAGGTAAGCTCCGGGAATCCTGAAGGACTCCGGAGCTTTTTTCTTGCTATTTGTACTTCAACGTGATAGAATAAATTCCGATATTTCCATCGGACAAATCGTAAATATCTGATCCGGTGTAGAATTAGAATATGAATAACGAGATAGGTTTGACTCGAGTATGTTTGAAAAATGCTTTCCACAAGATGTGCGTCACAATTTGTGGGAATGATTTTACAAACACGCTCCAATTTAGACAGGGAGGAATAAAAAATGTGTGGAATTGTAGGATATACAGGTAACACTCAGGCAGCGCCAATTCTGCTCCATGGTCTCTCCAGACTGGAGTACAGAGGCTATGACTCAGCAGGAATAGCAGTCCGTGACGGCGACAAAAATACAGAAATCATCAAAGCAAAGGGCAGACTGAAGGTTCTGGCAGAGAAAACCAACGATGGAGAATCCGTACCCGGTACCTGTGGAATCGGACATACCAGATGGGCCACCCATGGAGAACCCTCTGAGATCAACGCCCATCCCCATATGAGTGATGATGGCAATGTAGTAGCTGTCCACAACGGAATCATCGAGAACTATCAGGAGCTGAAGGATAAGCTTATTCGCAAGGGCTATGAGTTCTATTCCTCTACAGACACAGAGGTAGCAGTCAAGCTGGTAGACTATTATTACAAAAAATATCTGGGCACACCGGTAGATGCCATCAACCACGCCATGGTCCGCATCCGCGGCTCCTACGCACTGGCTATTATGTTCAGGGACTATCCTGGGGAAATCTATGTGGCACGTAAGGACAGCCCTATGATCCTGGGTGTAGAGGAGGGAGCCTCCTACATCGCCTCCGATGTGCCGGCTATCCTGAAATACACCAGAAACGTATATTATATCGGAAACATGGAGATGGCCCGTGTACAGAAAGGTAACATCACCTTCTACAACCTGGACGGAGATGAGATCCAGAAAGAGAAAAAGACCATTGAGTGGGATGCAGAGGCAGCAGAGAAGGCAGGCTTCGAGCATTTCATGATGAAGGAAATTCACGAACAGCCCAAGGCAGTCCGGGATACTCTGAACTCCGTATTAAAGGACGGAGCTATCGATCTGTCAGAGGTGGGCCTTACAGAAGAGGACATCCAGAAGATCAGCCAGATTTATATTGTAGCCTGTGGTTCTGCCTATCATGTGGGAATGGCAGCTCAGTATGTGATCGAGGACCTGGCCAGAATCCCGGTACGTGTGGATCTGGCATCTGAATTCCGCTACAGAAATCCCATCCTGGATCCTAACGGTCTGGTGATCATTGTCAGCCAGTCCGGAGAAACTGCAGACAGCCTGGCAGCACTCCGTGAATCCAAAAAACACGGTCTGCGCACCCTGGGAATTGTCAATGTAGTAGGTTCCTCCATCGCCAGAGAGGCAGACAACGTATTCTACACTCTGGCAGGCCCGGAAATCTCCGTAGCCACCACCAAGGCCTACAGCACCCAGCTGATCGCTGCCTATGCACTGGCTATCCAGTTCGGTAAAGTAAGAGGAGAGCTTGACGAGGAAAAATATCAGGAACTGATCACAGAATTGCAGACCATCCCGGACAAGATCAGCAAGATCCTGGAGGATGACAGAGAGCGGATCCAGTGGTTTGCAGCCAAACAGGCCAATGCAAAGGATGCCTTTTTCATCGGCAGAGGTATTGACTATGCCATCAGTATGGAGGGCAGTCTGAAAATGAAGGAAGTCAGCTATGTACATACAGAGGCCTATGCAGCAGGAGAGCTGAAGCACGGAACCATCTCCCTCATTGAGGAGGGAACCCTGGTGATCGGTATCCTGACCCAGAACCACCTGTATGAAAAAACCATCTCCAACATGGTAGAATGCAAGAGCCGCGGTGCCTACCTTATGGGACTGACCACCTTCGGCCACTATAATATCGAAGACACCGCAGACTTCACCGTATACATCCCCAAGACAGACGAACACTTCGCCACCTCACTGGCAGTGATTCCCTTACAGCTCCTGGGCTACTACGTCAGCGTAGCCAAAGGCCTGGATGTAGACAAGCCGAGAAACCTGGCTAAGAGTGTGACTGTGGAGTAATAGTGAACGTGAACACAGGCAATAATGATACAGAATTCTGCAAAAGTTCACAAATTTTCCACAAAAGGTTGCATTATCATACAAATATGATTATAATACAACATGAAGTGACAGGAATCGTTCTGAAAAGCTTCCTGTCCATATCCTGAAATCTATGTTCTTTAAATCGTCGCTTTGCCGCGTTTAAAGGTATGGATGGACATATCTTGAACAAAAGATTCGCTTGCCCTTTGGCAGACGAAATGGCGAAGCATACCCAAAATGGAGGAAAACTGTTTATGTGGTATGTGATGCAGGTGCGCACAGGCACCGAAGAAAATATCCGCTGCCAATGTCAGCGGACTATAGACAGACGCATTCTAGAGCGCTGTTTTATCCCCTACTATCAACAGAAAAAACGATTTCAAGGCCAATGGCATATTCAGGAAAGAATCCTCTTTCCCGGATATGTCTTTTTAATTGCCGAAAATCTGGAACCCCTCATGGAAAACCTGAAACATGTCATAGGCATGACCCGAATCATCGGCACAGGAGAGACCATCGTCCCACTTACAGACCAGGAAGTGGAGCTGCTTATCCGCATGGGCGGAGACAAAGAACAGCTGGTACGGCTCTCCCAGGGAATCATCCAAGGTGACCAGGTACATATCATAAGCGGCCCCCTCCAGGGAATGGAAGGAGCCATCCGGAAAATTGACAGACACAAGCGAATTGCGGTGCTGTCACTGGATATGTTCGGGAGGACGGTGGATATGAAGGTAGGGCTGGAGATTATCGAAAAAAATAAAGAGAAAAACACAGAGGCATGCCTGCAGGAAATGTAATCCTGCGGGGGTGCCTTTTATAGTGTAATCAGGTCTAACATAAGTGAGATTTGGCGCAGGATTCTAGTCATATAGCAGCAGGAATGCCGGGGTATTCTTGAATTTGTCAGAATCACACCGTGTAAGTGGAGAGGAAAAGCATATGTCACTGTCAAAAGGGCATATCCGTGAGGGGCAGACCTATGTTACTCAGGGATCCCTGCAGGCAAGGAAGCCCTGATCAGGAAAATTGACCGACACAAGAGACTGGTCAGGCTGGAAGTCCCGGCAGGGAAGGGTACACAGACATTTTATGTAGGTCTGGAAATTATCTCTAAAAGTTAAATGACTGTGCCAGACACAATCATAAAGAGGGAGAAAACGTAACAAGAAGGAGAATATGAAAACGTGTATAGAAAAGATACGGATGGATGGCTGAAGCATTGGGATTTTATCCTGTTGGATATGATTTGTCTGCAGCTGGCTTTTGTGTTGGCTTACGGATTAAGTGGATATGGGTTTAATCCCTATCAGACCATGATTTATCGGAATATGTCAATTTATATAGAAGTGGCAGACCTTGCAGTCCTTTTTCTGCTTGGCACTCTGAGAAATGTGCTGAAGAGAGGATATTACAGGGAGTTTCTGATCACTGCTTACCAGAGCATTGTGATGGGAGCTGTGTCTGTTCTTTATCTGTTCCTTATACAGCAGGGGCAGATGTATTCCAGACTGGTCATGATTCTGACATTTGTGTTGTATACTCTGTTGGCTTATATTATCAGAATCCTGTGGAAAAGATTTTTGCAGAGCAGGAGAAAGGAAGTCGGAAACCATTCTCTGCTTATTGTAACCACTGAGAAGATGGCTGTAAAAGTAATCCATAATGTTCAGGAGCAGAATTACTCCAGATATGTGATCTCCGGAGTAGTTCTGCTTGATTGTGACTTGACTGGTCAGAAGATTGCAGGAATTCAGGTTGTAGCAAATGCAGAAAATGCTGCGGAATATGTATGCCGGGAATGGATCGATGAGGTATTGGTGGTTACACCAGAAGAAATTTCTTATCCGGACAAATTGCTGGAACAGTTTTCGGAAACTGGTGTGACCGTGCACCTGAATCTGGCAAAGATTAATAGTGAATCAGGAAAACGGCAGTTTGTGGAAAAAATCGGCAATTATACAGTACTGACTACAAGCATCAATTATGCGTCAGCCCGCCAGCTTTGCTTAAAAAGATTGATGGATATAGCAGGAGGACTGGTAGGATGCATTTTTACCGCCATCCTGTTTATTTTTGTAGCACCGGCTATTTATATTGCCTCCCCGGGACCAATCTTCTTTTCCCAGGAACGTGTGGGAAAGAACGGAAAGAAGTTTAAGATGTATAAATTCCGCAGTATGTACATGGATGCAGAAGAACGAAAAGCAGAGTTGATGAAGGATAACAAATTAGGGGATGGAAAAATGTTTAAGTTGGATTTCGATCCTCGGGTTATTGGAAATAAAGTTTTGCCGGATGGGACTCGGAAGACGGGGGTTGGTGATTTTATAAGGCGTACAAGTATTGATGAATTTCCTCAGTTCTTCAATGTACTGAAAGGTGATATGTCCATTGTGGGAACCAGGCCACCGTTAATATCAGAAACGAATCTCTATGAATTACATCACAGGGCACGGTTGGCGATAAAGCCGGGGATTACGGGAATGTGGCAGGTTAGTGGAAGAAGTGATATTACGGATTTTGAGGAAGTGGTGAAGTTAGACAAAGAATATATTGAGAATTGGGATATTGGGTTGGATTTGAAGATATTGCTGAAAACGGTAATGGTGGTGATTAGAAAGGATGGATCGGTGTGAGAAAATGATGATAGCGGACGGGGAGAACCTATCCACTGTTTGATCCGGAATGTCGTTAAACTATAGCAGAGGAGATAAGGATGATAAATAAATCTGCTTTTCGGTAAGTATTCTGATTCCTTTAACCGGACTCAGAATCATAAACGAAACAATAGAATCTGTTATGCGACAGGAATGCCCGAATTGCGAGATTTTGATTCTCAGAAATGGTATCCAAGACCTTCCGCAGGGCACAGACGTGGCTGAAAAAGATGTCTTTTATCAGGATTCGGTTTTTTTGCTGCGAGAGATTTATATCCGAAAAAAGGGAAAGGGAAACGCCTTGAATGAAGGAATAAGGCATGCAAGAAATGATTTGATTTGTGTGCTTGATGCTGATTGTGTCTTACAGGAAGACGCTCTTTCTGAGGCGGTAAAGCATTTCCGTAATGATGAAGTGGTTGCTGTCGGTGGACGCTTACTCGTCAAAAGAGAAGATTCTTCTCAGCTAGAAGCAATTCAGTTCTGTGAATATATGAAGGCATTTCAGCTTTCCAGGCGGATATTTGCCAGGTTAAACGCACAGTGTCTGATTTCAGGGGCGTTTGGGGTCTTTCGCAAAAGCACTCTTCTGGGAATGAATGGATACGATATCGATACTGTTGGGGAAGATATGGAGCTAGTTCTGCGATTGCAAAAGCAAGGCTTTCAGCAATCAAAGAAACAGATTGTTTATGAACCAACTGCTGTCTGTTATACCGGAGTGCCACATAGCATCAAAAGATTACTGCATCAAAGGGACAGGTGGCAAAGAGGCTTGATGGATTGTCTCATCAAGCACCATAATTTGATTGCCAACCCACGCTATGGACTATTGGGACTCGTAACAATGTGCTATCAGCTTATGGTTGAATTACTTGGACCGATATTTTGGGTGATTTATACGGTTTTGCTGATAGACAAGAATATGTTTCCTTTTTTTTCGGTGGCGTTTGTCGGATATGCTTTGGTGCAAATCGGACTGACGATATTTGCAGCATACATAGATACAGAGAAAAATATGAGGAGCCTTTTGAAATGGATACCAAAACTGATTTTAACAACAATAGAAGAGATGGTTTTGCAAATACCCATTATGGTAGCGAGGACAGTTGGAATGATTACATTTCATTGGCGAAGACTTGTCTGGTAGATTTGATATTCTCACAATACTGCAGGGTTTAGCACTCGCTGCACCATTAAAGACAGCTATACACTGTATATTTGTATGCTCGCCATACATTACTGGTTGGTTTACCATTCTTTCCACCCTACCTTATATGTACTATTTCTAACCATTTTCACTAAACCCCTCCCTGAAAGAATAGGTTTAAATAGGAAGTTTAAAAGGGGAGAAAAGATAAGGGTATAGGACACTGGGTGAATGGGGTAGAGGAAGAGAAGAAGAAAAGAAGAAAACAAAACCACATCTAAAAAATGTGGGAGAAAAGAAGAAAAGTAGAGAAAAGAAGAATGCCCAGAGATGGGCAGAGAGGATATGAAAGAAATGGATTTAACATTGTTAATTATGGCAGCCGGGATTGGTAGTCGCTTTGGTGGCGGCATAAAACAGTTAGAGCCTGTAGATGCTAGAGGACATATCATTATGGATTATTCCATCTATGATGCGATGGAAGCCGGATTCAACAAGGTTGTGTTTGTAATTAGAAAAGATCTCCTTGCGGATTTCGATGCAGTTATTGGTCAGAGAATGAAGAACAAAGGAATTCAGATAGAATATGCATTTCAGGAAATAGAAGATGTGCCTGAGAAGTACAAAGAAAAAACAATAAATAGAACTAAGCCTTGGGGCACTGGACAGGCAATATTGGCGGCTAGAAAGGCGATTAATTCACCGTTTGTGGTTATCAATGCTGACGATTACTACGGAAAAGAAGGATTTGTGAAGCTGGCTGAATTTTTGAAGAACGGTGGAGACTGCTGCATGGCAGGATTCGTTCTTAAGAATACATTATCCGATAACGGTACTGTTACCAGAGGCATCTGTATTGAGGAAGATGGCTGGCTCAAGGAAGTTGTTGAAACAAAGGGGATCGGCAAGGACACAGAACTGGATATGGAAAGTTTAGTTTCCATGAATATGTGGGGGTTGAGACCAGAGTTCATGGATTTGCTTGAGAAAGGCTTTGTAGAGTTCTTTGAGAATGGCGGTCAGGGTGAATTCCTGATTCCAACTTATATTGGAGAATTGCTTGAGAAGAAGGCAATAGATGTGAAGGTGCTTAAGAGCAATGATACCTGGTACGGCATGACCTATAAGGAAGATGGTCCGGCTGTTAGGGAGAGTATTGAGAGATTGGTTAAAGAAGGATTATATCCAGAAGAGTTTTGATAAGAAAAAACCACTCAAGCACAATACCTATCACCCACCAAACATCTAATCTATAAAACCACTCCGAAGGGAGCTGGAGAAGTATTAAAGGATAGTAGGATGTGAGATTGATGGGTTTTGAAGTAGAGGAAGAAAAGAGGAAAAAAGATGGCGACAGTTTTACTTGCTGGAGGAGCTGGGTATATAGGTTCTCACACTGCAGTTGAACTTTTATATAATGGGCATGAAGTTGTTGTGGTTGATAACTTCTACAACTCCTGTCCTGAAAGCATAAAAAGAGTTGAGCAGATTACAGGAAAGACTGTAAAGCTCTATGAAGGCGATGTTAAAGACCACTCCATAATCAGAACGATTTTTAATGAAAACAAGATAGATTGTGTGATTCATTTTGCAGGATTGAAAGCTGTTGGTGAGTCAGTAGCAAAGCCTATTCTTTACTACAGAAATAACATTGATACAACGCTAACACTTCTCGAGTGCATGGAAGAAGCCGGAGTGGAAAATATCATTTTCAGCAGTAGCGCAACTGTGTACGGTGAAGAAAATCCAGTTCCTTATAACGAGGACATGAAGAAAGGTAGCTGCACCAATCCATATGGTTGGACCAAATCTATGATGGAGCAGATTCTCACTGATGCTACTGTGGCAAATAAGAACCTTTCTCTTGTTCTGCTTCGCTACTTTAATCCGATTGGTGCTCATGAAAGTGGAATGATTGGAGAAGATCCTCAGGGCATTCCAAATAACCTGATGCCATATGTAGCTCAGGTAGCTGTTGGCAGAAGAGAACAGTTAACTATATTTGGAAATGATTATCCAACACCTGATGGTACATGTCGTAGAGATTATATCCATGTTGTTGATCTGGCAAAAGGTCATGTCAAAGCAGTGGAATATGCATTAGCTCATAAGGGTGTTGAGATCATCAATCTGGGAACTGGTACTCCATACTCTGTAACAGAAATTGTTGAGAGTTTTGAGAAGAGTACAGGTGTCAAGATTAAACATGTCTATGGTGACAGAAGACCTGGTGACTTACCGGAATCTTATGCAAATGCTGATAAGGCCTGGAAGCTGTTAGGCTGGAAAGCTGAAAAGAGCCTTGAAGATATGTGCAGAGATACATGGAATTGGCAGAGTAAAAACCCGAAGGGGTATGAGAAATAAAAGAGTGGGGAAAAAGCACTCAAGCACAATACCTATCAACAAATCCACTACACAGGATTTTGTGCGGGGAATGAGGTTGATGGATATTGAAGTAGAGAAGAAAACGAGGACTGAAGATATGGAAAATTACGATTATTTAATAGTAGGATCTGGTTTATATGGATCCATTTTTGCCAGAGAGGCAACAGATAAAGGATATAAATGCCTGGTTATCGACAAGCGAGATAACGTAGGTGGGAATATATATACAGAAAAAGTGGAAGGTATTAATGTTCATAAATATGGAGCACATATCTTCCATACCAATAACCAAAAGGTTTGGGATTACATTACCCAATACGCTACCTTCAACCGATTCACCAATTCCCCGGTTGCAAATTATAAAGGAGAACTCTACTCTCTGCCTTTCAACATGTATACCTTTAACAAAATGTGGGGAGTTGTTACACCGGAAGAAGCTGCCGCAAAGATTGAAGAGCAGAGAAAAGAGATTAAGGGTGAACCACATAATCTGGAAGAACAGGCCATCTCGTTGGTAGGAAGAGATATCTATGAGAAGTTGATTAAGGGCTACACTGAGAAGCAGTGGGGACGTGACTGTAAAGATTTACCTTCCTTTATCATTAAACGACTCCCGGTTCGTCTTACTTTTGATAACAACTATTTCAATGCTCTTTATCAAGGTATTCCGGTTGGTGGATATACCAAGATGATTGAGAATATCCTAGAGGGCATCGAAGTAAGACTGAACGAGGATTATCTGGAGAAAAAGCATGAATATGATGCCATGGCAACAAAAGTTGTTTACACAGGTGCCATTGATGCGTACTTCAACTATTCTCTTGGAAATCTTGAGTATCGCTCTGTTCGCTTTGAAAATGAGATTCTTGACAAACCAAACTTCCAAGGTAACGCAGCTGTGAATTATACAGACTGTGAGACTCCTTGGACTAGAATCATTGAACATAAATGGTTTGAATTCGGTAAAGATGAATACGGAAATGATTTGCCAAAGACGATTATCTCCCGTGAATATAGCTCCGAATGGAATCCTGGAGATGAACCTTACTATCCAGTAAACGATGAAAAGAATGGTGTGCTCTATAAAAAGTATAGAGCACTGGCAGACAAAGAGAAAAACATTATCTTTGGTGGTCGTCTCGGAGAGTATAAATACTATGATATGGATGCTGTTATCGCATCTGCTCTTCATATAGCGGAAAGTGAGCTTAAGTAATGAAGGACTATACGGCAAAGATTATTATTGCAACTCATAAAAAATATCAAATGCCATCTGACTCAATGTACATACCACTTCACGTTGGAGCAGAGGGAAAGAAAGATGATACAGGTAATCCTCTTGATTTGGGATATGTAAAAGACAATTCTGGAGATAATATTTCTGCTTTAAATTCATCATTTTGTGAGTTGACTGGATTGTATTGGGCGTGGAAAAACTTGAATGAAGACTATATTGGTCTTGTACATTACAGAAGACATTTTTCATTGAAGAATAAAGCTGACTTTGAAGATGTGTTGACTTATAAGGAATTAATGCCATACTTGGGAAAAATCAAGGTATTTGTTCCAAACAAAAGAAGGTATTATATTGAGTCTCTTTACAGTCATTACAAACACACACACTACTCAAATCAGTTAGATGAAACAAGAAATATTATTGTAGAGAAATATCCAGCTTATGTGAAGAGGTATGATAAAGTAATCAAGCATACATATGGTTACATGTTTAACATGATGATTATGGAGAAGAACTTGATGGACGAGTATTGTTCATGGCTGTTTGACATTCTTTTTGAACTTGGTAAGCGAATCGATATGACAGAGCTTAGTGCATTTCAAGGAAGGTTTTACGGTCGTATTTCAGAGATTATTTTTAATGTATGGCTTGATCAAAAAATTACTAGTGGAATTATCAAAAAAAATGAAGTCAAAGAAATTCCATGTGTACATATGGAAAAAATCAATTGGTGGAAGAAAGGTACAGCTTTCCTTAAGGCTAAGTTTTTGAATCAAAAGTATGAAGGAAGTTTTTAATTAAAGATGTTGGATTTCTGAATTTGAAAAAAATATGCTATATTGATGCTTTTGATGTAAAGGGTAAATTAGAAATATAGTATGAAGGGAGTTTTTGATAATTAATGTATAAAGTAAATTCCGAAATCAAGAAGTCCATAGTAGAAATTGTTGCAAAACATAAGAATAATGATAAGTACTTTATGTTCGGCTTAGAGTATTTTGGACCATTTCTGTATGGCTATACTAATTGGTTATATAAAGAGATTAATCACAGCGGATGTGATAAGATATTTTTCTTTTCCAGAGATGGCTATATGATGAAGAAGGCGTATAACTTATTTGACAGTAAGTCAAATAGTGAATATGTTTATTTTTCCAGGAAAAGTATTAGACAGGCATTGTTACATACATTCTCTTCATATAAAGATAGCCTTAAGTATCTTACATGGGAAAGATTCATAACACTAGGAAAGCTTTTGGAATACTATGGCTTTGATGAATGTCAAAGAAATGAAATTGCTAATAAATATGGATTGAATTTATTCCAGGACTATGAATACGACAAACTTGCAACAAGCGAAGAGTTAATTAAACTCTACGATTTTTTAAAAGATGATATAAACATAAATTCCATAGAGCAGGATAAACTTCTATTAAAATATATAGAGCAGATTGGGATGAATGGAACATGTGCAATTGTTGATATTGGCTGGCATGGAAGCATGCAGTATTTTTTGGAGCAATTCATTGAAGCACACAATTTAAAGACAGTGTTAAAAGGGTTTTATGTCGGAATTTGTCCGAATGTTCCCATAAAGGGGACTGTAGCCGGCTACATATATGATGAAACTAATTTATATCTGCGAAAAAGCCTACTATGTTTCTTTGGTGGATATGAGAAACTGTTTCAAAGTTGTGAAGGTTCCACATATGGATATGTTGAACACGAAGACAAAATTATTCCTGTACTTGCAAAATATGAATATGAGGATCAACAAAAGTTTATTGATTGCATTGGCAAGTGGCAAGAGGGAGCCTTGGTGTTTGTTAAAGAAAATATGCTCCAAATAGGTAATTATATTGATGATAAGCAATGGGCAATGCCCTTGGTGGAATTTGGTAAGAACCCTCCTTTGAGGGGGATAGAATTATTTTCGTTCTTTTATAACACAGACGGAACAAAAGCTTATTTTATTTCGCAAAAGTCATTGTTTAGATATAAGCCTAAGGAGTTAATTCATGCTTTAAGTAATAGTGTTTGGAAAACCGGATTTATGAAATCTGTGTTTAAGTTACCGTTACCATACTTTAAAATATATTGTTTGTTGAGAAAATGATGAAATATTTATTGAAGTATTTAATAAAAAAGAATAATACTATTACATTTGATATATTTGATACTTTGATTGAGCGCAGCGTAGATAACCCTTCAGATGTTTTCCTTATCACAGGACAAAAGATACTTGGTAATGATAAAGCAGAAATGTTCAAGAATGATAGAAAAAATGCGGAGAAGAAGGCACGAAGTATTAAGGAAACACATGAAGTTACATTAGATGAAATTTATATGTGCTTTGACAAAACATATAATCCTTTCCTAAAAAGGTTAAAAGACACTGAAATTGCTACAGAGATGGAAGTATGTTATCCAAAGAAAGATATGATTGACGTACTTAATTATGCTAGCAAGTACAGAAAGGATATTTTACTGATTTCTGATATGTATCTGCCTCAGACGGTGATTAAAAGTATGCTGGATAAATGCAAAATAAAGGGGTACTCACAAATATATATTTCTAACGAGTACGGTGTGAATAAGATATCTGGCAAATTGTTTTCTATTGTGATTGAAGAGAAAAAGCTGGATTCACGTAAGATACTCCATATTGGAGACAGTATTAAAGCAGATTTCATTGGAGCACGAAAAGCAGGGATACATTCATACTTAATTGGAAGAAAAAATCGTTTTGTGAGGATACTAAACAAATGACAAAAAAAGTTTTAGAGGTTAATGTTGACGATTTGCATTCTGGAGGTGTTTTTTCTTTAGTAAGGAATGTGATTATTAACAATAAAGGAAATATAAAAATTGATATTGGAGCAATTGAGAAATTCGAAAACTCATCGAATATCGACGAACTGAAGAAATATGGGTCAGATGTGATTTTTATTGGCTTTGAAGGAAGTCGATGGAGAAAACAGATTGAATGCTACAAGAATTTAAAAAATCTTTTGGATCGGGAACAATATGAGTATGTTCATATTCATGCAGATGTTGCTTACAAAATGGTAGCTCCGGGTTTAGCAGCTAAGAGAGCTGGTACAAAGAAGATAATTTTACATTCTCATGCAGCTGGTGTCGATGGAAATCACCGTGACCTGAAGAGAATATTACATAAAATAACTAAGGGATTTTTAAAATATCTTGGAACAAGATTTGTGGCATGTTCCAGTTTGGCAGCTGAGTGGATGTTCTCTAATGTCGGAAAGAATGAAATAGATATAATAAATAATGGAGTTGATCTAGATTTATTTAGATATAATCCGGCGGTAAGATCCAAAATCAGAAGAGAGTTGGGAATTGACAATGAATTGCTTTTGGGACATGTAGGAAGATTTGCTTATCAAAAAAATCATCCATACTTGATTAAGGTTATGAAACGTGTTCGTGAGTTGAACATAAATGCAAAATTGATTTTAGTTGGAGAAGGCCCGGACGAAGAGAAAGTTCGACATTTAGTAAATAAAAATGGCCTGAAAGGCGATGTTATTTTCTATGGGACAAGTGGAAAAGTAAATGAGCTTTTTCAAGCGATGGATATTTTTCTCTTGCCTTCTCATTTTGAAGGACTGCCGATAGTAGGAGTTGAAGCACAAGCTGCTGGTTTGCCGGTATTGCTTTCTGATCAGATTACGAGAGAAGCAAAGGTGATTCGTCCTGTAGAGTATTTACCAATTGAAGAAAACAATATAAATAGGTGGGTTGAGTATATTAGAAAATATTCTAAGTATAATAGAGTAGATACTTATACTGATTTGAAAGTAAACAAATTTAGTATCCAAGATACAGTTAATTCTTTCTTGAATATGTATAAGTGAAAAGGAGCAATGTAAAGTGATATATATAGCGGCGCATAAAACATTTGATCATCCTAATTTAGATGGATATGTGATACTTCAGGTTGGTGCTGAAGGCAAGCAAGACTTAGGTTATATTAGGGACAATACAGGAGATAATATTTCTTATAAAAATCCCAATTTCTGTGAACTGACAGGATTATATTGGATATGGAAGAATACTGACGATGATTATAAAGGGTTGGTTCATTACAGAAGGTATTTTGGAAAAAGAAATCTTAGTAATAGTTTTTCTGACGTATATTCATATAGGTATTTACTTGATATTGCTAAAAAAGTTGACATTGTCTTACCATATGTTGAATATTTCAAACAAAACGCAAAAGAAGAAATTTTGACCCAATGTTGTACTCCTGAAATTTTTGAAAAATTACAAGATATTATATGCCAAAAATATCCAGAGTACATAAATGCATTTAATGAATTTTTTTCTGATAATAGAAGTGTTCTTTTTAATATGATGTTTTGCAAAAAAGATATATTTGACAGATATTGTGAATGGCTTTTTGACATATTGTTTCAATTAGAAAAAGATGTTAACATTAATTTGCTGAATGATTATCAAAAACGATTATATGGATTTTTGTCAGAAAGGCTGCTCAATGTGTGGATTAATAAGAACCATTTAACTACACGAAATGTTTGTGTAGTTAATACTGAAGCAAAAAAAGGGGAATTGTTGAAACTGTTAATGAGAAGAATCTATCACAGAATAACCTTTAGAAGGAACTGAAATATGGGATTGATGATTTACATTTTAGTTTTTGTCCTAATAATGGAGTTTTTTTTAATTTATCTAGTATTTAAAGATATTTTGAATCCTTCAGTTGTGCTTGCAATCGTATTTATTATTGCTTCCTTAAACTTGTTGACGAATGTCTATTCTATCGGAATTAATATTGAAGTGGAAACGGTTGCAGTAATATGTGTAGGAGTATTTGCATTTTTTTTGGGAGCAATGCTCACATATAATTTGAGGATTAAGTTAGTAATACGTTCCTATGGTAACAATACATCCAGAAGGGAAAAAAATATTTTTGTACCTAAAAGATATATGGTCATAATGCTTGGTTTTAATTTGTTAGGGTGTATTTATATTCTTAGAGAAGTGTATTCCTTAACCATAAAATATGCATATTACAATGGAAGCATACTAGGGGCATTGAGTGTTTTTGCAGAGGTAAGTAAGTTTGGAAATATCGGTTTGAGAGTTGGCACGATATCTACATTGTTGAGCGCAATATTAGAAGCGGAGGCATATGTCTGTGGATACATTATTGTAAAGAATATAATCGACAAGAAAAAAAACAGTTTGTTATTTTATTCGTGTTTTGTAACCAGTTTATGTTCTACTTTTTGCCAGGGCTCTAGAGGTGGAATTTTTGTAATAATAGCTTTAATAACGTTATATATTTTCCTGTATAGAAAAAGAAGACAAACTAAAAGAATTAATCCCAGACTTGTTCGTAGAATGGTAATCATTTTGATTGTTGCGATTCTTGTTTTTCTATTTATGGGCATTGTTACTGGAAAGCAATGGAATATTTCCTTTTATGAATATATTTCAGTATATTTGGGGTTCCCTATATCTAATTTAGATACAGCTATAAAAAATGGAATTCCTCAAGCTGAGATACCAGGAATAGTTTCGTTTGGTGCGCTTTTAAAAAAAATCTTACCACTTTTTGGAATTGAAGTTCCAAACTATTCATATCTTAGTAAGTTTATATATTTAAATGGGCATAATATGGGAAATGTGTACACTATATTTGGACCACTTATTGTGGATTTTGGTTATTTTGGCATGTCACTTTTATTAATTATAATAGGATCTATAATGCAATTATTATATAATGTAGCGAATAAGAGTGAATCAGTGATATCCATATCACAAATACTTTATGTGTACTTTTTGACATGTATTGCATTTTCTTTCTTCTCAAATAAAATATGCGAAAATATTACTGTGTTTCATATGTACGAATTGTTTTTTGTTGTATTATGGTCACGGCTGCTAACAAAAAAGAAAATCTACTAAAGTAAACTATTTTTTTGGATTTTCTTCAGTAACCTTGTATTGGTTGTAACTAGTACAATGAAAATTAATTAAGTGGCTATATCTTTCCCTGTGGATATACCAAAATGATCGAGAACATTCTTGAGGGTATCGAAGTAAGACTTGGTGAGGATTACTTGAAGGATAAGGCTAAATGGGATGGTATTGCAAAGAAGGTTGTATATACTGGTCCGATTGACGCTTATTTTGATTATTGTTTAGGTTATTTGGAGTACCGTTCTGTTCGCTTTGGAACAGAAGTGTTGGATAAGCCGAATTTCCAAGGTAACGCTGCTGTCAATTATACGGACAGAGATACACCTTGGACTCGTATCATAGAGCATAAGTGGTTTGAATTTGGTAAGGATGAAAATGGAAATGATCTTCCTAAAACTGTAATAAGCAGAGAGTATAGCTCCGAGTGGAAACCGGGAGATGAGCCATATTATCCAGTCAATGATGAGAAGAACGGTGAACTATACAAGAAATATAAAGAGATGGCTGACAAAGAAGACAAGGTTATCTTCGGTGGAAGACTTGGAGAATATAAATACTATGACATGGATGCTGTAATTGCTTCCGTGTTGGAAAGGTGTGAAAAAGAGCTCTGATGAATAAAGTAGTAAAGAATTATCTTTATAATCTTTCATATCAGATATTGATTTTAATTGTGCCACTCATAACTACTCCATATGTTTCCAGAGTTTTAGGGGCAAAAGGGGTCGGTACATTTTCCTATACAAACTCAATCGTTCAGTATTTTATTCTGCTTGGATGCATAGGACTGAATTTATATGGCCAAAGAGAAATAGCTTATGTACAGCATGAGAAGGATAAAAGAGATAAGGTTTTCTGGGAATTAGTAATCCTAAGGATTGTTACGGTTTCTTTTTCTTTAACCGTCTTCTATTTCACTCTAGCCTCTCATGGAAAGTACGCATCTGTTTTCTTTATTATGTGTCTTGATATACTTGCCTCTATGGTAGATATATCCTGGTTCTTTCAGGGAATAGAAGATTTCAAGAAGATAGTAGTCCGTAACTTCATCATCAAGATTGTTGGTGTAGCTCTTATATTCTTGTTTGTTAAATCCTCTGATGATTTATTGTTGTATGTTTTTTGCCACTCAGCTACTCTTTTTCTTGGAAACTTATCAATGTGGGCATACATACCAAAGCTTGTTGGTAAGGTAAAGGTAAGAGAACTTGAAATAAAGAAACATATCAGACCCACAATTATTCTTTTCCTTCCTCAAATAGCAATATCAATATATACCGTACTTGATAAAACAATGATAGGTTTTTTAACAGGCTCAGAGGAAGAAGTTGCGTATTATGAGCAGGGACAGAAGATCGTTAGAATAGTAATGGCTTTGGTTACCTCTCTTGGAACAGTAATGATGCCTAGGGTTGCTAATCTCTTTAAGTTGAATGAGATGGAAAAGGTTAAGAGCTACCTTTCTAAATCATTTAGATTCGTGTTCTTCATGTCTTTTCCAATGATGTTTGGTTTGATGGCAGTGAGTTGTAATATCGTTCCATGGTTTTTTGGATCTGGTTATGATAAGGTTATTCCAAATATGATGGTTATTGCACCAATTCTAGTGATAATTGCTTTGAGTAACCTTATGGGTAATCAGTTTCTGCTACCAACTGGAAGACAAAAAGAATACACAATATCTGTAGTAACAGGATGTGTTGTTAATTTCGCTCTGAATTTACTTTTGATTCCGTTCTTTCTATCTATTGGCGCAGCAATAGCTACTGTTATTGCGGAAACTAGTGTTACAGGAGTGCAGGTATATTTCACAAGAAAAGACTTTAAGTTTGGAGAGATAATAAGTAGTAATAAGCATTATATTATTTCTTCTCTGATTATGTTTGTTCCTACATATTTATTAGCTATGTACCTTCCTGCTAGCATAATCAACACATTTATCTGCGTATCAGTAGGTGGCTTGATTTATGTTGGGCTATTGTTTGTGATGAAGGATGAAACGCTATTTGAAGCTGTGGATAAGATAAAGGGAAAATTTTCAAAAAGATAAAGGGCAAATTTTCAAAAAATACTTGACAAGGAGACATAGAAGTGCGGACAATATTAAGAGCAGAGCAGAACTTACGACATTTTGAGAGTTGTTGCTACAATTCTTGTTGTAATAGGGCATTGTACATATTTGAAGATTAGTACGTCTTATGGTGGATGTGATTATTCGTACTTGTTTAGCGATACGAGTATTGCATTTAAGCTGTTAAGTAAACTTGTAGAATTTATCTATATTTTTCATATGCCACTTTTTATAGCTTTGAGTGGTGCTCTATTTGAAAAATCATTGATGAAAGGACGCTATCCATCGTTTAAACAGCTAGTGAATAAAAAGGCTAAAAACTTACTTATTCCTTTTATTGTTGTGACATTATTGTACTCCACACCAATCAAGTTCTTATCTGGATATTTTGAAGGAAGTACAAACTTTATTAAGGATATATTTGTAGGGCAAATCTTGATACAGGGAAATACACACCTTTGGTATCTTTTGACATTGTTCGTCATATTTTTAGTTGGGTTTTTGTGCTTGAAAAATAGTGGAGTTAAACAATCGATACTTCTGTTATTTCTTATTGCACTTTCACTGGGAAGCGGAAAGATTGGTATCAAATTAGTGTCCTATGTTTTCCAGGTTCTTTCCGTGCTTAGTTGAATTTAACGTGAAAGAGTTCTCCGAATAGCACTTTCGCTTTCAATAATTCAAAACTGTTTCGCCCATACATTATTCGTTTTATAACTTTGATTTTATTTACACTGCCTTCTGCTAAGCCATTATTATACGAATATATGATTCCATTTTTTACAGCAGTTAAGTCCTTTTTTATGCCATTTATAAATGTTTGAAGTTTAGGGATATCGTATTTTAGTGCTTCATTGATCCATTCATCTAATTTTGCAGGATTATTAGAAAATAGGACATTACAAAACTCTTTGGTTAATGCGTACAGCTCACTTAATAAAGGATATTTTTTTAATACTTCCTGATACTGTTTGGCTGTGATTGTACCGATATCCTCGAGTTTTTTATAAACCAACTGGCATAAGGATTTTCTTTGCACATATTCAGAATGCGGCTTCTCTGTTTCGTTCTGTTCATGCATTCGTGTTCTTTCTTTTTGCATAAACATTCGTAACGAAGCTACACTGCCTGTATATCCCTTTTTACAAATAATATCATGTATTTTAGGGTAGGTTAATCCTTTGCTTCTGAGTTCTATTACTTCCCTTTCATATGGAGCTAATTTCCCTGGAATTCGAACATTATAGTGTCCATTCGTAATTGAAAAATCAGGATTTAAATAATTTTGTATGGTTTTATAGGGATGATGCATTAGAGTGGCAATCTTCTCAATGGGATATCCTGCCAAGGCCATCTGTCTTGCTTCTTCTATTTCCTGTTCTTTTTGTTTTACTGCCAGCTGATGTTGCCGTTCCCTGGCAATTTCCTTGCTTTTAGGAACTTGGTCTTCTGGAATTGTTAGCTTCCAGCGATTTTTCTACCTCGAACAAAATTGGGTGAATTAGAAGTAAAAATAGCCCGTATTTCTGCGGTTTTTCTTGCAG
>NZ_JBQHWF010000007.1:0-158933 GCF_052064095.1 Blautia sp. HCP3S3_C4
GAAGCTTCAATAAAAGGTTTCCCGTTCGACTTGCATGTGTTAAGCACGCCGCCAGCGTTCATCCTGAGCCAGGATCAAACTCTCTGATAAAGTGTTTGATTACTCAAGACAACCAACTAGCTATCTCTCGTTTTACTGTTTTTGGTTTATTCAACCGTTCTCAAATAATGAAGTTCGTTTCTTACGAACCGAACCGCATTCGCATCTTTCGATGCTCATGTGTAAAGAATTTTCGAGAATCGTATGTGTTTCACTGTTTAGTTATCAAGGTTCTCTGTCTTTGCGACAGCTTTGCTATTTTATCATGTTGTTTTTAACTTGTCAAGAACTTTTTTAAAGTTTTTTCAAGTTTTTCAACTTTTTTCTCAACAGCTTTTTAATTTTATCACAGTTCTTTCTTCCTGTCAAGAACTTTTTCTTCTTTTTTAAGAAGAACGGAGAAGGAGGGATTTGAACCCTCGCGCCGCTATTAACGACCTACTCCCTTTCCAGGGGAGCCCCTTCGGCCAGCTTGGGTACTTCTCCAAATTGCCCTAGAGTTGTTATCCTTCCGGATAACTCTCTTCACACTTTCGTGTTCTTTATAAGATTGTTTCGATGTTTTCTCATCGAAAAGCCTTGTGTATTATATCGCATTTCAAAGCTGTTTGTCAAGTGTTTTTTTAAGTTTTTTCCAAGACTTTTTTATCAACCTGACAAGCGGAGAGAGTGGGATTCGAACCCACGCGCCCTTGCGGACAAACGGTTTTCAAGACCGCCTCGTTATGACCACTTCGATATCTCTCCGTATTTTCGACGCTTTTCTCTGTCAGCGCAAGTGATATTCTATCACCTTATTTCAGAACTGTCAACAACTAATTTGATTTTTTTTTATTTTTTTATTCTCACATTTTTTCAGATCGCAAAAATGCCTCTGCAATCCAAAGATCTTCCGGTGTAGTAATCTTAATATTCTGATAAGATCCTTTCGCCAACGCTACTTTTACCCCCGTCTCCTGTTCGATCACCATGGCATCATCCGTAATATTGCTCATATCTTTCCGGCGAATTTTGTCATGGGCAGTTTTGATTAATGAATATAAGAAAATCTGAGGTGTCTGAACTGTCCAGACATAATTTCTCTCTGGAGTTGATTCTACAAAAGCATTTTTATCGGCCAGTTTAACCGTATCCTTAGAAGGCATTCCCAATACACAGGCACCCGTTTTCCGCGTTCTTTCCAGGCCTCTTTCCAACATTTCTTCCGTAATAAATGGTCTGGCTCCGTCATGAATAAATACATAATCGCATGGTATTTCTGAGCAGGCGCAAAGCCCCGCATAAACAGAATCATAACGTTCCTTTCCACCGGCGATCACATTGGTAACCTTGGTAAAACCATACTTATCTACAATCTCTTCTTTGCAATAAGAGACCATTTCCTCCCCTGTCACCAAAATAATATTCCCAATCAACGGACTTTTCTGAAAACAACGCAGAGAATAATACAGAACCGGGTAGCCCTGTATTTCCAGAAACTGCTTCTGTATTTTACTTTGCATCCTTTTTCCCTGACCTGCTGCCAGGACAATTGCTGTATTATTCTCTGTCATTTTTATCTTTCTCCTAATTTTAGATTTGGAACCGCATTCAAATCCCAACCACTGCGGGTTCCTTTCATGTATTCATAATACGCAGCAACACCGATCATAGCTGCATTATCTGTGCAGAAGATAGGTGATGGCCTGAAGAAACTGTAACCATATTTCCGGCAGGCAGTCTCCATGGCATCCCTGAGTGTTCCATTAGATGCAACTCCACCAGCAATAGCAATTTTTTTCATTCCAAAATCTTTTGCTGCTGCCATTGTATGTTCAACCAGCACATCCACAACTGCATTCTGAAAAGAAGCAGCAATATCTGCCCTGTTGATCTCCTCTCCAGTCATCTGTGAATGATTCAGATAGTTCAATACCGCGGACTTTACCCCGCTAAAGCTGAAATCATAGGGACAACCCTCAATTTTCGCCCGTGGAAATTCAATTGCATTTGGATTTCCTTCTTTTGAAAGCTTATCCACCTTGGGTCCTCCCGGATATCCCAGGCCTATTGCCCTGGCTACTTTATCAAAAGCTTCTCCTGCTGCATCATCATGGGTACGTCCCAGAATCTCAAATTCTCCATAGTCCTTCACAATTACCAGGTGTGTATGTCCGCCCGAAACGATCAGACACAAAAACGGTGGTTCCAGATCCGGATGTTCAATATAATTTGCAGAAACATGACCTTCAATGTGGTGTACTCCTACCAATGGCAATTTCTTTGCGTATGCAATTGCCTTGGCCTCTGCTACGCCAACCAGCAAAGCACCAACCAACCCTGGTCCATAGGTCACTCCAATAGCATCCAGATCATCCAAAGTAACTCCTGCCTCTGTCAATGCCTGTTCAATTACCTGATTAATTTTTTCTATATGCTTTCTGGATGCAATTTCCGGTACTACTCCTCCATATAATGTATGAAGTGCGATCTGTGATGAGATCACATTGGATAATATGGTCCGTCCGTTTTTTACCACAGAAGCAGCAGTTTCATCACAGGAGCTCTCAATTGCAAGAATCAATGTATCTTTCATTTTATTATCCTCAATATTTTCCATGCTATCAATTGTTTTGCTTTTCATCTTCAAAATTAAGTTCTACACTTTTTCCGTCTTTTCCCGGAAAAGCATTAGGGAAAATTTCCCTCACCTTATCCATATAATCATCGGGTCTTACCAGTGAAGGACTGTAATGGGTCAGCCACATTTCCTGCACATTGGCATTTCTGGCAAGAACCGCTGCCTCCCGAAATGTCATATGCTTATATCCTTTTGCCTTATCAGCTTTATCATCCTCACCGTACATTCCCTCACAGATAAACAGGTCTGAATCTGCTGCATTTTTCAAAATCGAATCCGTTGGTCTGGTATCTGTAGTGTAAGTAAGTTTAATCCCCTTACGCTCCGGCCCCAAAACCATATCCGGAGTATAAATTTTTCCCTCTGCTTCAATGGTCTGTCCTTTTTGCAGAGGATTCCAGAATTTCAACGGAATTTCCTGTTCCTTAGCTCTCTCTGCAGAAAATTTTCCCTGTCTTAAAATTTCCAGGGTATAACCATAGCAGACTACATTATGATTCACCTTAAAGGCCGTAATTCTGTACCCATTTAATTCTATCACCTGTTCCGGCTGTGTAATTTCTATAAATTTTATATCAAAAGGAAGCTCCGGTGCAATTACACGCAAAGCATTTACTACTCGTTCCAGACCTCTTGGCCCTATCAAAGTCAGGGGCTCTTTGCGGTCCGCATTACCCATAGTAAGAAGCAGTCCCGGCAATCCACTGATATGATCCCCATGATAATGAGTAAAGCAAATCACATCAATAGGTTTAAAGCTCCACCCTTTCTCCTTAATTGCAACCTGAGTTCCCTCTCCGCAATCAATAAGAAGGCTGCTTCCGTTATACCTTGTCATAAGTGCAGTCAGCCATCTTCTCGGAAGAGGCATCATGCCTCCGGTTCCCACTAAACAAATATCTAACATATATTTCCTCCTGTTTTCCGACATAGAATAGCTGCCAGACAATATCTACCCAAAAATTCTTAATTATTTTCAGGATGTCTGGTCATAAGTAATGCATCCTCTGTCGGATCACTGTAATATCCCTTTCGGATACCATCTCTGGTAAAACCATTGCGTTCATAAAGACGGATAGCCCTGTCATTTCCTACCCGAACCTCCAGATGAATCGTAGTAACCCCTCTCTCAGCAGCCAGCCGGATAAGACTCTCCATAAGAAAATTACCAATTCCTTCCTTTTGTCTGTCTCTGCGCACTGCCACATTTGTGATGTCACCTTCATCCAGCACCATAAGAAGCCCGCAATATCCCAATATCTGTTCCTTTTCCTCCACTACAAGAAACATAGCATCTTCTCTGGTAAGAAAAGTAAAAAAGCCCTCTCTTGTCCAAGGTACATGAAACAGTTCCCTCTCGATCTCCATGACCTGTTTCAGGTCATCTATCAACATTTCTCTTAGAATCATGCATTTATCCCCTTTTAAGCCTGTTTTGCTTTCTCTCTTTCTGCCCGTTCCCGTTCTGCCTGAGAAACTCGAAGATATTCCGGAACATGTTCCATGGCAGTCTCTGTTCTGCCCTCTTTGTAATAGATCATTCCAAGTGTACCCACCGCCGCTGCCCGCTGCTTATTCACATGTGCAGGCGCAAAGGAATAATGTACCTGCAGCTTTTCTTCGATCATACTGCGGAACACAGGGACTCCATCTCCCAAAAAAGTCACAGGTTCTCCAAGCTTATTTAATTCTTCGATCAGTTCCGTCACCGGAGATGCCCATTGTTGTTTCACAGCCACAAGCTTATGCTCTTCAAATCTGTAAATACCTGTATAAACCTGGCTTCTTCTGGCATCCATAATAGGGCAGATCAGACCACTGACATCATAAAGATTATATGCCAGTGCATCCACTGTAGGAACAGCTATCAAAGGTTTCTTCAATGCCAGTCCTAATCCCTTCGCTGTGGCAGAGCCTATCCGGAGTCCTGTAAAGGATCCAGGACCTGCTGCCACCGCAATTGCATCTATGGTTTCCAGATCCAATTCTGTCATTTTTACTACCTCATCCAACATAGGCAGAAGTGTCTGGGAATGTGTTTTTTTATAATTAACCGTATATTCTGCCAGCAGAATATCATCTTCAATAACTGCTACAGATGCGACAATTCCTGAACTGTCCAATGCTAAAATCTTCATTTACTATTTACCTCATTTTCTGACCATATCACTCAGTCCAAAATTTTATATCAGCTTTTATTAATTCTTATCAGTCTGAACATAGCCTGTTTTATTCTAATCCTGTCACTGTGATTCTTCGATAGTCAAATCCTTTTTCCAGGTCTTTTTCAATGGTGATCTGAATAAGATTTTCCGGAAGTATCTCTTCAATAAGATTTGCCCATTCAATCAGGCAGATTCCCTTTCCAAAAAAATAATCATCATAACCGATTTCTTCCATCTCCTCAATGTCACCAATACGATAAACATCAAAATGGTACAGCGGAAGACGTCCGGTCTCATATTCCTGTATAATTGTAAAAGTCGGACTACTGATAGGTTCTGTAATTCCCAGTCCTGCCGCCACTCCCTGAGTGAAAACAGTCTTTCCCACTCCCAGGTCACCGGTCAGGGTATAAATCTGTCCTGGTCTGGCATTTTCACCGATTTTCTTCCCTACACAGAAAGTTTCCTGCGGGGTATTTGTCTCTATAATCATGTTTTCCACCTTTTTCTTGCAGAATTATTCTGTGCATATTATAATAGAGCGAACAAGGAAATACAATACTTTTTGAAAAGGAGAATAACTATGGCAAATCCAATCGTTACTATTACCATGGAGAACGGCGATGTGATGAAAGCTGAATTATATCCTGAGATCGCCCCAAATACAGTAAATAATTTTATCAGTCTTGTAAAAAAGAACTTCTACGACGGACTGATTTTTCACCGTGTGATCAATGGCTTTATGATCCAGGGCGGATGTCCCAACGGAAATGGAATGGGAGGCCCCGGATATAGCATCAAAGGCGAATTTACCCATAACAAATTCAAAAATGATCTGAAACATACTGCAGGTGTACTGTCCATGGCAAGAGCTATGAACCCAAATTCTGCAGGCAGCCAGTTTTTTATCATGCATAAAAACGCTCCACATCTGGATGGAGAGTACGCAGCGTTTGGCAAGATCACAGAAGGCATGGATGTGGTAAACCGAATTGCAGAGGAAGATACCGACTATAATGACAGACCTCTGGATGAGCAGAAAATCAAAAGTATGACTGTGGATACTTTTGGAACAGAGTATCCGGAACCGGAAAAATGCTGATCCTGAATATGTAGTAAAAAAATTCCAGGGAGCAGTCCTGCAGATACTTATTATCTGCAGGACTGCTCCCTGTTACTTTATTCCTGAAAAATTTTTATTTCACCATTTACCGCTGCATAATATAAATCTCTGTCTTTTTTTAATCTGGCACGTCCATTGGTTGCCTGAGTAATCTTTTTTTCTGTAATCTGGATCTGGTCAGAAGGGACAAGGAGATGAACAACCACTTTATCTGTATATTCTGTGTCCAGAATAGGAAGCCTTTGTTCTCCGGCTATATATTGGATTTTTCCGATCCCTGTGTAATCTGTAATTATTTCCATGGAAATCCCATGGGTTTTCTCAATTATTGTGCTGACCGCCAAACCTTCCTGGAGACTTTTGGAATAAGCACGTACCAAACCGCCGGTTCCCAGCAGAACCCCGCCAAAATATCTGGTAACTACTGCCGCCACATTATAAATATCTTCTCCCAGAATCACATCCAGCATAGGCCGTCCTGCAGTTCCTGAGGGTTCGCCATCATCACTGCATCTGGTATATTCTCTGTTTTTTCCTACAGAATACACATAACAATTATGTCTGGCATCCCAGTATTTTTTTTTCATTTCTTCTATAAATGCCAGAGCCTCTTCTTCTGTATTCACCGGACGCACAGTAGCAATGAATCTGGATTTTTTTTCAATAATCTCGCCTTCACCGCCTTCGTATACCGTTTTATATTTTTCAAGCATTTAGGATTCCTCCGTTTTTACTGTAAGCAAAGTGTTTTATGATTTACAGTTACTATTCACACACCACTATCCCGAGACATACGAGCCAAAATTCCATTGCCGCAGGCAATCTGGAATGAATTTTGGCTACGTTACTGTGAACGGAGTGACCAGTAACGATTTACAGTGTATCACGGATTACAAAAAAAAACCAGTATTGTATATACTAATGAACAGATAAAACGACAGACCTGATAACAGATTATCTCTATTTTTTTATTTTATGCTTTATTTACTTATTCTTATTTGATATAATTAAACGGATTATAAAGGAGGTCTAACATGAACTATGGTAAAAAATCCGCAGCGCAGAAGCGAAATTCTCTGATTTCCCGTTCCTCCATGATGGGAAAACGTGCCAGGGTTTCGTTCATCAGATTGCTGTTTGTATCTCTGATCGCACTCTGTATCGGAGTGACCTGTCTGGGAATCGGATCTTTTAAAGGAGTTATTGATAATGCTCCTGATGTAAATGACATTGATATCATGCCCTTAGGTTATGCAACATTTCTCTACGATGATCAGGGCAATCAGATCCGTAAACTGGCTGCTCCCGATGCCAACCGACTGCCTGTAACCCTGGAACAGATTCCGGTAGAATTGCAACATGCAGTAGTTGCTATCGAGGATGAACGATTTTATGAACATAATGGTATCGATGTCCGAGGTATTCTCCGCGCAGGCGTAAAAGCTCTCACAAGCGGCGATTTTTCGGAAGGTGCCAGCACGATCACCCAGCAGCTGCTTAAAAATAATGTTTTCACCAACTGGACCAGTGAATCTACCCAGCTTGAACGTTTCACACGTAAATTCCAGGAACAGTATCTTGCCATTCAGGTTGAGAAAAAAACTGATAAGGATGCCATTCTTGAAAACTATCTGAATACGATCAACCTTGGTGCCGGTGCATATGGTGTACAGGCTGCTGCCAGACAATATTTTGATAAGGACGTATGGGATCTTAACCTTTCTGAATGTGCCACTTTAGCAGGTATCACCCAGAATCCTACAAAATTTAATCCTATTCTTAACCCTGACAGCAACAAAAAACGTCGAAAAGAAGTTCTGCAACATATGCTTGATCAGAACTATATTACTGAAGAACAGTATAAAGAGGCTCTTGAAGATGATGTATATTCCAGGATTCAGGCTGCCCAAGAAAAACACTCCGACAATTCCAATACCATTTATACCTATTTCGAGGATGAACTGACAGACCAGATCATTAATGACCTTATGAATATTAAGGGTTACACAAAAACCCAGGCTACCAACCTGCTTTACAGCGGCGGTCTTAAAGTCTATACCACCCAGGATTCTGCTATCCAGAATATTCTGGATGAGGAATATACCGATCCTTCCAATTTCCCGGATCAGACACAGTATGAACTGGATTTTGCCCTTACTGTTACAGATCCCGAAGGCAATCAGGTTAACTACAGCAAAGAAATGCTGCAGCTTTATTTCCAGAATGAGGATCCGAATTTTGATCTTCTCTTTGATTCTCCTGAAGAAGGCCAGACTTATGTAGATCGTTATAAAGAAAACATTCTGGCTGACGGCAGCAAAATAGTTGCAGAACGTGTAAATTTCGCACCACAGCCTCAGTCCTCTATGAGTGTCATCGATCAGCATACAGGTTATGTAAAAGCCCTGATTGGCGGGCGCGGCGAAAAAACAGCCAGCCTGACCCTAAACCGAGCTACAGACACTACCCGCCAGCCAGGTTCAACATTCAAAATTGTATCTACCTATGCTCCTGCATTAAATGAAAAGGGCATGACACTTGCTACTACTTTTGAAGATGAACCATATACCTATCCGGACGGATCTCCAGTCAATAACAGTACACGTTCCTACGAAGGAACAACTACTATCCGTACAGCAATTCAGAACTCCGTTAACGTTGTTGCGGTAAAATGTCTGGAAGAAGTAACCCCTGATCTGGGACTGAAATATCTGGATAATTTTGGATTTACCACCCTGGCACACGGAACAGAAGCAGATAAGGATGCCAATGGCAATATCTGGAGTGATGCCAACCTTGCCACAGCACTTGGTGGTATTACCAAGGGTGTCACAAATGTAGAATTATGTGCTGCCTATGCATCTATCGCAAATAGCGGTAATTATATCAAACCAATTTACTATACCAAAATCCTGGATCATAACGGTAATGTACTGATCGAGAATACCTCTGTAGAGCGTTCTGTAATCAAGGAAAGCACTGCTTATCTCCTTACAAGTGCTATGGAGGATGTTGTCAAATACGGTACAGGTACCGCCTGCCAGCTTGATAATATGGCTGTAGCCGGTAAAACCGGTACTACTGAAGCTTATAACGATGTTTGGTTTGTGGGATATACCCCTTATTATACCTGTGCAATATGGTCCGGTTATGATAACAACGAAAAGCTTCCTGATTATGCACGTAAATATCACCGTAATCTTTGGAAAAAAGTTATGACAAGAATCCATGAGGGACTGCCTCAAAAAGATTTTGAGAAACCTGCAAGTGTAGAAAAACTGAGCATCTGTGCTATCTCCGGACTTCTTCCAAGAGCCGGCTGTCCTGTAACCACAGAATATTTCGATGTAGGTACTATGCCAACAGAATACTGTGAAGAACACTTCTACGACGAAAGCAGTTATGATTATGATACTTCAGATCAGACAGATTCTTCCAGCACAGACACTTCTGATGCCGAAAATACGGACACTTCCGATGCCGAAAATACAGACACTTCTGATGATAGCACTGATGGCACCGAAAACACGGATGGCACTGACGGTGACAACACCGGAAATAATGATTATGATAATACTGGTGATACCGATGATGGCGGCGATGATAGTCAGTATCAGATTGATTATTAATTACTCTTCAGAAAAACCGCATTCTGCAAAAACAGAATGCGGTTTTTTAATTTTCTAATTTTATCTATATCTTCTTTATCAGATCACCATTCTGGCAGAACCATAAATTCCTGCATCATTTCCCAGCTTTGCCAGAATGATCGGAGTTTCCTTACATGCTGAAAATGCATACTTTTTATAATGTGTTTCAATACAATCGATCAAAGGCTGTCCTGCTCTGGAAACACCACCACCTATTACAATGGCCTCTGGATCAACAACGCAGGCAAACACAGCAAGGGCACTTCCCAGCTTCTCTCCAACCTCATCCATAACTTTTGCAGCCAGCTTATCCCCTTCTTTGTATGCATCCAGAACATTTTTCGCAGAAAGTCTGGAAAAGCCACGAAGAACACTCTCCTCATCAGTAGCTTCCATAACTCTTTTTGCCACACGTACAATGCCTGTTGCAGATGCGTACTGTTCCAGACAGCCTCTGTTTCCACAGTTGCATTTTTCTGTCTCATCATGCTGAACAGCTGCATGACCAATCTCTCCTCCAGCTCCATGGGAACCGGAAATAATTCTGCTATCCAGAATAATTCCGCCTCCAACGCCTGTGCCAAGGGTAACCATAATTACATTTTTAGCTCCTGCTGCCGCGCCCTTCCAGGCTTCGCCGAGAGCAGCTACATTGGCATCATTGCCTGCCATAGATGGAAGACCTGTCAACTCTGTCAGCTCTTTGGTCACCGCTTTAAATCCCCAGAAGAGATTTACTGCACACAAAACCTCCCCTTTATCATTGACCGGTCCCGGAACGCCAATTCCCACACCATCGATTTCCGCCTTATCCAACTTTCGTTCTTCGATCTTATCCAAAATTGTTTTCGCAATATCCGGAAGAATGGCCTCGCCGTTATTCTCCTTACGCGTAGGAATTTCCCACTTTTCCATCAAAATACCATCCGTCTGAAAAAGTCCGCATTTTACCGAAGTACCACCTACGTCAATTCCAAAACAATACTTTCCCATATTAGCCTCCATTATTTATCTTTTTCAGTATTTATACCGTACCTTCTTGCCCGGTCATACTCATGCATTATTTAGTCTCCCGTTTCTTGGCAATATTAGCCTGTACTCGCTTATAAAGCTCCTCCGCCGCATTATAGCCCATTTTTTTCTGTCGATGGTTAACTGCCGCAGATTCAACGATAATTGCCAGATTTCGTCCCGGACGAATTGGCAGGGAATGGCATACTATCTTATTGCCCAGATATTCCGTGTATTCCTCATGAAGTCCCAGACGATCATACTCTTTATCTCTGTCCCACTCCTCTAGCTTGATCACCAGATCCACCGACTGTGTATCCTTAACACTCTCAACACCAAAAAGAGTCTTTACATCAATAATTCCAATACCACGAAGCTCAATAAAATGTCTGGTAATATCCGGTGCAGAACCAACCAGAGTAACATCACTAACTTTTCGAAGTTCTACCACATCATCGCTTACCAGACGGTGTCCTCGCTTGATCAGTTCCAGAGCAGCTTCACTTTTACCGATTCCACTCTCGCCTGTAATAAGTACACCTTCACCATATACATCCACCAGAACACCATGAATAGAAATACAGGGTGCCAACTGAACTCCCAGCCAGCGGATAATCTCAGCCATAAAACTTGATGTTATTCTCTCTGTCACAAATGTAGGCACATGATATTTCAACGCCAGATCAATCATATCCTGAGATGGTCTGGTCATCGTGCTGAAAATCACACACGGAATCTTGCTTGAAATAAACCTCTCATATTTAAACTTACGTTCTTCGTCACTGAGCTGCATCAGATAAGTATACTCCACATATCCGATAATCTGCACACGTTCATTTGCAAAGTGCTCCAGATACCCTGTAAGCTGAAGTGCCGGTCTGTTGATCTCAGCAGTTTTTATCCAGATCTCAGCCAGATCAATTTCGGGAGTAAGATTGTGAAGTCCCAGCTCCTGTACTAATTTTGTCAACTGCACACCCTTCATTTGTTTTCTCCTTTTCAGTTAAAATCTCCTGTTTTTTATTATAGCACACTCCTATATATAATGTAACCCTTAACCTGATTACTTACTATTTGACACATGAAAAAAATCATATACCTGCTGTGCACTTCCTGCGTTCATACTCTCTGTCTCTGTCAGTTCTTCCAGGGAGGCATCCCGGATATTTTCCAGGGATTTGAATTTCCGCATCAACGCCTTACGTCTGGTTTCTCCGATTCCCGGAATATCATCCAGCAGAGAATGTACCTGTTCTTTGCTTCGCAGAGACCTATGGAATTCTATAGCAAATCTGTGGGCTTCATCCTGAATTCTGGTGATCAGACGAAAGCCCTCGCTTCCTGCATCAACAGGAATTTCCGCATTGTTATAATAAAGCCCCCTGGTCCTGTGATGATCATCCTTTACCATACCACATACCGGAATATTAATTCCCAGTTCTTCCAGAACCTTCAGTGCAATATTCACCTGTCCTCTGCCTCCGTCCATCAGAATCAGATCCGGCAAAATAGAAAAGCTATCAAACTCATCCTTTCCTTCATGGGTGAAACGTCTGGTCAATACCTCTTGCATACTGGCATAGTCATTGGGGCCCTGCACCCACTTAATCTTAAACTTACGGTAATCACTGCGTTTTGGCTTTCCTTTTTCATAAACTACCATAGAGCCAACAGATTCAAATCCACTGATATTAGAAATATCATAAGCCTCCATCCTTCTGATCCCGGAAAGTCCCAGCCAGGTCTCTATCTCATGGACAGCACCGATTGTTCTGCCCTCCTCACGCCTGATACGTTCTCTGTCTTTATCCAGAACCATTCTTGCATTTTCTTCTGCAAGTTCCACCAGTTTTTCTTTGGTTCCTTTTTTCGGCACCCGGATATATACTCTCTGTTTTCTCCTGGAAGTCAGCCATTCTTCAATAATCGAAGCATCCTCTATTTCTCTCTGGAGCATGATCTCCCTGGGAATAAAAGGCGTCCCTGCATAAAATTGTTTGATAAAACTGGATAACACCTGTGATCTGGTATCTCCCCTTGCCACTCTAAGAAAGAAATGTTCTCTGCCGATCAGTTTACCTCCTCGGACAAAAAATACCTGCACTACCGCGTCCTGCTCACGCAGATCCAGACTGTCATCCATGGCAGCTGCAATAATATCCTTATCTTCTTCCCCGTAGCTTGTAATTTTCTGTCTCTCCCCAATCTTCTGAATACTGCGGATAAGATCCCGGTATTCCATAGCATCTTCAAACCGCATTTCTTCGGATGCTGTCATCATTTTCTCTGTAAGCATGTCAATGGTATCCTGAAAGTCTCCATTTAGAAATTTCAATAGTTTACCGATGCTCTTTTTGTACTCCTCAGAAGTTACATATCCCTGACAGGGAGCAGCACACTGTTTCATATGATAATACAGACATGGTCTGTCCTTTCCACAGTCCCTGGGAAGAACACGGCTGCATGAACGAACTTTATACAGCTTGCGCACCAGTTCGATCACATCCTTTACTGCCCCTGCACTGGTATAAGGACCAAAATATTTAGCTTTATCCTTACTCATTCTCCTGGCAAACAGTACTCTGGGATATTCTTCATTTACCGTTACTTTGATAAAAGGATAACTTTTGTCATCCTTAAGCATGGTATTATACTTTGGCCGATGCTCCTTGATCAGATTACACTCCAACACAAGGGCTTCCAGTTCAGAATCTGTAATGATATATTCGAATCTGGATATATGTGTTACCATCTGTTCTATTTTGGCCCCTTTATTCCGGCTACTCTGAAAATACTGCCGAACCCGGTTTTTCAGGCTTACTGCCTTTCCCACATAAATGATCTCATCCTTCTCGCCATGCATAATATAAACCCCCGGTTTCCCCGGAAGCTTTTTTAATTCTTCCTCTATCTGAAACAATATCTATTACCTGTTCCTTTCACTTACCATAATATCAGAAGCATTCATTAGATAGTCATAATAATTGTAAATTATGACTCTGACTTCGTCAATCATCACCGCAATATTTCCGATTAAGAAAAAAGGCTGTGTTACTGTTCACTCCGTTCCCAGCAACACGCTTCGCGGGATGTTACCAGCGAACAGTAAAAAGGCTGTTACATCATTTTAACGTAACAGCCCATTTTTCACCTATTCTTCTGTTTTATCTTTCAGTTCAAACTCGTCCAGATTCTCCGGAATATCCATTCCCATCTCCACGGCACGAAAAATCTTCATAAACTCTTTGCCTGTGATTGTTTCCCTTCGGATCAGATATTCAGCAATCCTGTCCAGTGCTGCTCTGTGACTGCCAAGAAGCTGCTTCGCCTCCTCATAAGAATTATGAAGAAGTATCATTACTTCATGATCTACCTCTGTTGCTGTATCATCTCCACAATTCAGCACAGCTCTTCCGCTTAGATACTGATTCTCCTGTGTAGCCAGTCCCATCAATCCAAATTTCTCAGACATACCATATTGCGTAACCATAGCTCTTGCTACCTTGGTAGCCTGTTCAATATCATTTGCCGCACCTGTAGTCACTGTATCAAAAACTAGCTCTTCTGCCGCACGGCCGCCAAGATAACCTACAAGCATAGCTTCCAGTTCCTTCTTGGTATTAAGATACTTCTCTTCCTCAGGTACCTGCATAACATATCCCAGTGCTCCCATGGTTCTGGGCACAATGGTAATCTTCTGTACTGGCTCTGCGTCTTTCTGCAGTGCACTGACCAATGCATGTCCCACCTCATGATAAGAAACAATCTTTCGCTCCTGAGCACTGAGAATCCTGTCTTTCTTCTCCTTGCCCACCAGAACTACTTCCACTGCTTCTAACAAATCTCTCTGAGATACTGCACGCCGGCCATTTTTCACTGCCAAAATCGCAGCTTCATTGACCATATTTGCCAGGTCTGAGCCAACTGCACCGGAAGTTGCCAATGCAATGTTTTCAAAATCCACAGTCTCATCCAGACTGACATTTCTGGCATGTACTTTCAGAATCTCAATTCGGCCTTTCAGATCCGGACGGTCAACAATCACCCGCCTGTCAAAACGTCCCGGACGGAGAAGAGCAGGATCCAGAACCTCCGGACGGTTGGTAGCCGCCAAAATCAGAAGCCCCTTGGAAGTGTCAAAACCATCCATCTCCGCCAGTAACTGATTCAAGGTCTGTTCTCTCTCATCATTTCCGCCGCCGTAATGGGAATCACGACTCTTTCCTATGGCATCAATTTCATCAATAAAAATAATACAGGGAGCATTTTTCTTTGCTTCCTCAAACAGATCACGAACACGGGATGCACCCACGCCTACAAACATTTCTACAAATTCAGAACCTGATAAAGAGAAAAACGGCACATGCGCTTCTCCTGCAACAGCCTTTGCCAGAAGGGTTTTACCTGTTCCGGGAGGTCCAACCAGAAGCGCTCCCTTGGGAAGCTTAGCTCCAATAGTTGTATATTTACCGGGATTATGAAGGAAGTCCACTACCTCCTGCAAGGATTCCTTGGCCTCATCCTGTCCTGCCACATCCTTGAAGGTTACTCCTGTATCCTTCTGGATATAAGCTTTGGCACGGCTCTTACCAACTCCCATCATTCCGCCGCCTTTATTCATTCGGCGCATAAATATCATGAGAAGTGCAAACAGCAACAGTGTTGGAAGCAGAACACTTACCAGCATAGCCACTACTTCACTGACAGCGTCCGGCGGCTGTGACTGAAATTTAATTCCTGTCCCTTCCAGACGTTCTGTGAGCTTATCCTCTGACTCCATCTGATTGGTATAATAAACCTTTTCCGAAAAGTCCGAATCCTGCTGCTTGGGCACAATCGTCAGGGTATCTGATTGCAGTGTGACTTTTTTCACTTCTCCGTTGTCTACCATTTTGATAAATTTATCATAACTGATCTCACTGGAATTATCTTTGAGCATATTGGTAAACATAGCAAAACACACCAGAGTGATCAGAAGGCACACCAGAAAGGCAAGGATCGACTGATGATTTTTATTCGGATCCATTTTACCCGGACCCTTATTATCAGGACCATTGCCATTTGGGTTATTGTCCATGTGATTATCCATTTTGTTCCTCCTATTTATTATCTATTTTATTATAAAGAGAATTTTCCTATAAATCAACCTGGATATTTGGAAATCCTGTCTGTTTTTGAAAAAAATAGAAAAATATATTTATTTTTAATTTAAATTTATCGTTACAAACCTGTTCTTTTGTAGTATACTAATGGCAAAGTGTTTTTAAACATAGGAACAGATAGAAATAATAGGGAGAGGAAAGGAAACGAACAAATGAAGATAGGATTTGACAACGACAAATATCTGAAAATGCAGTCCGAACATATTCGGGAACGTATCAATAAGTTTGGCAACAAGCTTTATCTGGAATTCGGCGGCAAGCTTTTTGATGACTACCATGCTTCCAGAGTTCTTCCGGGATTTGAGCCGGACAGCAAACTGCGTATGCTGATGCAGCTTTCTGATCAGGCAGAGATCGTTATTGTAATCAGCGCCGCTGATATTGATAAAAATAAAGTCAGAGGTGACCTGGGTATCACTTATGATGAAGATGTACTCCGCCTTATGGAAGTCTTTACAGAGCGCGGACTTTATGTAGGAAGTGTCTGCATCACCCAGTATTCCGGACAGGAAAGCGCAGATGCGTTTAAGAAACGTCTGGAGAAGCTTGGAATCAAAGTATACGTGCTTTATCTGATCCCGGGTTATCCGAATAATACTTCCTTTATTGTAAGTGATGAGGGATATGGCAAGAACGATTATATCGAAACAACAAGACCACTGGTTGTCATCACTGCTCCAGGACCCGGAAGCGGAAAAATGGCCGCCTGCCTTTCTCAGCTTTACCATGAATACAAGCGCGGTGTCAAGGCAGGATATGCCAAATTTGAAACTTTCCCAATCTGGAATATTCCTCTGAAGCATCCGGTAAACCTGGCATATGAAGCAGCTACTGCAGACTTAAATGATGTGAACATGATCGACCCGTTCCATCTGGAAGCATATGGAGAAACTACCATCAACTACAACCGTGACGTTGAAGTTTTCCCTGTTCTTCAGGCTATGTTTGAAAAGATCATGGGCGAGTGCCCTTACAAATCTCCCACAGATATGGGCGTTAATATGGCCGGTAACTGCATCGTTGATGATGAAGTCTGCAAGGAAGCTGCACGTCAGGAGATCATCCGCAGATATTATAAGAGCATGGAAGCTCTGGTTCGCGGAGCCGGACGTGAGGAAGAAGTTTTCAAAATCGAACTTCTGCTGAAACAGGCTCATGTAACCATCGAAGACCGCAAGGTGGTTCCTGCTGCGTTGAAACGCGAAGAAGAAACAGGTGCACCTGCTGCTGCCCTGGAACTTCCTGACGGACGTATTGTTACAGGTAAGACTTCTGAACTTCTCGGGGCATCCTCAGCACTGCTTCTGAATGCACTGAAAGAACTGGCAGGAATCGATCATGACAAACATGTTATCTCTCCGGAAGCATTAAGACCGATTCAGGCACTCAAAACAGAATATCTGGGAAGCAAAAACCCAAGACTTCACTCTGATGAGACTCTGATCGCACTTTCCATCAGTGCCGCAGATAATGAAGATGCCAAGCTTGCCCTGCAACAGATTCCGAAATTAAAAGGCTGCCAGGTTCATACTTCCGTACTCCTGTCTCAGGTGGATATCCTGGAATTCCGTAAGCTGGGTGTTGAACTTACCTGTGAGCCGAAATCTGAGCATGCTAAGAAACTGCAGAAATAATTTCTGAAATGGTTTTCAAATAGCAGCAGAAAACTCTGAAAATCTACAATATCTATATAATGATACAAGAAAGAATCCTGCCTGAACATATGACAGTTTCATATGAACAGGCAGGAATTTTTTATTTCTCTATAATCTCAATCGCTCTGTCCGGATAATTGGTAATGACTGCTTCTGCACCTGCGTCTTTTACCAGCTGGATGTGTTCTGGTTTGTTGGCAGTCCATACGTGCATTTTCAGTCCGGCACGTTTGACTTCTTCTATGAATTGTGGGTATTTCAGGTGATAAACTGCAGGGTGTACGGCGTTGATTCCGAGATTTTTGGCGTACATGGCTGGATTTACCCATCCGTCACTGAAAAGGATTCCGGTCTGTACCTGATTGTCTAACTGTTTTAACTGCAACAGGCTATAATGATTAAAGGAAGAATAGATCAGTTGGTCTTCCATATTCATTTCTTTTACCAGTTTCAGAATCTTCTCTTCCATTCCCGGATAGAAGCAGATGCTGTTCTTTAGTTCAATGTTTATCATCATGTCTGTGGTGCGCATGAGCTCCAGTACTTCTGCCAGAGTTGGAATGTGATAAATTCCCGATGGTTCTGCGGGTGTGCTGACTTTTAATTCTTTCAATTGAGCCAGTGTCATATCTTTGATCAGTCCGGTTCCGTCTGTGACACGATCTACGTTTTCGTCGTGCATAACGATGAGTTCGCCGTCTGCGGAAGTATGTACATCCAGTTCGATTCCGTCTGCGCCCTGTCTGATGGCAAGTTCAAATGCTTCCAGAGTGTTCTCCGGTCTGTATCCGCTGGCACCCCTGTGTGCCCATACTTTTGTTGTTCTCTTTATTGTTTCTGTCATTTCCATATGCCTCTCTTATATAAAATTCATTTACAATATCCCCCAATAATATATTTCACCTTTTCCATCTCCGCTTTTTTGCAAAATACCCAGACAGCTAGGCTGTCATATTGTGGAAATTACCGTAAATCTTCATAAACAGGGACCGCATACGCAGCCCCCTGTCCTCATTTAAGTATAAATATTTTTCCTGTGAATGATTATAACACCTCTCGGTATACTGTTTTCAATATTTTTTATTCATTCAGCAAGTTATAATCTTCGATAGATTTGTTCATATCAGAAGCCATTTTGTTCACCGCATCCTCTGCAGATTCTTTTCCGTTGAGCATATTCTCTACTTCTGTCTCTACAATCGCACGTGCTTCCGGGAATACACTGAGAAGTGCACCTGCATATTCCGGTGCAGAATCATGAAGCTGGTCAATGGCTGTCTGGAACTGTGGGTATTTTGCAATGTTGTCTTTGAATACCTGCTCGTCATGTGCTGCTGTTGTTACAGGGAAGTATCCTGTCTGTGCATTCCAGTATGCCTGTGATTCCGCAGATACCAGATATTTTACAAATTCCCATGTAGCTGCTTTCTTTGCATCATCCTGGTTGTCAAGCATCCAGAGAGAAGCACCACCGATGGATACACCACCTTTATCATCATCTGTAATGGATGGGAAGTATGCGGTACCTACTTCAAAGGAACCGTTTACATCCTGCAGAATCTGTTTCAGGGACGCTGTGGAACCTAATGTCATAGCTGCTTTTCCGGAAGAGAAATCTGCAAGTCCGGAATCTCCGCCTCTTCCTACGTTTGGTGCATAGCCTGCGCCATAAAGTTTCTTCCACTCATTAAGAATATTCAGTGCACCTCCGTTTTCATCGAATGCAACCTTTGTAGCTGCTGCCTCACGTCCGTTTCCGTTATCTACATATGGCAGACCCTGTTTGCACATAAACTCTTCGAAAAACCATCCATAGATTCCCATGGATAATGCTTCTCCCGCACCGCCTTTGTTTACAAGGTCATCTGCAACCTCTGCGATTCCCTCAAGGCTTGTAGGTACCTCTGTCACACCTGCTTTGTCAAACATATCCTTGTTGTAATAAAGAATCGGTGTAGAGGAGTTAAATGGCATGGAATATAATTTATCATCTACTATATAATAAGCTGTGATATTTGGTTCCAGATCAGATACATCATATCCTTCGCTGTCAATCATGTCCTGCATTGGGATCACCCATCCGGAATCGATCATGAAACGGGTTCCGATATCATAAATCTGCACCAGATCAGCTCCCATATTTCCAAGCTGGGCACTTTTTAACTTATTGATCTCATCGTCATATTCTCCCTGATACTGAGAATCCACTTTAATTCCATATTCATTTTCTTCATTAAATTTATTTACCAGATAGTCCAGTGCTTCCCCGTTGACACCGCCCATTGCGTGCCAGAATGAAATCGTTGTTCCCTCCGGAATGTCTGCCTTTTTCTCTGCTGCCATGCAGGTAGTTGGAAGAATTGCGCTGAATACTGTTGCTGCTGTTAATAATACTGCGAGTTTACGCTTCATAACTTACCTCTTTCTTTTCATGTTGTTTGTTTTTGTTTTCTCTATTTCTCAGCCTTTTACGGCACCTGAGAACATACCTCTGATCAGCTGCTTCTGTCCTGCAATGAATATGGAAATGGACGGAAGGATAATCAGTACTACGCCTGCGATCATCAATGTAATAGACTGGGAGTCTACGCTGTCCAGCATACCGATACCGATCTGCACAGTACGCATCTTGTCTGATCCTGTCACAAGTAATGGCCACATGTACATATTCCATGCATTAATAAATGTGTACACTGCCATAGCTCCCATTGCTGATTTTGTCAGCGGCATCAGAATCTGCCAGATAAATCGCAGATTGGAGCAGCCGTCAATCTTCGCTGATTCATACAGCGAAATCGGAAATGTAAGATAAAACTGTCTGAACAGGAAGATTCCCATTGCAGATGTGAGATAGGGCACGATCAGTACCTGATAGGAATCCAGCCAGTTCCATCCGCTGACTGTCAGGTAATTGGAAATAATCGTTGCCTCTCCCGGAATCATCATAGTTGCCATCACCAGCATAAACAGCACATTTTTTCCTTTGAAATCCAGAAAGGAAAAGGAAAACGCTGCCAGTGAACAGGAAATGATCTGTCCGAAAGTGATGAGACCTGCTACCAGGAAAGAGTTTACTACAAAACGAACCAGTGGAACCTTCTGCAGTGCCTGTCGGAAATTCTCCAATGTCGGATGTTTGGGCAGGATATTCATATCCAGAGTAAAAAGTTCACCGGATGGCATAAATGCAATACTTACTGCGTATAAAAGAGGCAGAAGAACAATTAACGCCACGACAATATTTAATGCAATGTGTCCGGCAGTTCTGGCCACTCTTTTATATTTCTGCTGCGCCAGCATTTTTGCTTTTACTTCCTGAAACCTCTGGCGTTCCAGAGCCATCTGTTTTTCTTTTTCAGCAGTGATGCTGCCTAACTGTGACATTAATATTTCACTCCTTTTTTCTCAATTTTAAACATTACCAGAGTAAATACCAGCACGATCAGGAAAAGTACCACTGACTGGGCTGCTGCACTTCCGAAGCGATAGTTAAAGAAGGCATCTCTGTAAATGGAATACACAATCAGGTTTGTGGATTCTCCGGGACCACCCTGTGTCAGGATCTTGACCTGTCCGAATGACTGGAATGCCTGGATGATATTTACCACTAATGTGTAGAACATCATTGGTGCCAGTCCCGGAAGTGTCAGGCGGTAGAATTTCTGGAATGAACTTGCGCCGTCTACGGAAGCTCGTTCATAAATAGTTTCATCAATGTTACTTAATCCTGCTGAAAAATACAGGAAGTTGATTCCACTGTTAAGCCATGCAGTAAGAACTGCTACGCAGATCAGTGCGTATTTCGGATCACTGACCCAGTTGATATCCAGATGAAAAATCTTATTGATGATTCCTACGGATGGATGAAGCATGATCTTGAAAATCATTGCTGCTGAACTGGATGCGATTGCCATTGGCAGTGCATATGCAGTACTGAAAAAACGGATTCCCGGAAATGTTTTGTTGCAGAGGACTGCTGTTGTAAGTCCCAGGATCATACTGACTGCAACTACGATCACAACAAAGATCAGGGTAACTGCCAGACTGTTCCAGAATGAGGATGACTGTAATAATTCTTTGTAGTTGCCAAGTCCTACGAATAGTTTTGCCTGTCCCATCTTATTCGTTTTAAAAAGACTTAAGTATAAAGTCTTAAAAAACGGGTAGAATAAGAAGATTCCAAAGATCAGAAAGCTTGGAAACAGGTATGCGTAGGCACCTGTGTTTTTTAACTTCTTCATGTATTGAACACCTTTCCTGTTTTTATGAGTTTTATATTGAACTTTTGAACAATATCATTGCTTATGAAAACATCCCTTTTCTCAGAGTGATATTCTCCTGAGTTTCCAGATCAAATGCTGAAATGTATGCCATATCGATCCAGAGCGTTACTTTATCGCCTTTATCAATCAGACTGTCACCGGAAACTTTTGCGCAGCAGTCCTGACCGTTGTGGTTGAAATGGAGGATGACCTCCGCTCCCAGAAGTTCTCTGGCTGTGACTGTAACTTCCATTTTCCACTCGCCTCTGGTATCTGCTCCTGCTGGTTCTTCCAGAAAATGCTCCGGGCGGATTCCGAGTTCGATATTTCTGCCAACATAGCCCTGACGCTTCAGGATTTTCCATAAGAAATCCGGGATCGGGATATCTCCGTCATTCTCAGTGCAGAATGTAGGGATTCCTACTTTTTCTATTACCAGTCCTTTGATAAAGTTCATAGATGGAGAACCGATGAATCCTGCAACAAACCGATTTACCGGATAAGCATACAGATTCTGCGGAGTATCTGCCTGCTGTACCACTCCCTGATTCATCACTACGATCCTGTCTCCCAGAGTCATTGCTTCTGTCTGATCATGAGTAACGTAAATAATGGTGTTTCCAAGGGCTTTGTGAATACCTGCAAGTTCTACCCTCATCTGGGTACGAAGTTTTGCATCCAGATTGGATAATGGCTCATCCATAAGAAGTACTTTCGGCTCACGGATGATGGCATTTCCGATAGCTACTCGCTGACGCTGACCGCCTGAAAGATTCTTCGGTCTTTGTTTCAGCAGATTTTCCAGTCCCAGAAGTTCTGCCACATGGTGAACTCTTTTATCAATTTCTTTTTTCGGTACTTTTCTTACCTGCAAAGAGAAAGCAATGTTATCGTAAATATTCATCTGTGGATAGAGAGCATAGCTCTGGAAAACCATTGCAAGGTCGCGCTCTTTTGGTTCCAGATAGTTGACCAGTTTGTCTCCGATCCATAATTCACCGTCGCTGATATCTTCCAATCCTGCGATCATTCGGAGTGTGGTTGACTTTCCGCATCCGGACGGACCAACGAAAACTACCAGTTCCCCTTTTTCTATTTCAAGATTAAAATTCTTTACTGCCTGAAAGCCGTTTTCATAGCTTTTGCAGATGTCTCTTAATATGATTTCCGACATTTGATTTTCTTTCCTCTCCTGCTTTTACAATTAATATTTTTCACTGATATTTTGGGGTCGGGCTGTTTTGGCAATGTAATACCTTTTCAGTTATCTTTATGAAAAATATCCGGCAAGTTTCCCCAGTGACTGGCACCGGAAACCGTTTTTCCATTCTTCTGCACTGGCTTCGCCTGTCAGTACCAGACAACTGTCAATGCCTGCCCGTTTCCCGCATTCCATATCTGTGTAGATTCTGTCACCGATAAGCAGGGTCTGTTTCGGAGTGCATCCTGTTTCTTCCATACAGGCATATACCATTCCGGGTGCAGGTTTACCGATATATTCCGGTTCTCTGCCAACAGATGCCGTAATCATCCGGCAGATGGAACCGCAGTCCGGTACCATTCCGAAATCAATGGGGCAACGCAGATCCGGATTTGTTGCAAACCAGGGAACCTTTGTCTCTGTGAGCTGTTTGCAGACCTGAACCAGTTTCTCATAGGTAAGCTCTGTATCATAAGCGCAAAGTACGCAGTCTACATCATCCCCTGCCTGATCTGTGATGTTCAGGCCTGCTTTTCGCAATTCGCTGCAGTAGGTTTCGGTAGCTGCTACCAGGATTTTCTCGTTTCCGTAATATTTCTTCATGAAATCTCTGGCGTAAGTTCCTGCAGTGATAAATTCCTCTTCCGTAGTTTCAATTCCCCAGTCATGAAACTGCTCTACATAATCACTGACTGCTTTGGACGAGTTATTTGTCAGAAACCGGAAAATTCCACCGTTTTCTTTTACTGTCTGAAGAAAGTCTGCTGCACCCGGAAGAAGTTCACTTCCCAGAGCAACAGTTCCGTCAATATCCAGGAGGAACAGCTTTTTTTCTTTTATCATTGATGCAAGATTGTTCTGCATATTAATATTTCTCTCCTCTTTTTGAGCTATATTTCTTTTTATTGTCATTGCACTGTCCACCGACATTTTGCTTTTGACCACTAGAGCGTGTTTGAAAAATGCTCTGGTATTATTATAAAAACTTTTTGGCATCACCAACAATCTTATTTTGGTCAAATGAATATTAAATGCGCATAAAAAAATCACGACTGTTCGCCGTGATTTTTTTACATTTTGATTTTATTGCTGTTGCCTTAATTACCTGTTTCTGCCTTATTCAGGTATTGAGAATGAGCTCTTTTCTCATTTTACTTAGATTTTATTTGTTTATTTTACAGAGATTCCGGTCTTTCTACCTCATAGTTTGACCAGTCAGTCAACTGTAGTAGATGCAGATGTATCTGCACTGTCCTGATAAGAGCCTACTGTGATTGTATAATCACTGTCGCCTTTTACATAAGTTGTTCCGTCTGTTTCTACGATGGAGACTGTTTTGCCGTCTGCATCTGTGATAGTTCCTGTGTTTGACAGGGATGTGATGGTGCTGTTGCCGTAGAGCCCACAGATATTGCTGTTATCATAACTCCCATGATTATTGCCAGATGTTTATATTTCATAGTAATACCTCTCTGTTCTTTCTATTTTGAATTTTCTCTGTTTCTTTTGTTTTTGTTGATGGTATTACTATATCTGATAAATGTGTTTGATCTATGGTCAGTCTACGAAAAAATTGTGTTCTCCTATAAATGGTACATTTCAGATTTGCGGTGTTTTAGTAATGGAAGCTGCTCTCTGATCTGGTCTTCCCGGTCCAAATCTATTTCTTCTATTAAAATGCCCTCTTTCTCATCCAACTGTTTCATGACCCTTCCCCAGGGATCTGTTACAATAGAATGTCCCCAGGAAATATATCCTGCCTGTGTATCTCTGGCAGGAGCACATCCAAGCATATATATCTGATTGTCAAGGGCTCTTGCACGGAAAGTCAGTTCCCAATGTGCAGGGCCTGTAGTCATATTAAATGCTGCAGGGACGAAAATCATCCTTGCATCGTCCAGTTCCATTGTGCGGGCAAACTCCGGGAAGCGGATGTCGTAGCAGATCATGACACCCATTTTCCCAAATTCAGTATCAAATACTGTGGCATGATCTCCCGAAGTCAGAGTATCTGATTCTTTAAAGTACTGGCCATTTTTTACATTGATATCAAAGAGATGAGCTTTTCTGTGCTTGCCAATCTGTTTTCCATCTCTGTCAAAAATATAAGAAGTGTTGTAAACATTTCCCACATCATCTGCTTCCGGCATGGAGCCAGCGATCAGATAAATATGATACTTTCTGGCATAATCAGACATTGCCTGCCAGGATGGACCACCTTCTTTTTCTGCATAAACTGGAAAATTTTCGGTCTGATACGGACAGCAGAACATCTCCGGAAGGATTACAAAGTCCGGATTTTCTGCCTTTATTTTTTCTATATAAGTGCCGGCAGTACGGATATTTTGTATTTTATCTTTTACTGTGGGCATCTGAATTGCTGCTACTTTCATATGCGTCCTCTCCTTTCTTTTATCTATTATAGCCGAAAAAAATCACATCGCCAATCCTACATTAAAACATCCCCCACGCATGAACAGTCTTTCCATGTGTGGGGGATATTGATTTTCCGCAGGCAAGTTGTTAAATACACCTGCATTCAGTTGATTTAATTAATTATTCTTCATAACCATTCGGGTTATTGGACTGCCATCTCCAGGAGTCGGCACACATTTCTTTAATTCCGTTCTCAGCTTTCCATCCCAGTTCTCTCTCTGCTTTGGAAGCATCGGAATAGCAGGTTGCAATATCGCCTGCACGACGTGGTTTGATTACATATGGGATCTTAACACCTGTAGCAGCTTCAAAATTCTTCACAATGTCAAGAACGCTGTAGCCCTTTCCTGTACCAAGGTTGTAAATGCTTAAACCGGAATTATCTTCTATTTTCTTAAGAGCTTTTACATGTCCTTTTGCAAGGTCAACTACGTGAATGTAATCTCTCACACCAGTTCCGTCCGGAGTATCATAATCATTTCCGAATACACCAAGTTCTTTCAGTTTACCTACCGCAACCTGTGTGATATATGGCATCAGGTTGTTCGGGATTCCGTTTGGATTCTCTCCGATGGTTCCGCTCTTGTGAGCACCGATCGGATTAAAGTAACGGAGAAGAACTACGTTCCATTCCGGATCTGCTTTCTGAATGTCTGTCAGGATCTGTTCCAGCATGGATTTTGTCCATCCGTATGGGTTTGTACACTGTCCTTTTGGACACTCTTCTGTGATCGGGATGATAGCCGGATCTCCATATACTGTTGCAGATGATGAGAAGATAATATTCTTTACATTATGTTTTCTCATAACATCTACCAGTGTTAATGTTCCTGCAATGTTATTCTCATAATATTCCCATGGCTTTGCAACAGATTCTCCTACTGCCTTTAAGCCTGCGAAATGAATACAGGAATCAATATTTTCTTTATCAAAAATTTCATTTAAAGCATCACGGTCCAGGATATCTGCTTTGTAGAATTTCACTGGTTTGCCTGTGATCTTGGATACTCTGTCCAGTGATTTCTCGCTTGCATTGCTTAAGTTATCCAGAACTACAACATCATATCCTGCGTTCTGCAATTCTACAACTGTATGGCTTCCAATATAGCCTGCTCCACCTGTAACTAAAATTGCCATAATAATTCCTCCTAACCTGTCTTCCTGCTACAATACTTGTTTTTTTGCAATTTCTGTTAATTTTTTCTTTTTCAACAATACCTATATTAGTTCACAGCATCAGAAATATCCTTGATAATTCTGAGTGTAATCTATAAAATTCTGCGATATCCTGTTTCACATCTGCAAAATTTACCTCTGTATTTTACAGCACCCTATATTCAGAACTGTAAAATACCGTTGCCTGGCACATCATGTATTGTAGAAAATCCTGCGAAAATATGATTTCTCTCATATCCCCGCAGGATAATTCTATCCGAATCAGTTCATAAATACAAGTCTTTATGGACATGTACATTTTTTTATACCTGTTTATACTTATTTACAATCTCTTTCATCCGGGAAAGTTTTTCTTCCATGTCTTTCACCAGTTTGAACTGTGTTCTGCAACGATCCAGATTATGTCCCTCTCTATGAATCTTGAAATAATGATCTCCCTCCAGATAGTCTGTGAGGAAACGCATCCCACATGCAAAGGTCATAAGAATTGCTCCCATGGGAAGCATATCCAGTTCTGTCCACCGTATTATGAAAATTTACGATGGTTTCATGAAGAGTTTCTGCCGGATAGTCCGCAAGCAGCCTCTGGAAATGTCCGAAAGCAACTGCACTCTGGTAAAAATCTTCCTCATCTTTTACCATATCATAGCATGTGGCATTTTCAATGAATAAATATACTCTCCAGTATTCTCCGTCCTCATCTACATAATAAGGAAGTCCATCCTTTGTCATCACAAGATTCAGAGTCTCTCTCTCCACATCTCCACCGTTTTCCTGGATCTTTTTCTTCAGCCAGGCAGTAACACCTCTGACATTCTCCATCAGTTCCACAGGTTTGGTAAAAATACTCCTGTTCATTTTCTGAAGAATATAATGTTTGCCTGTACCGTAAGTCAGTCGGTAAGTATCATTGATATGTCCGCTTCCATAAGGAAGACATTCTGTCAGATTATCTTCCAGAACAAATGCACTGGTGATATTCTTTATCTCCCGGTTAATTTCCACTCAATTATTCCTCCCATAATTTCTGTGGATACAGCCCTCCATCTTTTAAATTCTGAATGGCAGCTACTACCACAGGTTTATCTTCTTTGTAGGTTACGCCATACCATTTATCCATAGATTTCAGAACCTTTACAGTTGCTCTCTTCTCACCGAGAAGTTCATCTACTACAAATGGCAGGAAATATTCACATTTCAGCGGGTTTACTTTCAGATTCTCATCCAGGAATTTAGGGAATCTGTCTTTCAGCTCTTTTAGGATACTTGCGGAAAATCCCCACATATTCATGGATACTGTACTGCCTTCCGGAAGCATAGTCCATGTTTTTCCATCGTCTTCTGTATAAGCTGTGCCGCCGTCATGCTTTTCGATATGGGTACGCTCGTTGATCTTAAGAAGATGTCCTTCTTCATCTGTAACGCACACACCTCTTGCCACATGGCCATTCTCTGTCAAAGTATTTTCCAGTTTATAGCCGACCATCATATATCTGTAAGTATCTGCGGTATCTTCGTTCTCTGTCAGGAAATCATATGCCATCTTAAATGCATGACTTCCATAATAGTCATCTGCATTGATTACAACGAATGGTCCGTCGATTTCATTGATACAGCTTAATACGGCATGTCCGGTTCCCCATGGTTTCACACGTCCTTCCGGTACTTCATAGCCTTCCGGAATATTGTGAAGATCCTGGAAAACATATGATACTTCCAGCTGATTACTGAGGCGGTCACCGATGGCGCTTCTGAAGTCTGCTTCATTTTCTTTTTTGATAATAAATACTACTTTTTGGAATCCGGCCTGTACTGCATCATAAATGGAGAAATCCATGATGATGTGTCCCTCTTTGTCCACCGGATCGATCTGTTTCAGACCGCCGTAACGGCTTCCCATACCTGCTGCCATAACTACTAATACTGGTTTCTTCATAATTTTTTTCCTCTTTTCTTTAAATGTTTTTCGTTACTCTCAGATTACCTGGTAACTTTTTACATTCATCTTATCATACTATGATTTCGAGGTCAAAACGTGTTACATAATACCTTTCACAATCGCAAACAATTGGTATTGTCCTGCTGTCCTCTAATATTATCCCTTAATACCACCGGTACACCACCGATGATCTTCTCAGACAGGAAAATATACAGAATAAATGTCGGCAGGAATACAATGATTACCGCTGCGAACATTCCGGCCCAGTCACCTGTATATTTCATGGAGTTGATCATTCCATAAAGTCCAGGTGCAACAGGTTTCAGCTTGTCTGAGCTTGCGAAGATCAATGACAGGAAATACTCGTTCCAGATATTAATAAAATTAAAAATTGTCACTGTTACAATTCCTGACTGTGCCATGGGAAACATGATTTCCCAAAAAGTACGTATGGGAGGGCATCTGTCGATTGCTGCCGCTTCCTCATAGGTTCTGGAAATATTGCTGAAGAATGTAAGCAGGAAAATGGTCGTATAAGGTACATTAATTCCTACATATAATATAATCAATACAGTTCTTCCTGCTGCCACATTATTCAGGATTCCCATACCGGAAATAATGCTGAAAAGGGGAAGAACAACCATGATTGCCGGAACACCCATTGCAGATACGAAGCTGGTCTGGATAAATTTGTTTGCAATAAAATCAAATCTGGACAGTACATAAGCTGCAGGTGCACACACCAGAATCAGAATTGTACAGGAAATCACGGAATAGATCAGAAAATTTCCGAAGAAGCCTGCGACTCCGGCACCGTTCCATGCTTTAGCATAATTTTCAAAATGTAATCCGGACTCAAACTTCAGGGCTTTTCCCTGGAAGATTTCTGCTGTTTTTGAAAAACTTGCCCCGAATACCCATCCCAGAAGCGCAATGGTAAAGATTACCCAGAGCAGCAGGATGATGTATCCCGGCAGGAGTTTGACTTCTTTTTTCAGATTAAAGGGTCTGCGTGCCTCTTTTTCTTTTGCCATTTCTCATCCCTCCTTAGAATTCCAGATCATCATCTTTGATCACTCTGTTACAGATTGTAAATACAATGACTACGCAGACACTGAGCAGTACACCGATGGCCGCTCCCAGACCTGCATTTCGTTCTGTAACTGTATTACCGCCGCCAAAAATCTGCATATACATATAAACATAAGGGGTAATTGTCTGTGTGTCTGCAGTTACTGTGGAGAAAAGCTGTGACCATACAAAAAAGCCTACACTGCTTACAGACCACACGATATCTACCATCTGACAAGTGGGCAGCTCATCTTTCACAGACCAAATGAATTTCATAACCTTATTGCCATAGGAAATACCGCTCCTAATATTGTGGTAGTTTCTTTTGAATGCGATTCTCCATGTATGAAATTCTTTGAGAAAAAGTTGCTGAAACTTTCTGATTCTGAGAGAAATCTCATGGGAATGCTGATCGCTGAGGCCCGCCGCTGTATCGCAACCCCTCTGGATGACCCTTATACAGAAAAGATGGAAAAGAAAGAAGATTTTTTGTTTGGTTCTCAGCAGCTGATCCGCGAAAACCAGATGAACTTCGCACAGATTTCGGAATTTCTGGGATACTCTTCCATCCATTACTTTTCCAGACAGTTTAAAAAAATTTCCGGAATGACACCTACAGAATATATTACATCAATAAAGGCGCTCTCAGAACGAGAGCGCCAGTAATACCAGACAGCTTTTTTCTTATTTCATATTACTGAGATTTTCAATAAATTCCTCCGGTGTTTCCTCCAGTTTTGTGAGTTTTACAAGTTCTCTCTGTAACCCGTCTTTATAATCTGCCGTTTCCAGTCCTGCTGCCCACATATAAGTTTTTTTCATTTTATCCAGATAATCACTTGCCTCCGCAATGGCTTCCGGCCATTGGGCATTCTCTGCATCTGCCGGAACAGACTGCACAGCATCAGTGATTTTCATATCATTTTCTCCAGTGCAAATGGAATAGGCAAAATCAAAGGCTTCCTGCTTTTTCTCAGATCTGTCAGTAATTCCAAAGCCCTGGGCACCTGCCATAAGCCCCTCAGTGCCATCCACTCCATCATTTACAGAGGGCCAGGGAAAAAATCCCCATCGAATATCACAACGTGTATTCTCCATCACTTCATTTGGTCCCCATGACCCCTGCAGGAACATAACAGCCTCTTCATTGCCAATCTGATTTTGTCCCTCCGGATACTCGGCCGGAGAAATTTCGCTCATATACCCTGTCCAGAATAAGGTTCTGATATCTTCTGCTGCCTGTAACGCCTCCGGAACCTGATCCCAGGTATCATTCTTAATAATCCGCGCTACTTGATCCTGTCCTACATATCTGGCCAGCTGATACCCAAACAATAAATCAAGATAGGCAGAATCACAGACCATAGGGCTGGCACCAATGTCACTTATTTTAAGCTTTCTGCACACTCTGAGAAACTTTTGCCAGGTTTCCGGAATATCCTCATCTGTAAGACCAGCCTTCTCCCAAAGATCCTTGTTATACCACACTCCTGTTATATAAGGCTGATAAGGCATGGTCAGAAGCTTATCCTTTCCCCACCTTTCAATCTGTTCCAAAAGTATGGGCATTACATGTTTCTCATAATCTACGGAAGCAGCTATTTTTTTCAGATCAGTGAGATATATTCCATGCTCCTGCACCATTCGCTGATAATCATCATCAAAAAGATCTATTTCTTCTCCTGCGTCTAAGGCCGGTCCGATCAGAGATCTGATCTCCCTGCCCTTCCACTGGATCTCCACAGAAATACCTGTAGACTCCTGATAGGCGTCTGCTGCTTCTCTGATCACCTCTGCCTGGGGTTCATCCTCTTCCCACATAGACCAATATATAATACTCTGTTCCGGGATTTCATCGGATGCGGATGCAGGAATCTCTCCTGCTGCAAGCAATATCGAAAGGCAACTCAAACCAACCAAAATGCTTTTCCATTTTTTCATACTGAAAATACCCTCCATTGTCTCTGCCACCATAAAAACATAACTGTATTATTCTATTTTCCCTAATATTCATCTGTCTGTCAATCCCCAAAAAGAAAACGCATTACCATTTATCCCATTCCTGGTAATGCGTTTTATATTTTTTTAATTTTTAAATAAAATCTCCATCTTTGTTCCCCGTCCGGGTTCACTGTCAAGGAGTATCTTTGCATAATGTAAAGCTGCACCATGCTTTACAATAGAAAGCCCCAGACCTGTACCTCCAGTTTCACGGGAATGGCTTTTATCTACTCTGTAAAAACGTTCAAAAATCCTCTGCTGTTCGTTTTCCGGAATACCGATTCCGTTATCTTCCACACGGAAATAAGATTTTCCATTGAGTTTTCCCACAAAAACCTTAACCTCTCCACCTTCTGATGTATAACGTATAGCATTGTCCGTAAGATTATAAAACATTTCATACAATACATGACGTACTCCCTGAATCTGTGCAGAGTCTCCTGCATATTCCAGCCTGATTTTTTTCTTTGCCGCACGATTCTGGAGATTATTGATCACATCTTCTCCAAGTTCACCCAGGTCAACAGGCTCAAACATAGTTTCCCCATTTTTCTCATCCAGTCTGGAAAGCTGGATAATATCTGCAACCAGATTGGATAACCGTTCAGACTCATGATAAATTCTTCCTGAAAAATCCTGCATCTTATCCTGTGGGACCATTCCGTTCATCATAAGCTCTGCATATCCGGAGATTGACATAAGAGGAGTTTTCAATTCGTGGGAAACATTTGCTGTGAACTCTTTTCTCGCACTTTCTGCATTCTTCAGATCTTCCAGCTGCTTCTGAATCTGTCTGTTCTGCTGATCCAGACGAAAAAGCAATGGCCTTAATTCTTCGTAACATACATGCTCCAGAGGATGTTCCAGATCAATCCGGTTGATAGGCTCTATCAGCTTTCTGGTCTGTTTCTGTACAAGAAAAAGTTCAATTACAAGAATCACGCATACCAGTCCGCCAAGCAAAAGAAAGCTGGTTAGCATTGTTAACAGAAGACTATCTGTAGTCCTGGCTACTCGCAGAACCTGATCATCCTTTAATTTTACAGCATAATAAAACGTCTGTTTGGATAATGTGTCTGAATAGCGGACCATCTCACCGGATCCCTGCTTCTCAGCTTCAATAAATTCCGGTCTGTTACTGTGATTTTCCATTTCTTCCGGATTCTCAATACTGTCAAACAACACCTGACCATCTTTTCCCAGAAGAGTGATCCTGCTACTGGTGGCATCTCCGACCCTGTCTGAGAGAAAAGCCTCTCCGTCTTCTTCCAGACCGGTTTTAATATATGCAGCCTCATCCCTTACGCCCTGCTTCATATATATGTCATATCGGTTATACATAACGGTTCCTGCTGCCAGAAATGTAAGTATTACGGATAAAATAATAAGTAAACTGGTGTGACTGAATATTTTCTGTTTCATCTCTTCCCCTATTCTCCAATCCTGTAACCCACTCCACGGACTGTCTCGATCAAATCTCCGGCTTCACCCAGCTTCTGTCGTAAAGTTCTCACATGAACATCCACAGTTCTTGTTTCACCATCAAAATCATATCCCCACACATGGCAGAGAATCTGGTTTCTGGTCATGACCAGACTTTTATTTTCCATCAGATACTGAAGAAGTTCAAATTCCTTTCTGGTGAGTTCAATCTTTTCTTCCTGATATCGCACTTCATGGCGCCCTACATTCAGATAAAGTTCCCCATAATGAAGTTCCCTGTCCTCATTCTGACGGGCACTTCGCCTGAGTACAGCTTTTACTCTGGCAATAAATTCCATCATTCCAAAAGGCTTGGTAATATAATCATCTGCTCCGCCTTCCAGTCCTTTTACTTTATCAAATTCCGCTTCCTTGGCCGTTACCATGATCACCGGAACATCTTTCACCGACGACATACTTTTCAGCTGTGCCAGGATTGTATAACCATCATCTCCCGGAAGCATGATATCCAGAAGGATCAGCTCCGGTATCTCTTCCTTAAGTGCTTTCATCAGCTCAGCACCATTCCCAAACCCCTTGGCTTTGAATCCTGTTGTTTCCAGTGTATAAATAAGAAGCTCTCTGATATTACGTTCATCTTCCACACAATAGATCATCTTTTCTTGCCCTCCTCTTTATTTTTCAGTATACTTATTTTTTCATATTTACACAAGTCTGTAACCTGTATCCTCCCCAAATTCCATTACCCCAGTCAAGAAAATCCATTGCTGTGAGTAGGTCAGTAACATGAAAAATCCGGTGCATCTCCCAGAGTATATTCCAGGGTGCCCGGACTTTTCTTTTTCTGTTATTTTTTATACCAGTTTCTATCCACCATTCAGATAACTTCCATATGATTATGACAACTGATATTTAATCCGTGCATCCTCCAGCTCGTGATAGAAGGCTTCGTCTGGATGGGTTTTCACTGTATTCAGATGGCTGTGCGTATCATACAGATCTTCACTAACCTGTGTTACACAGACACCGATATTGGAGCAGTGATCTGCCACACGTTCCAGACAGGTGGTGATGTCCGAAAGGATAAATCCCATCTCAATGGTACATTCGCCGTTTCGCAGTCTCTGTACATGACGACGTTTCACTTCTTTGGAAAGCTCATCTATCACTTCTTCCAGCGGTTCGATCTTCTCTGCAAGCTGCGTATCCTGTGTATCAAAAACTTTGTATGCCATATTGATAATATCTTCCACTGCCTGTCCAAGCACCTCCAGGTCCTTCTTTGCATTTACGGAAAACTTCAGTCCTTTTTCATAAAGCTCCTGTGCTGATTCCATAATATTTACCGCATGGTCGGAAATACGTTCAAAATCCCCAATACAGTGAAGCATAATGGAAAGACTGTGACTGTCTGCTTCTGAGATATCTTTGTGGCTCAGCTTCACCAGATAAGTTCCCAGTTCATCTTCATAGCGGTCAACCTTGGATTCCATGTTTTCCACACGTTCTACGCCTTCTTCACTGTATTTATCCACCAGACTCAGTGCTGTAAACAGTGCATTGTGGGATTCTTCTGCCATTTTTCTGGCTGCATTGCGGCTCTGCTCTACTGCAAATGCCGGTTTCTCCAGAAAACGAGGCTCCAGGATCATAAACTCTCTGTCCTCTGCTGAAACAACAACGTCCTCTTTTTTGTCCCGGATTGTAAGACAGGCAAGTTTCTCCAGTCCCTTTGCAAAAGGAAGGAGAATGATCGTTGCAGTAACATTAAATACACTGTGGATAACAGCAATTCCTGCCGGTGTTGCTACCTGATGGAAGAAAGAAAATCCAACAACTGCATTTATAAGATAGAATACAGTCATAAAGATAACCGTACCGATCAGGTTGAAATACAGATGTACTGCTGCTGCACGTTTTGCATTCTTCTTGGCTCCGATTGCAGAAAGGATTGCAGTAATACAGGTTCCGATGTTCTGTCCCATAATGATCGGGATTGCTGCACTGAACGGTACTGCACCTGTAAGACACAGGGCCTGCAGAATACCTACGGATGCAGAAGATGACTGGATCACTGCAGTAAGAAGGGCACCTGCTATAACACCTAACAACGGATTTGAAAATTTAAGTAACAGGTTTGTAAATTCCGGCACTTCTGCAAGGGGTTTTACAGCAGAACTCATCATATCCATACCGTACATCAGGATTGCAAAACCAATAAAAATACTTCCGATATCTTTCTTCTTTGAATCATTGATAAACAAAATAAAAATCACACCAATGATCGCAAGCACAGGGGAAAATGATGTTGGTTTAAACATCTGAATGATAAAATTATCACTCTGTATTCCTGTCAGGCTTAAGATCCAGGAGGTGATCGTAGTACCGATATTGGCACCCATGATCACTCCTACTGCCTGTGATAATTTCATGATCCCTGAATTTACAAAACCTACTACCATAACAGTCGTAGCTGAAGATGACTGGATCACTGCTGTTACTCCTGCTCCCAAAAGCACTGCTTTTATGGGATTTGAAGTAAGATTTTCAAGAATCTTCTCCAGCTTTCCGCCGGAAACCTTCGCAAGGCCATCTCCCATTGCATTCATACCATACAAAAATAATGCAAGGCCTCCGATCAATGTTAATATACTGAATAAATCCATGATTATTCTCCTTTTCCCTTTTCATAAGTATATGGTTATTTACTTTCTGCCATCTGATGGCAGTCTCAGACATGTGCAGGCATATATATGTTTTTTTGCGATACATATCCCTGACTTGCTTCTCATCATAACCATGCTTTGTAAAATCATCCCTATGAGAATGTTAAATCCATGTAAAATTTCCAGTCATCCTATTCATTCTGTGTAAGGTTCCCATAAATTCATCCGTATTTTTGATATAAAAATAAAAAGAACCATTGCAGGAGATATGACACTAACCGGTGTTCATCTCTTACAATAGTTCTTTTATCAATCCGGATCCTGTATTTCGACAGTATTATTATCAGAATCCGCGGATCTCTTCATCCTCGGAACCAGTCTTATCAATAGAACGGATTTCCAGGAAGTAACTGTAGTTATCATTTACCTTTACTTCCACTCTGTCTCCAACCTTGTGACCTTTCAGAGCCATACCAATGGGAGATTCAATGCTGATGCGGTTTTCCATGGAGTTTCCTCTTATGGAAGTTACCAGCTTATATTTCTCAATCTCATCGTCTTCCTCGAAATATACCTCTACAATATCATCCATTCCAACTTCATCGTCTTTGGAATCATCAGAAACAATGGTTGCTGTTTTCAGCATATTCTCAAGGTAACGGATACGGCTTTCGTTCTGATTCTTATGCTTCTTGGCCGCATAATATTCAAAATTCTCACTCAGGTCTCCCTGAGCTCTGGCTTCCTTTACAGCTTCTATTGCTTCTTTTCGTACAACCAGCTTGCGGTGATCGATCTCCTGCTGAATTTTCTCAACATCTTTTTGTGTCAGCTTTTCTTTCATGACTGCATCTCCCTTTTACTGTTTTCCAAGTCGTTTCTCTTTCATATATTGTGCCATTTCATCAGAAATATTGTCGATCAGATAATTCTTGCTGCTCTGACGTTTCTCATGCCATTGCTGGCGGATCTGATTTTCTGTAGCTTTTATTTCATCCCGAAGACCTCTGGCAGACATACGGTGGGCACCCTGTCCCATGATGATAATCTGCTCCAGTCCATCGGAGGTAGCTACCGTTATCTGGTTTTCACGGCCGATCTTATGGACCGTTTTCTCGATATACTGATCTGCTGTCTCAGCTTCTTTTGTGTAGACTACGTGGATGTTATGATAGGTGATCACTTCCTCTGCATGGCCCTCTATCTTGTAAGCGTCAAATACAAGAATTAACGTACATTTCTTAAAGCCCTGATAGTTGCTCAGAATATCCATCAGTTTTGTCTGAGCTGCATGGAGGTTTGCATCTGCCAGCTCTTTTAAATCTTCCCAAGCATAGATGATGTTATAGCCATCTACAAGGAGATATTCTTTTTCTTTCTTCTTAGCAGAAGAGCTGTTACGGTAATAGCTGCCGCTGTCAGATTTTGAAGAAAATGTTCTCTTAAACTGTGGTTCTTTGTAACGATTGACTGGTCCGAAAGTTCTCTCAAAAATAGCTTTCAGTTCTTCCTCATCCTCATAGCTTCCTACGCCGGCATTCTTTGGCGGGCAATAACCTGAGTCTCCCTGATTCCTTCCATTCCTGTTTCCTGCTGTACTTTCTTCACTATCCGGTATGGTATCACTCAGCTCAGACTCGTCAACCCCTTCTAAGTGCATATAATCCTCTACTTCATACCATGGCACCACAAATCCAGCTCCATGAGCACAAAATACAGAACCCGTGGGATTGTCCAGGTCACGTTCGGAATCATATCCAATCTCCTCTACAATTTCATCCTGATTCTGACATGGGGCATAGCCCTTCAATGAACAGAATAATCTGCCCCGTCCCTTTGTATAGGAGGTTACCTGTGTCTGATAATCTCGCATCATTGATACAGGCGCACTCCCCTTCAATACCATCATATCATCCTCATCCGCTTCCGGCTGCTGGAAGGTTCCATTCATTTTCTGAATATCAGTCATAGCACGCCCGATCATATCTCCCGGAATCTCAAGTCTGAACTCATAATATGGCTCAAGCAGTACACTTTTTGCTTTCTTTAATCCCTGCCGCACAGCCCTGTACGTCGCCTGCCGGAAATCGCCGCCCTCTGTGTGTTTCAGATGGGCACGTCCTGTGATCAGTGTGATCTGCATATCTGTGATGGGAGAACCGGTCAGTACTCCCGGATGCTCCCGTTCTTCCAGATGAGTCAGGATCAGTCGCTGCCAGTTACGATCCAGCACGTCCTCACTGCATGCAGTAAAAAACTGCAGTCCACTTCCCGGCTCTCCCGGTTCCAGAAGCAGGTGTACTTCTGCATAATGACGCAGCGGTTCAAAATGGCCTACACCTTCTACCGGCTCTGCGATTGTTTCTTTATATACGATATTTCCTGTGCCAAACTCTACTGCTACATGGAAACGTTCCCAGATCAGATGCTTTAATATCTCAATCTGAACCTCACCCATCAGCATGGCATGGATTTCTCCAAGCTGCTCATTCCATACAATGTGAAGCTCCGGTTCCTCCTCTTCCAGCTCTTTGAGTTTCTTCAGCATCTGGTGAACATCACAGTCCTCAGGAAGCAGAATTCTGTAATTTAATACAGGTTCCAGAACCGGCATCTCAGATTCCCGTTCAATCCCAAATCCCTGTCCCGGATGTGTCTGGGAAAGGCCGGTCACTGCACAGATAGTTCCTGCAGGAGCTTCCTTTGCAAGCTCAAATTTCGCACCGGAATAAATACGGATCTGATCCGCTTTCTCTGTATCTGTAAGAAGTTCCTTCACCTTCAATGTTCCACCTGTGATTTTCATATAGCTTAAACGATTGCCCTGATCGTCTCTGGCAATCTTGAATACTTTTGCCCCGAACTCAGACGGATATGTCGGTGTCTCGCAGTATTTTTCCAAACCATGGAGGAATTCTTCTACACCTGTCATTTTCAGCGCAGAGCCAAAGAAACATGGGAAAAGTTTTCGCTCTTTGATTACTTTTTGGATATCTGATGTTGATATTTTCTCTGTTTCCAGGTATTTTTCAAGCAGTTCCTCATCGCAGACAGAAACATCTTCCAGAAACTGAGAATGCAGAGCTGATTTTTCCCAGGTGAAATCAACGCAATTATCACTTAATCGCTTCTTTAATTCTGCCAGAAGTTTCTCTTTATCTGTTCCATCCTGGTCCATTTTATTGATAAACAGGAACGTCGGAATCTGGTATCTTGCCAGAAGTCTCCATAACGTCATGGTATGCCCCTGCACACCATCCGCTCCATTGATTACAAGGATGGCATAATCCAGAACCTGAAGTGTTCTCTCCATTTCCGCTGAGAAATCCACATGTCCCGGCGTATCCAGCAGAGTTATCCCCCTGTTTCCCAGTTCAAACTCCGCCTGCTTGGAAAAAATCGTAATTCCTCGTTCCCGTTCCAGGTTATAGGTGTCCAGATACGCATCCTTATGATCCACCCGCCCCAGCTTACGGATTTTTCCCGTTAAATATAAAATTCCCTCCGACAACGTAGTCTTACCTGCATCTACGTGGGCAAGGATACCAATAACAAGTTTCTCCATAGTATATTTAAAAACTCCTTTTTCTTTATAAAATCAGTAGTTATTCTTTTATCGCTTCATCTGTTAAAATCCTTTATCAATTAATTATTTTAACATACTGATATAGATAAATCCAATAGGGTTGTGTTTTTATGTGTTCATTTAGTCCAAAAGAGTCCACATTTACAGTTAATGTGGACTCCGCTTCCATTATTTTTAATATGTGGTTTTCATATTCTTTTTTTCATTCAGCCACTTATATACAGTCTTTTCTTCTACTTTTACTCCCTGAGTAATCTGCTGCACGGATAATCCCATTTCAGCCAATGAAATTGCTGTTTCTTTTTTAGTTTTCATTACTCCTTCTGCCATACCAGCTTCATACTCAGCTTTCCTGAGTTTTCTTTTTTCCTCTTCCTCGTTATATTCAAATATACTCATAGCGACTACCGTTACTGAAAACTTATAAAAAAGTTATAAACTTCTATGTTTCATTCCTACTTCAACGAGTATGCTTTTGATGATATAAATATCTATCTACTCACAAGTTCTTGTACTCTCCATAGGCGTAAATTCCGGACTAACGTATCCGTACATATTTGCATTAACGTTTCAGTGTCAACCTGCAAATTTTTCTCCATAAGTCTTGAGATTTATAGATGCCTGGAAATCTCTGTCAATCATATTCCCACACGCACATCTATAAACTCTGTCAGATAACTTCAGATCTTTTTTGATGTTTCCACAACAGCTGCAAAGCTTTGATGATGGATAAAACCGATCAGCCACAATAAGCTGGATCCCTTTATCGCTGCACTTATATTCAAGCTGTTTTCTAAACCGGAAAAACCCCTGTGCCTGAACTGCTTTGGATAAATGTCTGTTTTTCATCATTCCGCTGACATTCAGATCTTCAATACATATAAATCTTGGTTTTCGATCTACGATCTCCGATATGGTCTGATTTAAATAATTTTTACGGATATTTGTTAATCTGTGATTTCGTTTTAATAAAAGTTTTTCCTTTTTGATTACATTATTTGTTTTACAGTAACTTTCTCCTTTTTTATTTTTCTCGTAAGAACGAGAGATACTACGCTGTAATCTGCGTTTCTGTTTTTCTAATTTCTTTATTTTCTGACTCTTATTGATGTTCTTATACTTAGTTCCATCAGAACAGATCGCCAGATCTTTGATTCCCAAGTCTATGCCGACTCCGTCATCATTAAGTGTTTCCCTGCAGTCAGGAAATTCTACACATACGCTGATCCACCAGTTCAATCCGTCAAAGGATATTCGCGGATTCATATATTTAGCATCTGTCGGAATCCTTCCATGTTCTGCAAGTCTTACCCAATTCATTTTTTGCTTATTTGCCTTCCTGCTGGAGGAAAAGCCTTCAAATTTAACGTGGGTATTACTGAATCGTATCTTAACGTTGTCCTGATAGAACTTCGGCATTGATCTCTTTTTTGACTTGAATCTTGGAAATTTCTGCAAACCTTTGAAAAAATTCTTATAAGCAGTACAGGCATCTTTGATCGCCTGTTTGGTTACATTATTTGAAATACTCAGTAACCATGCATATTCATCAGAATGTCTAAGCTTTGTAAATTCTTTTCTGAGTTCTGCATCTGAAATGAATTTTTCACCTTTTTCATAGTTTTCTATTTCCCTGGCCAAAGCCCAGTTATAAGCAAATCTTGAAGCACCTGCGTACTGAAACATCTTAGTTTTCTGTACATTATTTGGTATCAACATTACTTTTATGGCTTTTACCATCTGTTTCCTCCTGTATCAGTTCACGGATAAGTTTCTTAGCTTTATCCGCTCGTTTTCCTTGTAATTTACAACTGAATACTGTGATTATCTGAACCAGATCCTCAACAAGTTCCTGCTGTTCGGATTTTTCAGTATTATCAATAATCTCAATCTCACAATTATAAAGTGAAGCGATATATTCTATCAGCTCAAAACCAAATCGTAATAGCCGATCTTTATATAAAACAACAACCTTTTCAACCTGATTTTGAGATATTCGCCTGATCAATTCCTGAAGTCCTTTTTTCTTATAATTAATCCCGGAACCGATATCACTTATTACCTCAAATGGCTGTCCTTTTGCCAAAAGATATGTCTTAACATTATCAATCTGTCTTTCCATATCATCTTTCTGTTTATGGCTTGAAACGCGACAATATCCAATTGTAATGCGGTTTTTAGGCTTTACATTTATTACCTGGTTGAGTTACTCATCAGAATAATATCTATAGCCACTTACTGTAGTATGATGCGGATGAAGTTTTCCATTGGCATCCCCATTTCGTAATGTCTGGGCAGATACGCCTATAATTTTTGAAAATTCATGTATAGAATAATATTTACTCAAAGTATCAACTCCTTTCAATAATATTCCACCCTAATATCTTATAAAACTCAACATGTTCTTATATAATTTTATAATTTATATTTAGTTGCTAATAACCCTTCAATCGGTTTCTTTTCACAGTAATTTTTTTGTTCTTTCTTTTTGCCATTGGCAATACCTCCTGTTTTCCGCAGGAGTCAAAGAACATTTTGTGCTATTCTTATCACTTCTCAGCTCCTGCTTTTCATAATTAACTGGAATTAAAAGCATGGATTTCTGAATTGAGATTAGAATAATCAGACGGCAAAAATGCCTTGAAATATAAGAGAAATATGCTTTATACTTATGTTAGCATTACTTACTCTTATTTTCAAGGCATTTTATATTCTTTTTATTTTATAAATTGTATAGAAACTTTTTTATTCTTTATGTGTTCCTCTGATCACTTTGATTCCACGTTCTTCTATCATATTGCAGATCTGTGTCATCCTTGGACATTCATGCTTTCCATCCGGAAGACGACAGACACCTACGTGGATGGCACTGATCTTTTCGCTGACCAGTCTGTCTATCTTTTCCAGGATTCCTTTGTCTTCTATGGGGTCTGTCGGGTTGGCGTCTTTGCATCCATTGCAGGTCATCATTGCTGCCAGACAGGTATCTTCCGGATAATCCTGAAAGAAATCAGTTCTGTTCTGAAATGCTGCCAGGCATCCGACTCTGGCGCATACATTATTAGAATGAATACACGTTAAAATTCCTATCTTATTCATCTTTTTCCTCCATATACAACAGGCCAGAGTCAAAATTTTTTCTGACTCTGGCCTGTCAATTCTCATATTATAAAAATAAAATATGCATCTTCCCGCGGCTGTCATTTACCACTTCCGAATCTACCTGGTAAATCCTTTTGATCAGCTCCTGAGTGAGTACTTCCTGTGGAGTTCCATATCCTTCCAGCACACCATCTTTCAATACATAAATCTTATCACAGTATGCCGCCGCAATATTCAGGTCATGGATAGCTGATATTACAGTTACGTTAAGTTTCTTTACCAGTTCCATCAGCATGATCTGATGTGTGATATCCAGATGGTTAGTCGGCTCATCAAGGATCAGTGCAGGTGTCTGCTGTGCAAGTGCTCTTGCCAGAATAACCCTCTGCTGCTCTCCACCTGACAGCGTAGAAAATGTGCGATCCGCAAATGCATCCATCTGTACCGTTTTCAGTGCTTCTTCAACAATCCGGTAATCTTTTGCATTATCCCGTTCCAATGCTTTCTTATGAGGTGCACGTCCCATCAACACGACTTCCCGTACGGTAAAATCAAAGTTGTAGTAATTGTGCTGTGCCACAACTGCCATTTTTCTGGCGGAGCTTTTTACGCTCATGGAATGGAGTTCTTCGCCGTCCAAATAAACGGCACCTGCATCTGGCTTCAGGATACGGTAGATGCATTTTAATAATGTAGATTTTCCGCTTCCGTTTGGTCCGATGATCCCTACCAGTTCCTTATCCTTTGACTCTATGGAAATTCCCTTCAGTATCTGTCTGGCGTGAAATCCAACCTGAATATCTTCTGTAGTGATTTTCATTACTTACTACCTCCAAATCCATAGGATTTCCGCACAAGCAGATAAATAAAGCATGGAGCACCGATAATGGATACCAGCACACCGATCGGCATCTCAGAATTCTTCAGGATCACACGACATGCCACATCACACCAGATCAGGAATGATGCACCAAGCAGTGCACTTAATGGCAGTAATCTTCTGTGGTCTGTTCCAAACAGGATTCTGATCACATGAGGGATCACAAGTCCTACAAAGCCGATCACACCCGCACAATATACTGCAAACCCAATCATTACAGAAGCAACGATCAGATAAAAAGTTCTCAGCCTGTGCAAATCAGTTCCCAGTGTGATCGATACATCATCTCCTAACAGCATCAGATTCAGATTACGATATTGCGTCCAGAAAATAATTACACAGATCAATGTAACAGGAAGCATTACACCTACTCTGCTCCAGCTTGCGCCTGCAAGGCTTCCCATCGTCCACTTCATTACTTCTGTTGCTGCATTTTTGTCATTGGTGATATAGATAACAAAATTGGAAAAAGCAGAACATACCGCACTGACAGCCATTCCGGCAAGGATCAGTTTGGCAGAAGTAGCTTTTCCGCCCATGTTTGCAATGGCAATTACTGCAAAAGAAGTGACCATTGCACCAATAAATGCAGTAACACCAACTGAGTTTCCACCGAGAAATCCACCAACTCCAAGCATGATCGCCAGTGTTGCACCAAAGGATGCACCGGATGAAATACCAAGTACATACGGATCTGCCAGTGGGTTCTGGACAATCGCCTGCATAACTACGCCACAGACGGAAAGAGCCATTCCAACTGCCAGAGCCAGCAGGACTCTGGGCAGCCGGATCAGCCACACAACATCGTGAACTGCGCCTTCTGCATAGGCGGACAGGCTTTTGATATGAAACAATTTATATGCAATGACACTGTAAACATCTTTCAGTAACAGATCTGCATTTCCAAAAGTGATTGCTGCAAGAATGGAAAAAATCAAAAATGCCGCAAGCCCGATAAGAACTGCCACATACATGGATGTCCTGAGCACACTGCCTTTTTTTGTCTGTGAAACCTGTTCTTTCACTGTTATGTCCTCAATCAGTCAAAATTCACATCCGGATATAATCCTTTTGCGAAAGTTTCAATACCATCCTGTGTACGTGTTGCACTTGCGTACATTTCACTGAGCATGATCGGATAAACACGACCGTTCTTTACAGCGTCAAGGCTCTGAAGTGCTTCGTCATCCTTGATAACGGCAAGCTGGCTTTCTTTTACAGTTTCCGGATCATCACCTGCATATGGCATGTATACAACAAAAATCACATCAGGGTTTGCTGCAATGATATCTTCTTTTCCTGCTGTAGAAGCATCCGGGTTTGCCAGAGTCGCACCCAGTTGTGTTACCATATCTCCACCAAGGCTCTTTGCACCATAGTTTGTGATATCTTCTCCAAGAGGTTCCAGAACCATTACGCTTGGTTTCTCTTCTACATCTGCTGTTGCTGTAAGAGTTTTATCGATCACTGCCTTTGCATCATCTACGATTGCCTGTGCTTTGTCCTGTACATCAAAAATCTTTCCAAGATTTAAGATGTCTGTAAATTCATTTTCCAGAGTTCTGTCTCCGTCAGGGCGTGTGTTTGTGTTGTAATAAGTGTTGCAGCCTTTGTCAATCCAGTCTGTTACATTTCCGAGATTTTTATCAGAAAACAGGGAGCTCCAGGATAAGATCATGTCTGGCTCCAACATCGTTACAGTCTCAAGGGATGGGGTAAATTCATCAAGATAATTTGTTTTTGAAAATGCATCTTTAAGTTCATCCGGAACTTCATTGTCAAGACCTGCAGTAGCTACCAGACGGTCTTCCAGGCCAAGTGCAAGCATGGTTTCAATGCTTCCCTGATATACAGCAAGAACTTTCTCCGGTGCCTTTTCATAGGTTGTTTCGATTTCATTTCCATCATAATCATAGGTTGTGATGGTCAGAGGATATTCTGTCTTTGTACCTTCTGCGTCTGCTGTCTTATCTGCATCTGCTGAATCCTGTGCGTCTGCATCTTCCTGTGTATCAGAGTCTGCATCTGCTGCCGGCTGATTGTCCTCTTTGATTGTCTCAGAGTCTGCTCTCTCTGCTGCAAAAGCTGCCGGAGCTGCGGAAACTGCCATAGCTGCTGCCATCATAATTGCCATGATTCTTGTGGATAAATACCTGTTTTTCATTTGACTTCCTCTCTTTTCGTATATGTTATTTACCTGTTCGTGTAACCGAAAAGATGAGACTTCAGAAAAAGTAAAATAGAAGTGATAAGAATAACGGATACTTTTTACGGAAGCTCCTTCTTTACGCTGTCAGGCAGGTTTCCTGACTCACAGATCACAGAAAGTTCCCATAAAATAAAAACTGATACAACATCCATGCTTCAGCAGTTCATGAATATTGTATCAGAAATATTTCCAGATACTCTCTGACAGCCGGATTCCGCCTTCTCACATATTTATGCAATGACATATTACAATCCCGCTTTTTTTCTGTATACAGTGGCCGCAACCGTTCAGGCATTTCACCTGATTCCCTCTCACATTATCATACACAAAATCTGCGTATGATAATGTTCACTTAACAGCTATTCAATTACGCTGATATAATTTTAGCACACTGCTTTTATAATTACAACCATATTCGAGACACATCAGAATTCTTTCTTCTCCATAAGCCGGACACCAATCCAAAAAGATCCCATATATACAATTACTGTAAATAATACAACTCCGGCCAATACCATTCCCCATTTCAGTCCATTCAGCCATGCACCGACTGCGTCTGCTGAAAGTCCCATTGTTTTTATCAGAATATAAACTACGGCAATTATAATAGCCCACATGACCATTGCAATATAACGTCCTTTTTCTGCTCCAAAATGTATTACAAGCGGGAGCGATACTGACAACATAAGAAGCGCCAGTGGAATGTATATCAGAGTGTCAATAATTTTCTCACTCAGGCACCCCTGAAGCTCTGCCACACCTTTACAGATCACTCCCGTTATTGCTTCAATTCCCCACGCTGCAGCCGTAAGCCCTGCTCCCAGCAGATATTTCTCCGCCACATACTGTTTTCTGGTAACCGGCAAGGTCATAAGAAATGCAAGACCATTATCAAACTCATCATAACTTATAGTCGTAATGGCAAAAATTGCTGTGGCAATCATAAAATATCCTATAGCAAAACTGACGCTCCCGCTTCCTGCCAGATTCAGGATGACTCCCATTACAATAACCAGGATAAAAGACTGTTTCTGCTGTTTCATCAGTTCTATATCCTTTACAAATAATCCCTTCATACCTGTTCCTCCATCATCACTACCAGATCATCAATCTTTCCATTCTCAATTACAACATCCGGATAATTTTCCATATAAAATTGTTTCTGGTTTGTCAGACACCTGTATCCATAAGCTTCTTTCCGAATCTTAATAAGGTATTGCTGATCCAGTTTTTCGTACTCTTCTTCTGAAACTTTAAGAACTGCATAATCTGACAGCAGTACATCTGTATCCTCATGAAGGATAATTTTTCCGGCATGGATCATATAAAAATCGTCACAAAGACTCTCCAGATCTGATGAAATATGTGAACTGATCAGAATAGAACTGCTTTCATTTTCTTCCATATATTCTCTCAGCATGTTCAGCACCTCATCCCTGGCGATCACATCCAGACCAACTGTGGGCTCATCCAGAATCAGCAGTTCTGCCTTATGGCTTAATGCTGCCAGTACTTTAAACTTTGCTTTCATACCAGTGGAAAATTCTTTGATTTTCTTGTCTGTGGGCAGATTGAATCTTCTGCACTGCTGCAGGAATTTCTCTCTGTCAAAATCCGGATATATGCTTTTCATAATATTTGCCACGCCCGCTGCTGTCAGATACATACTGAAGCCTGAATCTGCAAAAACAACTGCCAGTTTCTGCTTATCCTCCGGCTTAAGCTCTTCTGCCTTTTTCCCAAAGACCTCTATCTCTCCGCCATCCGGATGAATCAAGCCGAGCAAAGCTTTAAATGTGGTGGATTTCCCGGAACCATTTCTTCCAATAAGTCCTGTAATCATCCCAGGCTGTACTTCCATAGAACAGTCCAGCGAAAAACCTCTGTAATGTTTCTGCAAATGACTGATTTTCAACATGTCTTAGTCCTCCATGATCATTTCAAAAAGATTTCTGATTTCCTCATCGTTCAGTCCACATCTTCTGCCCTTCATGATTGCCTGCTCCAGATCATGTTCTACTTCTTTGAGCTGTTCTTCCCTCATCAGGTTTTTATTTGTGGCTGCAACGTAGGTTCCTTTTCCATGAACAGTGACGGTAAATCCTTCTTCTTCCAGATTGTCGTAGGCTTTCTTCACAGTCAGGGCACTGATCTTCAGTTCCTTTGACAAACTGCGTACTGAAGGTAATACAGTGTCCGGCTGTAACTCTCCTCTGATAATCGCAGACTTAATCTGGTCTATGATCTGTTCATAAATAGGTACCATGGATGAATTATTGATTATTATATGCATATGTTTCTCCTCCATCTGTAAACAGTATATAACAGTGCATAACTGTTGTCAACTGTTTTATACTGTTATACACAAAAACCTCCGGACATTCCTGCCCGAAGGTTTTCGTTCATTTATATATCAGTTATCCAATATCACTGATCATTTGTCAGATGTAGCTTGTCCAGAATATAGAACACCAGGCTCAGTGCCATACCTACAACACATGCCAGTACCATGCCTGTCAGTTTTACATTTCCCAGATTCAGGGAGATTCCGGAAAGACCTACGATAAATACAACAGAGGTCAGTGTCAGGTTTCTGGATTTACCGTAATCTACCTTATTATCTACCAGCATACGAAGTCCTGATGTACCGATCATACCATAGAGTAGGAAAGAAATTCCTCCGATTACAGGACCGGGAATGGTATTGATCAGTGCTGCCAGTTTTCCAAGGAAGGAACAGCAGATAGAGAGAACAGCCGCACCTCCGATTACCTGCACACTGTAAACCTTTGTCATGGCCATAACACCAATATTCTCACCATAAGTAGTTGTGGGTACAGAACCCATACATGCAGACAGAGTTGTAGAAAAGAAGTCTGCAAAAAGAGAACGATGTAAGCCTGGTTCTTTCAGCAGATCTTTCCCTACAATCTTGCTGGTTACGATCTGATGTCCGATATGCTCGGATGTTACCAGAAGAAGTGCCGGGAAGATTGTCAAAATCGCTTCCAGATTAAATTTCGGATGCTGGAAATTAGGCAGCGCAAAGAATGTAGCCTCTTTTACTGCTGTAAAATCCAGGATTCCGCAGAGAACTGCTGCCACATATCCTGCAATGATTGCGATCAGGATTGGGATCACTGATAAGAATCCTCTAAACAGAATCTGTCCAAACACTGCAACTCCCAGTGTTACCAGAAATACGATCACATTTTTCATATCTATCTTATCGTCAAGAAGTCCTGCTGTACTTGCAGCACTTCCGGCAAGCTCCAGACCGATCAGTGCAACTACCGGTCCCATTGCAGCTGTGGGAAGCACAATATCAATCCATTTGGTTCCACATTTTCCAATGATCAGCGCCAGGATCATACCAGCAATGCCAAGAACTACAAATCCACCCAGTGCATACTGGTATCCGAATTTTGTCATGACCAGAATTCCCGGTGACAGAAAAGCAAAGCTTGATCCAAGGTAGGCCGGAGCTTTTCCCTTTGTGATCAAAATAAACAGTAAAGTTCCCACACCGTTCATCAGCAGTACGATGGCCGGATTGATCCCGAACAGAAACGGAACCAGTACAGATGCACCAAACATGGCAAACATATGCTGGATACTAAGCGGGATCAGCAGCTTTGCAGGCACCTTGTCTTCTACCTGAATAATTCTTTTTTCCACTTTTTCTTCCTCTCTTTTCCCTTATTTTTTCACATTTTGCTTCATTATACACATATTATTCTGAAAAATCCACTATCTTTTTCATGCACAAGAAAGAATCCTGCCCGGAGGGCTTTATTATGTTATAGGAACATTACGGAGTAATTTCCTATAACATAATAAAATCCCGGAAGCAAAAATACTTCCGGGATAAATAGCATAATATTGAACAGCAATAATTATCGTTTAGGTAACTTGGAAGGCTTGATTTTACTGGATTTTTGGAATGTAGTGTTGCAAACACGTTACAAACGTAGGACTACTCATTGCTCCTCAGAACACCACATAGACTTCAATTAAGAAATCTGACAGCAAGTTCCTGAATAGCAAGTATCGGACCTTGTGCATATGTTTCTTGGGGATACGTTCTTTCCAGACGTTCTGTTTCTTTCATCAAAAAAGGAATCATTTCTACATCTCCTCGAAACCCAATTACTAAGCACAACATAGATCTTAAATATTCATTCCGGATATTGGAGTATTCTTTCATAAGCCAATCGCAACAGTTTTCTTCGCAGTGCAAGAAAAAATAAAGAGTATTTTCTATAAAGATATCCTGCCCGTTTTTCATAGTTTTTTCTTTTATGCATGGCATCATCACTGTTTCGTATTCCAGTAATTTTCCTCTTAATCTACTTCGGTTCCCTCCCGATAAAGGCTTTCGCATCAATTTCAACAGTTCTTCCGTTGTTTCTGCTTGTTCAATCATTCTTTTCGAACGCAAATCCTCTTCAGATTCACCAAGCGTTTTTTCTGAAATCGCATTGGCATATTCAACTGCTTCAGGCTCAAGATATAAACTATATTCAAATTTAGCTGCCGAGATAGGTATATCCGGGTGTGTATCTAAAAATTTATGTACTTCTTTTTTACTAATAGTTGTCATAATGTTTCACAACCTCCTCCAGCAATGGCAAATCACAACATCTTTCCTTTATTCTCTTGTCATTGCCATTCAATTCTTCATCTTTCTTAAAAAGAATATCTCTTAATCTTTTTGCTGTTAACTGAATTTGTTCCCGATCAGCTTTAATACACTTATATTGATTTTGAAGCAAACGCTGATATTTTAAATCTTCCATTGCATCAATATCAATAAGAAGTAATGCCGATTCCACAACAGGTATCATATTATTAAAGTTGATTGCACCATATATTCCCTGATTAATTTTCCTAAAATCTTTTGTGTTCTTCATTTTACGATGCTTTTCTTTGGGCGATGCAAATGGAGTATAATATTTTATCCCATCAATCTCAAGTACCACGCCTACATACGGACGCTTTCCCTTTTTATTATCTGCAACTTTTGCATCATATTTTTTCAAATAATTGATGTATTCATCTTTGATATTATAAAATTTCATTTTTCCTCATCTGTTAAAAAAAGAGACGACATCACTCGCCTCTTTTTCAGGTTCTCTCTTTATGGTGGAGACTCACCGCTTTTTTAGGTTCTCTCTTTATGGTGGAGACTCACCTGCTTTTTTAGGTTTCCACTTTATGGTAGAAACTCACCTCAGACAATCTTTTGTCTATAATAAGTATATGCAATTCCTCCTAAAAAATCAATATAATTCCATAATTTTACTAAAATTCTCTAATAGTACATCGTGTTGATCTGCCGTTCTAACTGCCGGACGCTCCACACTGTGGAGCGATTTGGAAAGGTGCAATAAAATTGCCTCATATTACGCAGTCCTTGTACGCTAAATCCCTTCCCAAATTCTGCTGTTAGCTGTTCAGATAAATATTGAAGCAGCTTCTTTCCATATTCTGCTCTGTCATTTTCTCCACACGCTTTATAAATCAGTTCCCCAATCTCCCAATAAGTTATTACCATTGTGGAGTTCACCGCAGCACTTAACCTATGCTATGCTGTGCTGATACAATAGACTGGCGAATGGAATGATAGGTCTGTTCTGCATTTTGATTTATTTGCAGATTGTTATCCATTTTGTACTCTCCCTACTGTGGATGCTATAGAAATATTATACCACGGAATCAATAAAACTCTCAAATCAATATTTATTTATTGATTTTGCATTTTTTCTGCAAAATCTTCAATTAAAATCTCTTTCGGCTCTTTTCTGAGTGACAATGACGATCGAGTAGGAGACGGCTTTTGCCGCCGACCTCTCACACTACCGGACATGCGGTTCCGCATCCGGCGGTTCAGTTAACTTGACATCTCGCTTTACAAAGATATTCCTCTGCTGAGAGTAAACCAAATTTCTTCAAATATCTATATTAAAGTGTCTCGTACATTGCTTTTAATTCTTCCAGAATCTTCTCCTTTGTTCTGCCAACCAGCCCCAACTGTTTAATATCCACGTTTTCATTTTTCATACGCTGGACAAACTCTTGAATATCGGCATAAACTCCTTGGGGAGCCACTACCTTGGCGGTGGGATCAATCAACTCCGTCAGACGGAAAACATCATTCTTATGTTTCTTGATATTTTTGCTATCAACGTGTTCTCCTGCAGCCTTACGATCTGTCAAATCCATCCACGCTTTTGCCTTAAACGGAATCAAATATGCCGCATCCAAGACAGTCACTCCATCAACGGTGACTTTCCCCTGCTTCAAAAATTCATAGTAATCATCGTCCAAAAGAATAGCAGACAGACTCGAAATATCTTCGTCCACCGGTAACGGTGTTAGCACTGCATCTTCTGGAAGTTGGATGGCATCCAGCTTTCGCGTGAAAAGTTCAATCATTGCAGGATACTGATTTGTAATTGGGTGACTAAACCGATAAAACTGCGGCACACCCGAACTTTTGTTGCAATGCTCATATCCCGCCTGTTTTACATATTCCCAAAATTTCTTTCCGAAATTTGCGTCAACTGCTTCTATAATCAAAACAAGGTCAATATCCTTTGTCGCACGGAAGTCCAGTCCCTCCTCCGTCATCAGAATGTCACACGCAGTTCCACCAATGATAGCATATTGTTCTTCACTGCCCTTGAACCATTCCTTAAAGCTATCAATTCCTGTAACCATCTATCTTTCTCCACAGTTCATTCAGCATTTCTTCTACTGCTTCTTCAACCCGTTCATCTGCATCTTCTCTCAATGCCAATGCCAGCGAAAGCTCATCTACAATGTTTCGCGTGGACAATTTTCGTGGATTGTATCTCCACATCTCTACGGCCACTTGCACCTGCGAATTCTGCAAGCTATTGGTCATAACATCTTTCCATTGAGAGATTCTTTCTGCCGCATAACATCTGACATTCGGTGTGTTCAGCATGGAATACTCTGCCAACGCCGAATATCCACTTTCCAACAGCTCTGTTCCCACCAATTCTTTCGGAATATAAACCGTTCGTTTTATTGGATTCAGCAACTTATCTCCTGCTTTTTGGAACAGTGTTTTCGGAGAATCCTCAGATTGCATGATCCTCTGCACACCGACTTTTCTGATATGCAGCAATCCCATTTCTTCAAGCTGTCTTGATGCCCTTGATATAGAAGTAGGTGTCAGTTCCAAGTCTTTCGCAGCTTGACTTGTAGATAGTTCCTGTGCGCCTCCATAAATGAAATGCAGTAGAAGCATCTGCGCCGATGGAAGTATTTCTTCCCTTGTCTTTTTTTCGGCGCTGCACCGTTCCTGCAAATACACTGCCATAAAGGGCAAATAAATTTGCTTTCCATCTACAATAAATGGAATCTTCTCACGAATCAAATATTCTTTCTGGCGAAAGCTAAGTTCTTTTAGCACCAGCACAATAGGCAAGTTCTCATTATTCTGTATCCGAGCAATATGTTTTTTCAGTACTTCAATCTGCTCCAGTTCTGTCTTAGGATAAAGAAAAATCATCTTCTGTTCATTCATTGACACCATCTGTAAACGGTACCTTGTGGCTATAAAATTGGGCAAATGCTTAAACTCTACATCATCATAGGTAACCTTGACTCCCAGAACTTTATCGAGATATTCCATGTCATCACCTGCAATCTTAACTCTTTTTCTGTATTATAACTCTTTTTGAGTTAAGATGCAATATTTGAGTTAAGAACAGTTAAGAATCAACATTATTAAAAATTATTTTTACAAAAAACCCGATGCAACATGAGCATTACAGCCGCCAAACAAAACAGCGATTTTCAATCTTTTCATTGCTCCGCCTGCCTTTCTGCCAAATATTCCTCTAGACACAGCCCTTTTTCATACATCTCTGTGGCAGCCTCAACGCCAACATACCGATAATGCCATACTTCCTCGGCAACGCCCGTGATGTCGGTTTTATCTCCAGGGTAACGGAAGATAAAACCGTATTTGTAGCTGTTTTCTTGCAGCCAGGAATAAAGATCATAGGTGGCTCCGTTGATGTCCACGGCTAAACCAATTTGATGTTCACTGTATCCGGGAACAGATACCCATTGCTTTGCCAGTTCCTCCGCTTCGCTCTGGGAATTTCCCTCTTTGCGGTATCCAGCCACTTTGTCGTCATAGAGCTGCTGCTGCTTTTTCTGCGTGCGGTAACCGGATACGACCATAGGCAGTTGATCCCAATTTCCTTCCTTTGCTGCTTCCAACATCTCCATGAGAGGATCATAGATGCGTTCATCTACTTTCTCACCGCCGGGCACCTCTACCAGTTTTGGCTCGTAGTTTTCGGGGATCGCGTTTTCATAGTTTACCAACACCAAGTTCCAGTCGGTGTCATCATTTTCTGTCTGCGTGTTTTGGGGGTGAGCTTTCATCCAAAAGGCCAACTTGCACATCATCAGGCCCCTGCGTTGTGGTGTCGTTTACTTGGTAATTTTCAGGCGATTCTTTATCTCCAAACAATGTGAACGCATATACACAAACAGCCACGACCAGAATGACTGTGGCAATACTTCCCCAAGGAAAGCGCCTCCGCCGCTGCTTTTGCCTCCAGCGATGACCTTCATTGGGAACAGGCAGCATTTTTTCTTCCATCATATAAAGCCTCCTTTCTGAAGGGGAACAAAAGCGCCCCTGTCAGCATTTATTGTACTGAACAGCGGCGCTTGGAACTTTAATATGAAGTTGTTTATTTCCTAAGAAAATCCTAATGTAAGGGGGAGATTTTACTTATGTTCTATCCAGCGGCGGTCCGCAGCTTTGCATCGGACAACACTTTCCCTCTCATATGATATTTGTCAACAGAAATCTGGATTTGAAATGTGTAGGCGGTGTTGTTTTTGACCTTCAAATCCAGCCGGCCTTCCGCCACCGCCGCGTCAATTCCTTGGGGAATGCCGGGCGTATTGCGGTGAAGGTCTATTCCATGTGTATGCTGTTCTGTAACAGTCAGCGGAGTATCCTTCCCATCATTTCGCTCCTTTCGGTGATTTGTTTCATAAAAGAGCAAATCCATGCTCCTGTCAGTATCATTCTACTGGACAAGAGCATGGATTGTTTTAATAAGAAGTTGATTGATTCCTAAGAAAATGCAAAGAAATTGCTAATTTGACAACGGCAAAGAGACTGTAAATGTAACCACATGATTTTTGCTGGATGCGCTGATTGCCCCGCCATGCAGCGTGACGATCTCCTTTGCTATGGCTAATCCAAGCCCTGTGCCGCCTGTATCAGAGGAACGAGACTGATCTACCCGGTAGAATTTATTGAAAAGAGACGCCAATACCTCATTTGGAATATCTTCGCCGCTGTTCTGAAACCGAATGATGACTTCATGTTCCAATTTTTCTGCGGAGATCACAATCTCGGTATGTGGGAAGCTATACGATGCGGCATTTTTCAGAATGTTGTTGAATACCCGTGCCAGCTTTTCCGGATCGGCTTCGATGGTCAAGTTCTCGTCAAGATGCAGGGTAACAGTGTTTCCCCCGGGAGCCAAAACAGGAGACAATTCATCCGATAGTTGGACCAGCATATAATAAAGGTCGATGGTTTCCTTGGACAAGGTGATTTTCTGAGATTTATATTTTGTGATCTCAAAGAATTCATTTACCATCGTCTCCAGTCGGTAGGCTTTTTCCAACACGATATGAACCCGCGCAGCCCTCTGCTCAGGGGGCATATTCGGATCTTCCTCCAACAGATTGAGGTATCCAATTACAGATGTGAGTGGGGTCCGAATATCATGGGCCAGGTACATAACCAATTCGTCTTTCCGCTGTTCAGCCAAAGCGGTTTCCATTTTTCGTTCTGCTAAAGTTTGTTTTACAGAGTTTAGCTTCCGCTCAAATGGCAGCATTTCCGGTGACAACTGGATTTGCTTTTCATCGTCTGCCAGCAATGACTCTATCCCTTGATTGACTTCTCTGAAATAGCCGGTAACCCACCGGAAAATTCGTACCATGAGGACTGTAAATATTAGAAGAACGGCCACAGCGAAAAAAATTTCTTTATTACCTCGAAAATGGTCACTGTAATAATAAAATGCTGCTTCATGCTTCATGTCGAATACGGTTTCCAGAATCCATACAATCAAATCGCCAATTCGCTGTTTCCAGATGAAAAGATACAGCCCCACCACCACAACGATAGAGGTAATGACATTCATGCAAACTCGTCGAATGAGTTTGGATTGAAAAGCAAAGTATTCGTCTTTTTTATCAACTTTCAATTTTATATCCTACCCCCCATATCGTCTTAATGAATCTGGGCTTGTCCATGCTATCTCCCATTTTCTCCCGCAGGTGGCGGATATGCACGGTGATGGTGTTGTTGGATTTGCTGTAATACTCGTCCTGCCAGATTTTGTGAAACAAATCTTCTGAACTGACTACATTCCCGGTATTTTCCAGAAGAATACGCAGGATCGAAAACTCCGTAGGTGTCAGCACCAAGGGCGTTTCCCCCAAAAAGCAGGTATGTACCTTGATATTCATTGTCAAGGAACCGCAAACAAGATTATCTTATGATGCGGCAGACGAGGTTTCACCGGTATCAGAATGAGCAGGATTGTACTTTTGATACCGGCGAAGCTGAGACTTTACCCGTGCAATCATCTCCAGAGGGCGAAACGGCTTTGTAATGTAATCATCCGCTCCAAGAGTAAGGCCGGTAATTTTATCAGTCTCAGCATCTTTGGCTGTCAGCATGATGATGGGGTAGGTATGATGTTCCCTGATTTTCTTGCATAGAGTGAATCCATCTATGTCAGGAAGCATAATATCCAAAATTGCAAGATCAATGGGGGTTGTTTCAATGCAGTTAAGGGCTTCTTGGGCCGTATAAAATTTGAATACAGTGTAGTTTTCGTTTTTCAAATAGACTTCTATTAAATCCGCAATTTCTGTTTCGTCATCGACTACTAATATTTTATTAGACATGAAATCACTCTCCCTTCAAAGAGTATATATTATTATATTATCAAAGTCAAACACAGCACATCCTTATTATTTCATGAGAAAACATTAAGATTTTCCTAATTTCTCACAGATTGCAATATCTTGGGGCTGAATTTTGGCAAGTTAAGAAACCCCTTGATATATTAGTCGTATCTGTTCATCTCTAAGCTATATTATATTTCGTTCTTATTTATTAAGCAATGATTCGCCTATTAAATCAGGTCCACAGCCAGAACAATCATGCTTGTTTACCAGTATAATAAGGTCATTCCACAGCCGCAACCGGCACGATAAAATATTGTTGAGGTGAACGATTATGCCGGTTGATGATTTGGGCAAATTGGGAATGAGAATGAGCACTGCTCGAAATGAAATGGGGCTTACACAACAACGGCTTTCTGATTTCTAATTGTTGCTGTTGTTTCTGGAAATAGAAAAAGCCGCCACTTCAAAATCATAAAGTGACGGCCCTTTCTAATGCCGGAATCTCTGAAACAAAAAAAGCACCCAGTTATTGTTACTGAGTGCCTGCATTAGAATCGTATTTAATTGTTCAGATTTGGTCAGATTATGCCAAACCCTCCAGCGAAAAATCCGGTGTCTGAGAGTGCCAAAATCACCCTCAAAAATACCCCCGAAATTGCTCTCCGGTTGTCCTATATTTAACCACTAAAAATTGGGTGAAAACGGCTCTCGTTTGGTCAAATGAGGTCAAACTATATCAGCCCGTTTAGGTATAAGAAAACCCCGGAAAATCAAGGTTTTCCGGGGTTTTGTAAACCTTTTGATATAGTCTGAGCAGTCGATTATCGTTTGCTGAACTGAGGAGCTCTACGAGCTGCTTTGAGACCGTATTTCTTACGTTCTTTCATACGTGGGTCACGAGTTAAGAATCCAGCAGCCTTCAGAACTGGTCTGTAGTCGTTGTCTGCCTGAAGAAGTGCTCTTGCAACACCATGTCTGATGGCACCAGCCTGTCCTGTGTATCCACCGCCATGAACGTTAACTAATACGTCGAATTTGCCTTCTGTTTCTGTTGCAGTTAAAGGCTGACGAACGATAACTTTCAGTGTATCTAATCCAAAATATTCATCGATATCTCTTTTATTGATTGTGATCTTACCAGTTCCAGGTACAAGATAAACTCTTGCGATTGATTTTTTTCTTCTTCCTGTTCCGTAGAATTTTGCGCTAGCCAATGTTTTCTACCTCCTAATTAAAATGTTAAAGCTTCTGGTTTCTGAGCTTCATGTTTGTGTTCCGGTCCTGCATATACGAAGAGCTTTGTGTACATGCTTCTTCCTAAAGGTCCTTTTGGAAGCATACCTTTAACTGCGAGCTCGATAACTCTTTCAGGTTTCTTTGCTAACATTTCTTTTAATGTGGTTTCTCTCATTCCACCAACATAATCGGAGTGGTTGTAATAGATTTTCTGATCTAATTTCTTACCTGTAACTTTGATCTTGTCAGCGTTTACGATGATTACATAATCACCTGTATCTACATGTGGTGTAAACTGTGGTTTATTTTTTCCTCTTAAAACGCTTGCTACTCCAGAAGCCAGACGGCCAAGAGTACATCCATCAGCGTCAACTACATACCATTTTCTTTCGATTTTATCTGGATTAGCCATATAAGTCTGCATGGTTTTACCTCCTGTTATTTATCAACGATAGTTTAATTAACCGCGGAATTTCCCGCGAATATAAGTTATTGGAAACGCCGGTGCTAAAAATGCGGAAATGTCCGAAACCGCTGATAAATACTTTCGCCTGGGCTATTTGGCTTAAGCATCTCGCACTACGTCACATTTGGTTATTATATTATAAGGGTTCTGTTCTGTCAATAGGTTTTGTGTCGTTTTTTCAATTTTTTTCGTTACTCTCTCATTTTTATTTTTCAGTCAAAAAATTCAATTCCCATCAGTGTCAGTCCCTGGGCCGGAGCTGTCGGTCCTGCCATTTCCCGGTTGCAGGCTTCCAGGATTGTTTTTACTCTCTCAGGTGGATACTGTCCGTTTCCTACTTCGATCAGAGTTCCGGAGATAATACGGACCATGTTGTAAAGAAATCCGGTTCCTGTTACCCGGATGGTTACAAGATCTCCGTCACGCCACACATCAATTCCGGTTACTGTGCGGATCGTTGTTTTCACCTGCGCTTTTGCCCCACAGAAGGATGCAAAATCATGCTGTCCGATCAGATATGAGGTTGCAGCTTTCATTTTATCTACATCCAGTTTATAGTGATAAAAATAGGTGTATAAGCGCTCTGTGGGAACCGGAAATTTGCGGTTCAGAATGCGGTATTCATAGGTTTTCTCACTGTCACAGTAACGGGGATGGAAATCCGGTTCTACCTCTTCAGAGAGCTGAATACGAATATCCTCCGGAAGACGTTGGTTTAATGCATAGGAAATCTTTTCCCCGGGAATCCGTGTATCAGTATCAAATACTGCCACGTTTCCCATAGCATGAACACCTGCATCTGTACGGCTGGCACCGATGGTTTCTATTTTCTCACCAAGAAGCTCTGACAGCGTATCATTTAAAACCCCCTGTACGGTAATCCCGTTTGGCTGTGTCTGCCAGCCGCAGTAGTTGGTTCCGTCATATGCAACTACAAGACCAATTCTTTTCATCTGTTTTCCTCCATAAATTGAAAACTTTTGCTATATATAAAATAAACAATATGCTGTAATCCTTTTTACCGAATTACAGCATATAAAATATCCTTATAAATTATATCAGTACTTTCTCAGATTCCCACAATTCGGAAAACAATGGCGATTCCCAGATAAGTCCACATCACCACATAGGAAATGTAGTCTCTGGACTCATAATGCAATGGCTTCATCTGAGTTCTATTGTCACCGCCATGGTAGCATCTTGCTTCCATGGCCATTGCCAGATCATTGGCTCTGCGGAAAGCAGAGATAAACAGCGGCACCAGAAGAGGTACCATATTTTTGGCTCTCTGAATTATATTTCCATTCTCAAAGTCTGCACCACGGGCAATCTGCGCTTTCATAATCTTATCTGTTTCCTCCAGAAGGATTGGAATAAAACGCAGCGCAATAGACATCATCATGGCAATCTCGTGGATTGGCACATGAAGCTTATTCAACGGTCTGAGAAGTCGTTCCAAGCCATCTGTAAGCTGATTGGGTGTGGTAGTCAGCGTCATAAGAGAAGAACCGATTACCAGATAGGTCAGGCGGATGGCCATTCTGCCAGCCAGCTTCAGGCCCTCCTCTGTCACATGCAGGATTCCCCACTGCCAGAGAACCTTTCCGGGTGTCAGGAAGATATTAAATACCACTGTGATCATAAGGAGCATTACGATCGCCTTCAGTCCCTTGAACATAAATTTCAAAGGTACTTTAGAAAGAATGATCATTGCTGCCAGAAATACAGTAGCTACCGCATATCCCGGAAATGTATGGAACACAAAGACAGAAAGGATGAACACCAGCGTACCTACCAGCTTTGCTCTGGGGTCCATTTTGTGCAGAACGGAATCTGCAGGATAATACTGTCCTATTGTAATATCTCGGATCATATCTCCTGCCCTCCCTTTTTATCTTCTGTCAGATCTGTTTCCATTTCACTGACCAAAGTTTTTCTTTCCGTTTTTTTCTGTCCGTTGTCAGATAAAGTCCTGTCTGACTGAACTAGTTTCCCGGAATTACATTTTCTCAGTACTGCCAGGATGTTCTCTTTCGCCTCATCCACTGTAGTAGCAGTCACATCCACATCCAGCCCCTTTTCCTTCAGTGCATGCATGATATAAGTGATCTGCGGTGCCGCAAGTCCCATGGCTTCCAGCTCTCTGTAATGGGCAAATACTGCTTTGGGAGCATCGTCATATGCAATTTCTCCGTCATTGACTACAATCAGTCTCTCTGCGTATTTTGCAATATCCTCCATACTGTGAGATACAAGGATAATGGTAATCCCTCTTACTTTAGGAAGCTCTGCGATCTGGTCAAGGATGTTATCCCGACCTTTTGGATCCAGGCCTGCAGTTGGCTCATCCAGGATCAGAATTTTCGGATTCATTGCCAATACACCGGCAATAGCAACTCTTTTCTTCTGTCCGCCGGAAAGCTCAAAAGGGGATTTACTGAAATTTTTCTCCTTAAAGCCTACGTGCTGCAGTGCTTTCTTTGCTTCTACTTCTGCCTCTTCCCTGGATAATCCCTGATTCATGGGACCAAAGCAGACATCAGAAAGTACATCATTCTCGAAAAGCTGATGCTCCGGATACTGGAATACCAGTCCTACCTCGCTTCGCAGGGTACGCCGGTCATATTTCTCTCCCCAGATATCCTCTCCATTGTAAGTGATGGTACCGGAAGTCGGACGGATCAGAGCATTGAAATGCTGGATCAGTGTAGATTTTCCACTTCCTGTATGTCCGATAATTCCGATAAACTGTCCGTCCGGAATAGAAAGATTGATGTCTTTCAGCGCATGGATCTCATAGGCAGTTCCCGGACTGTAGGTATAAGTTACATTTTTTAATTCTATTGACATAAGGCATTCACCAGCTCCTCTGTAGTCAGTATTCCCTCCGGAACATCCACTCCGGCTTTATGAAGTTCATGTGCCAGAAGTGTTACCTGGGGCACATCCAGTCTGTATTCTTTCAGGGTTTCCACCTGTGAAAAAATTTCTCTGGGTGTTCCCTGCATCACCACTTCTCCATTGTCCATAACATATACCTTGTCCGCATGAACAACTTCTTCCATATAATGGGTGATCAGAATGACTGTCACTCCTTCCTGTCTGTTAAGGTCACTGACCGCCTCCAGAACTTCCTTTCGTCCGTTAGGATCCAGCATTGCTGTTGGTTCATCCAGGATAATGCATTTTGGACGCATTGCCATAACGCCTGCAATGGCAACTCTCTGCTTCTGCCCTCCCGAAAGCTTGTTAGGGGAATGGTAACGATAGGATGTCATACCTGTTTTCTTCAGGCTTTCATCTACACGTTCCCATATTTTTTCAGTAGGAACTCCCATATTTTCAGGGCCAAAACCTACATCCTCTTCCACCACTGTACCGATGATCTGGTTATCAGGGTTCTGAAAAACCATCCCTGCTTTCTGTCGGATTTTCCATAATTCCGGCTCCTTAGACGTGTCAATTCCATCTACCCACAAAGTACCCTCTGTTGGAATCAGAAGTGCATTGAGATGCTTTGCCAGAGTAGATTTTCCGGAGCCGTTATGCCCCAGTACAGCCACGAATTGTCCGGCTTCAATGTCCAGGTTTACATCATTGACAGCACGCTGTGTATCCTGCACATTGCCGTCTTCATCATACTTGAGATAGTCAAATCCCAGCTTGAATGCCTTGATAATTCCCATAATATTTTTTCCTCTTAATATTTCAGGTATCTTTTTCATACCTGCTGCTTTTCTTGTCAGTCTGTCAATCAGTTTTCAACCTCTTCAGTAGCCGCCGGAACCAGCCCGGTCAACTCGTCGATCAAAGCCCAGATTTCCTCTCTTCCCTGTTTTGTCTCTGCTGAAAAAAGAAGAATGATTCCATCTTTGCCAAGCTTCAGTCCTTCTCTGATTGCTTTTATATTTTTCTGCACCTGGCTTCGTTTCAGCTTATCCAGCTTTGTAGCTATGATAATGGGCTGATAACCATTGTGCAGAATCCAGTCATACATCATTTTATCATTGGCAGAAGGATCATGGCGGATATCCACCAACAGAAAAACTGCCTTAAGATTTTTTGAGGTATGAAGATATCTCTCAATCATTTTGCCCCATTTTTCCTTCTCGGACTGGGACACCTTTGCGTATCCGTAACCAGGAAGGTCTACCAGATACATTTCCTCATTGATATTGTAAAAATTAATGGTCTGCGTTTTTCCAGGCTGTGCACTGGTGCGGGCAAGAGATTTACGGTTCATCAGTCCATTGATCAGGGAAGATTTCCCCACATTTGACTTACCTGCAAAAGCCACCTCCGGTCTTCCGGTATCCGGAAGCTTACTTGTAATACCACATACAATATCTAAAGATACATTCTTAATAACCATTATTTTCCTCTGTTTTTACTGATTTATGGTTTCAGCGTAAAGCAGACCTTCCCTGGCCTTATACCAACGCTCTGTTTAATACTTCCTTCATGGAACTTACAAAAGTGATCGTAAGCCCGTCTGTAATTTCCTTATCCAGCTCCTGTACATCCGGCTTATTCTCTGCCGGCACAAGAACCTCTTTTATTTTTGCATACTTGGCAGCCAGAAGCTTCTCCTTCAGCCCACCAATAGGAAGAACACGTCCTCTCAGTGTAATCTCACCAGTCATGGCAAGATCTGCACGGACAGGCTCTCTTATAATTGCTGAAAGAATGGCTGTTGCCATAGTAATACCTGCAGATGGACCATCCTTTGGGACTGCCCCTTCCGGAATATGTACATGTATATCATTTTCCTGGAAAAACTCCGGTTTTACCTTATAGCCCTCTGCAACGGAACGGATATAGGTGATTCCTGCCTGGGCAGACTCTTTCATCACATCTCCCAGCTGTCCTGTAAGCAGCAGTTCACCCTTACCGGGCATTACATTGACCTCAATCTGGAGAGTATCTCCTCCTACCTGTGTCCATGCCAGCCCTCTTGCAATACCAATTTCATCTTTCCTGTTTGCCATGAGATAATTAAAATGCTCCTTGCCAAGGAAATCCGACAGATTTTTAGCTGTAACTGTCACCTTCTTTTTGCCCTCTTCCATAATGGCACGGGCAGTTTTCCGGCAGATCCGTCCAATCATCCTTTCCAGGTTTCGTACACCGGCTTCTTTTGTATAATTATTAATAATTTTCTTCAATGCTGCCGACTGAATCGTCAGCTCACCTTTGGAGATCCCATTCTCTTCCATCTGTTTCGGAATGAGATGTTCTTTGGCAATATGCTCTTTTTCGTTCTCTGTATAACCTGAAATTTCAATCAGTTCCATACGGTCAAGCAATGGTCTGGGAATTTCCTGTACATCATTGGCAGTAGCAATAAACAACACCTCAGATAAATCCTGTGGAAGTTCTACATAATGATCCACAAACCTGCTGTTCTGCTCCGGATCCAGAACCTCAAGAAGGGCAGAAGAAGTGTCCCCCTTATAATCACTGCTGGTCTTATCAATCTCATCCAGCAACATAAGCGGATTATTTACCCCGGCCTGCTGCAAAGCGACTGTGATTCTTCCCGGCATTGCTCCCACATAAGTTTTTCTGTGGCCACGGATTTCTGCCTCGTCCCGAACACCGCCCAGGCAGATCCGTACATATTTTTTATGCAAAGCCTCAGCCACAGATTTGGCAACCGATGTCTTACCTGTTCCAGGAGGCCCTACCAGACAAAGGATAGGACTTTTACCCTTATGTGTCAGTTTACGGACAGAAAGGAACTCCATAATACGTTCCTTTACATCCTTTAAACCATAATGCTCTCTCTCCAGTATTTCCCATGCTTCCTTCAGATCCTCAGAATCTTCGGATCTGTTGTCCCAGGGAAGGGACAGCAAAGTCTCAATATATCCCCTGAGCACCGAATTCTCGGACACATTGTTATTTGTAGTTTTGAAACGTTCAATTTCTTTGCTGATCTTTTCCTTCACTTCATCACTGGCAGAAAGCTCCTGAAGCTTCTTTTTGAATTCATCTGCAACATCTGCAGAATTATCCTCTCCCAGTTCCTCACGGATCAGTTTCAGCTGTTCTCTCAGAATATATTCTCTCTGATTTTTATCAATTCTGGCTTTCACCTTTTTCTGAAGATCTCTGCCGATCTGCATGACCTCAATCTCACTGCCCAGAATTCCTCCCAGAACCTCATAGCGCTCTTCCAGAGTCAAGGCTTCCAGAATCTTCTGTTTGTTCTGATAGGATAAAGGAATATTCACAGCAATCTGTTCGATCAGTTCTTCCAGGCTTTCAATATTCAGGATCTGCGAAATCAGCTCTTTGCTGATTTTTCCATTTTCCATGCAGTATCTGTGAAACAGTTCTTTCAGACTTCGGTACATTGCCTCTGTCACTGTATCCGGTAACAAGGTCTCCTCCTCTTTCACAGGTGATATCACACCTGTGAGATAAGGGAAATCCTGCTGAAAATCCTCCAGAACTGCCCTGCCTGTGCCCTCCACCAGAACTCTCAGAATATCCTGGGGAAGCTTCACTACCTGCTTGATATAGCCAATCGTACCTACCCGGTAAACTCCTGACACATCCGGATTTTCTACTTCCGGATCTATCTGTGTCACCAGAAATATTTTCTGATCATGAAGCATTGCCGCCTCAATTGCTTTCTTTGAACGTTCTCTGCTCACATCAAAATGAACAATCATTCCCGGAAGAATTGTAGTTCCCCGTAAGGCAATAGCTGGCAATATCGCATTTTGATTCGTCATTTATTATCTAGTCCCTTCCATCAGGCTGTCTCCGGTTTACCCTTCTGGCGTGTACGGGCTGTTCTTCTGCTATTGGTCTTCTTGGCCGGTGCAGGAGCTTCCCCGTAGACGATTTCCGGTTCACCGGTACCTTCTACTACGTCTTTTGTAATTGTACATTTGCGGATTGTATCATCAGAAGGAATCTTGTACATCAGATCCATCAGAGATCCTTCCATGATAGCCCGAAGTCCTCTGGCACCTGTCTTTCGTTCCAGAGATTTCTTTGCCACCAGTTCCAGCGCATCATCCTGGAAATCCAGTTCCACACCATCCAGTTCAAACAACTTATGGTACTGTTTCGTCAGAGAATTCTTCGGCTCCTTCAAAATGCTGATCAGTGCTTTTTCATCCAGTGCATCCAGTGTAACTACCACCGGAACACGTCCGATAAATTCCGGAATCAGTCCGAATTTGATAAAGTCTTCAGGCATAACATCCTTCAGGATTTCTCCTACATTTCTCTCTTCCTTGACAGAAACATCTGCACCAAATCCAATAGATTTGGTATCCTGTCTGGATTCAATAATTTTTTCAATTCCGTCAAAGGCACCGCCACAGATAAACAGAATATTTGTAGTATCAATCTGGATAAACTCCTGATGAGGATGCTTACGTCCACCCTGAGGCGGTACACTGGCAACTGTTCCTTCCAGTATCTTCAGAAGTGCCTGCTGTACGCCCTCACCTGAAACATCTCTGGTAATAGATGCATTCTCAGATTTTCTGGTAATCTTATCGATCTCATCAATATAAATAATTCCATACTGTGCACGTTCGATATCATAATCTGCAGCCTGAATGATCTTCAGCAGAATATTTTCCACATCTTCACCCACATAACCAGCCTCAGTAAGAGTTGTGGCATCTGCAATAGCAAAAGGTACATTTAACAGTCTTGCCAGAGTCTGTGCCAGAAGTGTTTTTCCTGATCCGGTAGGTCCCAGCATCAGAATATTACTTTTTTGAAGCTCCACATCAGAGGAAGCTGCAGCAGTAATTCTTTTATAATGATTGTATACAGCTACAGAAAGTGCTTTCTTAGCCTCGTCCTGTCCAATTACATAGTCATCCAGAATTGCATGGATTTCCTCCGGCTTCAGCAGATTAATCCCTGCCTCCAGAGCCTCATCCTCATAATTCAGTTCCTCTTCCATGATTTCTGAACAGATACCGATACACTCATCACAGATAAACGTCTTGCCGTCCGGACCTGCGATCAGCTTTCTCACCTGATCTTCCGTTTTCTGGCAAAAAGAGCATCTTATTTTTCCTTCTCTTATCTTTTCCGCCATGGATTTTATTATCCTTTCTATACAATAACTCTAAAAAGACTCCTGTGACGATTCACAGGAGTCTTATCTTTCGCATTATTTATGCATGACTACACCATCAATCAGTCCATATGCCTTAGCCTCTTCGGCAGTCATATAGTTGTCCCGGTCTGTATCACGCTCAACAACTTCTATCGGCTGACCGGTATTTGCAGCCAATAATTCATTTAAAGTTCTCTTGGTCTGTGCGATATGATCTGCTACGATCTGGATCTCTGTTGCCTGACCCTGTGCACCGCCTGACGGCTGATGAATCATGATCGTAGAATGCGGAAGAGCAAATCTCTTACCCTTTGCACCCCCTGCCAGGAGAAAAGCTCCCATGCTGGCAGCCATTCCCAGACAAATAGTGGAAACATCACATTTGATATACTGCATGGTATCATAGATAGCCATACCTGCTGTTACGGAACCACCCGGGCTGTTGATGTAAAGTTGGATGTCCTTTCCGGGATCCTCTGCTTCCAGGAAAAGAAGCTGTGATACGATCAGTCCTGCACTCACATCATTTACTTCTTCGCCAAGAAAAATGATTCTGTCTTTCAGAAGCCTTGAATAAATGTCGTAGCTTCTCTCGCCCCTGCTTGTCTGCTCAATGACATAAGGTACTAAACTCATATAAACGCCTCCATTTTGGCTGAATTAAACTTCCTTTGCAGCGTCCGCTACCAGAGTAACTGCTTTCTGTACAGCCATATCTTTCTTCATCTGCTCAAGCTCGCGCTCTCCCAGTAATTCTTTTAACTTGTCTGCTTCCATTTTATAAGCTTCAGCCATCTTGGAAATCTCTTCATTTACTTCTTCCTCTGTAGGCTGAATGTTCTCAACTTCTGCAACTTTTTCCAGAACCAGTCTTGTCTGGATTCTCTTTAATGCCTGTGGTTTCATATCTTCCATCATTTTCTCAGCTGTCATGCCTGTGAACTGGAAGTACTGATCCATGGAAAGACCCTGAGACTGCATTCTTCTGCTGAAATCATCAAGCATCTGACGGCACTGTGTCTCAAGCATTGCTTCAGGAATATCCATCTGTGCATTCTCGATGATCTTATCAACTGCTGCATCTTCTTTTGCATGTTTTGCTTCGTTTTCTTTCTTTTCTACCAGGTTTGTCTTAACATGCTCTTTGTACTCAGCAAGTGTATCAAACTCAGAAACGTCTTTTGCAAAATCATCATCAAGCTCAGGAAGTTCTTTTGCTTCGATTTTCTTAACTGCACATTTGAAGATTGCTTCTTTTCCTGCAAGTTCTTTTGCCTGATATTCTTCAGGGAATGTAACTTTTACATCTACGTCATCGCCAACTTTAGCGCCAACCAGCTGATCTTCGAATCCAGGGATGAATGTGTTGGATCCAAGTGTCAGAGGATATTCTGTAGCCTGTCCGCCATCAAAAGGTACTCCGTCTACAGAACCTTCGAAATCAATTGTCACAATATCGTTTAACTGAGCTGCACGATCTTCAACATTGATAGTTCTGGAGTTTTTCTCCTGTTCCTTTTTAACTTCTGCCTCTACTTCCTCGTCTGTTACTTCAATTTCAGACTTCGGTACTTCTACACCTTTGTACTCACCTAAAGTTACTTCTGGCTTAACAGCTACTTCTGCGGTGAAGATCAGTGCCTTACCAGGCTCTGTCTGTACCAGATCGATTTTTGGCTGAGAAACGATTTCAAGTTCGCATTCTCCTAAAGCTTTGCTGTAATGCTCAGGAATCAGAGCGTTGACAGCATCTTCCAGGAAAACTCCCTTTCCATACATCTGCTCAATCATCTTTCTCGGAGCTTTACCTTTACGGAAGCCTGGGATAGAAATTCTTCCTTTGGCTTTCTGATATGCGCTCTGCATAGCCTTTTCTACATCTTCAGCGGAAACTTCAATGGTAAGTTTCGCCATGTTTTTCTCCATTTTCTCCACCTGTAAACTCATGTTACATGTTCCTCCTTAATTTTCAGGTTATATCATTTTAATTTTTGACACTATTCGCTGCCTGGCAGCTCTATTTTCTATATATTTAAGTTCAGGTTCCGCTCCCACTATTGCAGAAGCGGGAGAACTCCTTATACTCATCTATATATTTACAGTCATTGTAGCAGTATATCACAAAAAAATAAAAAGTGCTAGTGTTTTTTACATAAAAATCGCGGTTTTATCCATCTTTTTTCTTTTTCCGGTATATCTTCTATGCTCTGTATACTACAGATTCTGCAATTTCCTGTGCTTTTTCTTTTCCCTCCAGCTGAGTGATAATAGAAAGTGCAAAGTCCACGGCAGTCCCCAGTCCACGGCTTGTAGTAACATTCCCGTCAACCACTACACTATCTGTACTGGTCATTGCTCCGTCTCTCTCAATCACATCCATAAATGAAGGATAAGCAGTTGCCCTTCTGCCTTTTAGGAAACCAAGCCCTGAGAAAACGCTGGGAGCGGCACAGATTGCCGCAATTTTCCTGCCATCATCGTAAAACTCTGTAAGCAGTTCTGTAAGTGGCTTATAGCCTGCCAAATACTTTGTCCCCGGCATACCTCCCGGAAGCACCAGCATATCTGCATCTGAAAAATCCACTTCTCCGAATACCTCATCTGTCAGAAGACAAATACCATGGGCAGTCTGCACCTCTTTTGTGTTTTTTATAGAAACCGTACGAATATCTACTCCTGCACGACGCAGCAGATCCACAACTGTAAGCCCCTCAATATCCTCAAAACCATCTGCCAGAAAAATATAAACCTTTTTGCTCATAATCATTTCCTCCTGTTCATCATTTTATCAAGCATATACTATAAATTCTTTTTTATAACAAGTATATTCTTCCCATCAGAATAGCAATAAGACATTTCATCCATACTTTTTTTAACCATATAAATGCCAAGACCGCCAATTTCCCGTTTTTCTGCGGTCAGACTGATATCAGGATCTTCTTTTTCCAGTGGATTATAGGGAATTCCCTTATCTGAAAATGTTACACAGACCATTTTCGGATTATCCTGGATCTGAAATCCTACAGTCACCTTTCCTCCCTGCTCACCATAGGCATAATATGCAATATTGCTGAGAATCTCATCAATCGCGATATCTATCTGCATTCTGACTTTTACAGGACAACCATAGCTGTCCAGAATATCATCTGCAAATTCTGTTACCTTATCTATGTTTGCGGCAACAACATCAACAGTTATTTCCTTCATTGGCTAGTCCCCCATTTTCTTTGTATACTCAAGACACAGCATTGTAATATCATCAAACTGGTCATTGTCTCCTACAAAAGCGTCAATATCCGCCTTTACAAGCTTCAGGGTTTCTTCCGGATTACTGCTTAAGCACTGCTGGTTCAGAACATGATCCAGTCTGTCCATTCCGTACAGCTTTCTGTCCTTATCCGTTGCCTCTGTCACTCCATCTGTATACTGGAATATTTTGTCTCCGATATTCAGCTGAAGCTTTTGTTCCTTATATACGATGTCCTCTATCCCTGCAAGGACGAAACCAGCACGTATTTTGTAGGCTTCATAGGTATTGGTTTCCCTGCGGTAAACAAATGGCATTTCATGTCCGGCGTTTACATACCTGAATTCACCGGTCACAAGATCCAGCACACCCTCAAAGGCTGTAATAAACATTCCGTTTTCATTGGATTCACACAGAATATTATTGACCTCTGTAAAGACCTCTCCCAGGTCTCTGCCTGGCTGTGTATGATCCTTGATCAGGGTTTTGCCGATAACCATGAAAAGGGCTGCCGGAACTCCCTTGCCGGAAACATCAGCCATAACAATTGCCATATGTCTGTCATCAATCATAAAGAAATCATAAAAATCTCCGCCAACTTCCTTTGCCGGTGTCATGGTCGCATAAATATCCATCTCGTCTCTGTCAGGAAATGCAGGGAATATACAGGGAAGCATAGAAGCCTGGATCTGTGTTGCCACATTCAACTCTGCTCCAATACGCTCTTTCTCAGCAGTCACCCGGGTAAGGTTATCCATATAATTAATAATGCTTTTCTGCATGGATTGGGTTGCGTGATAAAGTTCTTCTATCTCATCTCTGGTATGAATATCAAGATCTACGATGTTGTTCTCATCATACCCTTCCTCGCCATTGCCAAATTTGTGTGTTGCTTCCGTAAGCAGTTCAATAGGCCTGGATATTCTCTTTTTGATTTTTCTGGATATGCCCATACCGGCAGCCAGGATGATCAGAATGCAAAGACATACCATCAGTACAGTAAAACGAATGGTATTTCTGACAATCTCTGTCATGTCAATATCTACAAAGGCAACTGCACATTTTTCTCCGTCAGATGAAAGTACCGGCTCTCCGGCAGATGACAGCCATCCAAATTCTGTTCTGCTCACAGTAGGCTCCAGGCGTTCGTTTCCTTTCAGTTTATCAAATCTTTCCGAAAGCTCTTCCTTATAGCCAAGAGTCAGATAGCCTGACGAAGGATCAAACAGATACACACTGGAATGATCCTGGATCATCTGAATATACAGATATTCAATATTCATATCTGCCTGTATAGAATGAAGATATTCATTTATCCTCTCATAATTCTGATACATGCCTTTCGCTTTAAGCCAGTCTATGATCGGCTGTTCATCATCAGCTGCTACTGCTTTTTCCTGGATCTGTTCAAATTCCTCTGTATCTATCTCTTTACACAGTTCTTCGATAAAATCCCCATTTACCTGATCTGATACCGTCTTCGCGATTTCAAGCGCTTTGTCATTATAGAGTTTTCTATACTGTCTGTTATTCACAAGAGAACTTCCAAGAAGCATTAAAACCCCAACCACCAACATAGAACCGATGAGAAATTTAATCAGTTCAACATTCAGCTTTCGTCTTTTTTCCATGCTCTTTGACCTCCTTTTTTGTCTCTGTGTGCTGCAAATGTGGTGCTGATCAGGAAAGCTGCTGAAAGCACATTCACAAGGATCAGCACAAAGATAAGACCTCTGCCTACACCAAGGACCAGCACATAGCCAAACACAAAGGAACCCAGAGACTGTGCACCGTTCTCAAACAGGCTGTAAACCCCAAGTCCTCTGTCATATCCAAATCGTTCTACATCCTTCAGATCTGTAAAATAACTGGTAAGTAATGGAATCCCAAAGCTGTCTGCAACTCCGATCAATGCCAGTGCGATCAGAAGAGATGGTATATTCTGAAGCATTGCCACCTCCAGAAAAGCTGCTGCATAAATAAACGCAGCTGCTGCAAGCCCCAAATGCTTCCATCCTCTGTTGGAAAAGAATTCCGTGAGAGGAGTTCCCAGGATCAGTACAAAAATTCCGTTTAAAAGATAGGTATATCCAATATAGGTTTCCGAAAGTCCCCATTCAGAACCAACAATAGGGAACATATAATTCAGGAAATATCCACAGATCAGAAGCGGAATCATCATCAGCAGGAAAAAACTAATAATCCTTGGACGAAAGATAAACTGAACAATATTCATATGCGTGTCTTCTGTTTCGCAGTTTTTCTCTTCGTTATCTGAAGTATATTTACTCATATACTTATTTGCTACCAGAAACAGCAACACACTGAGTACTGCAGTGACAGCAAACAACGCTGTATAGGACATCCATTGCAGAAGGAAGCCACCAAACACAACTGCACAGTTTGCACCGCTCAGGGAGGATACACTGTAATAGGCATAGGCTCTGTTCTTCTCCTCATCAGGAAGCTCCACGATCATAAGATTGACAAGTAAAAGCAATACTCCCCAGCCTGCTCCAAGAAGCAGGGAGCTTAACGTAAGCAGCCATATATTGGGAACCACTCGCAATCCAAGTCCTGCTGTAAGTAGTATAGAACTTACAAAAACAGATCTCTTTGCCCCAAGCTTATGTATTACCTTTCCTCCAAATGCTGAGAAAATGGCGCCGGATAACACCTCTGCAGATATAGGAACTGCTGCAAGCATGGCCGGTGATAATCCCTGTACTGACATCTTCTCAGAAATCTTCATTGCATAGATGGGAAGAATCGCACAGGTCAGATTTGTAAAAAAGAAAACAAGAAATACAATAAATCTGAAAATTTCCACAGGAAGTCTGCTATTGTTTTCCTCCTGTTTTCGTCTTTTCAGTTCCTGCCTTCCCTTTATAAAATAAATCACCTCAAAGGTAAGCATGAAAAATACTACCATAATTGCGATCAGATTGATGATCAGAGACACCTGGATCTCTCTGCTTTTCTCTGTCAGACTGTTCATATCTGTTCCGACTTCTATAATCCCAATAATATCTCCGCTTTTATCCCGGATGGGACTATGGATAAATACAAAGCTTCCGGAGCTTGAATTTGTAGCATAGGTTTTTGTAGCCCCCTGCTCCATAACCTGCTGAAGATCTGTGCCTTCATATTCCCAGTCATAAGGATAAGCCACACAAATATCCTCCAGGGTATAAACCAGGGTAACAGTTCCGTCTTTTACTTTATAAAGCACACAGTACAAATCCTGTGAACTGTCAGAATCTGAAAAAAATACATCCCGTACCACCTGCCGGACCTGTCTGTAATCCTCATTCATAAAATCAGAAGGCTTTTCCAGCCTCTGAAATGCATCTGCAGGAAGTCTGTTTGTTACTGCTGATGCGGCAAATTTCTCTCTTGTATAGGTTTCATCGACCAGCAGACTTTGAAACTGCGGAAACAAGGTGCCAATAAACAGAACCGCAACTCCCACAATAATCCCTATGACTGCCATGGTAATCTTTGCATAAAAGCTGAATTTTTTTACCAGTATCTTTAACAAAGTCACCGCAAAAAGCAAAGCAGCAGCGACAATCACTGCACAGGCAGCCCACAACAGGCAGTTCCATACCTGCAGTTTTCCTGATAACGGAACGTCCCAGAACTGTTCATAATCCTCTCCGTTCCACAATATAACAGAATAATTGGTGGAAGAAACCAAGATTCCCGGTGCACTCACATGATATGCGATCTCTCTTTCCTTCAAAGGCTCTTCCACAGTAAGTCTGTCTGTACTTCCGGTATTTTCGACATCACAGAATATCCGTATAATATCCCTGAGGCCTATATCGGCTGAATAAAGCACTCCATCTGAGTAACTGATTTCCTGCGGAATACTTCCGTCAACTGTATCACTGTCATAGAGCAGTTCATCCTGTCCGCTGTCTGTATATTTATAAATTTTACCATCATAAGTCACATAAAACAGGCTATCACTGTCTCTGTCATAAGCACAGCACAAAATCCTGTCCTGCGCATCAGCAACAGAAAAAGCCTTTGAGCTTCCCTGCTCTGTATTGCTGACCAGAATACTGTCATCTTCCTTTTGCATGTAGATCACACCATGCTCTGTGGGTACCATTCCCACAATGTTGCGCCTTATACTGCCTTTCTCTGCTTCTACAGAAGCAACCGTTGATATATATTTTCCCTTTGATGACAGTTTGACGATTCCTTCCCTGGCAATCTGAACGCCCTGCTCAATACGGACATCATGAAGATATACATTTCCGTCTCCGTCTGCCACAACCCGCTCGGCACTCAGAAAACTTTTATCAGAGGCACATGTCTGCCATAAAAGCCTTCCGTCAGCAGATATTTTCAATATTTTCCTGTTGGAATCATCAGTCACATAAGTACATCCATCCCCATCTCCGGATGCATAGGACACTGCTGAAAATGTATAAAGTTTAAAAGGATTGGTAAACATCCATTCCCTGCCTGCATACACTGCAAGCACAGAACATACTGTCAAAAGCAGCACAATTATTAGAATCCACTGTTTTTTTCTCTTATGTTCCATGCACCTTAACCTCTTTCTGTTAATGTAAGTTTTGATAACAGGGTATGGGCAGGTGCCATATGCTCTTTATAATAACGCAGATTTTCAACTCCCATATCTTCTGTGTAATTGATCGTATCTGCAGACTGCAGATATCGTTCAAAGCTTTCCCTCAGCAAATACTCATTAATTCCCTTGATCCGGTTAACTGCATTTTTATACTGATATACTCCAAGTCCGTTACGACAGCTCACAATACAAAGTCCTGCCATTTTTTCCTCTACCCGTACAAGGATTCCATTGATCCTGATTTTGTCAAAAACAGGAACCAGATTGTCGATCACCCGGAGCAGGCAGCCACAGTGGCACTCCTCACAAGTTTTCTCCCCACACCATTCCCTTTCCATAAATCCCCGGATCTCCTCCCGATGGAAAGGGGTTATCTCTTCTGTCTCATATGCAAATCTGCGTTTGAAATAATTATAACGGTAACGGTCATCCTGCGTATCCATACCTGCCAGAAACTGCTCAGGCGTAAAGGTATAATCCATATAATCACGGTTATCCTCTATTTCAAACTGAATGCCGCTGGCTTCATAATAAGGAAGCATCCATGGAACCACATCCATAATGATCAGCTGTGCATCAAATTCCGCAAAATCTTCCTTCAGGATCTGCATAGCTTTCTTTATCTTTTCCTCCGTATAGTTTCCTACAAACGGAACAGCTACCGGATACCCTTCTGTATTCAAATATGTAATATTGATTAAAAGCCCTTCTGCTATTTTAAAATAGGTGGGATAGGAATCCCTCCATCCGATCAAATTCAAAAAGCTGGTGTTGGCTGACCAGTGTTCATTCATACTGTCATAATACGGATCAAACAGGCTCTGATCCTCCACTCTAAGTTCCTGATAACCACGCGCAAGGAAGCTTTCCAGCATTTTCTGTGGTATTTTATAATATTTTTTTGTATCTGATTTCATACGGTCTCCTCTGAATATCAGTGCATAATCTCCAGCTATGATCGTGAGAAATATTTACAGCTACGCACTTACAAATATTATATCTCCATTTTTCAAATATTCCAACATAATATTCATAAAGTTGTTGGTTATATTCATTCTTTATAATAAAAATATGGCTTTGCGAAGCTATTCCACAAAGCCATATTTTTATTCTATTCTATCGTCAGGATATCTGAAAAGCCAGTCACTTCAAATACATCATTTATCACATCATTTACATTTTTTATGATCATGCTTCCCTGCTTGTTCATAATCTTCTGAGCTGCAAGAAGAACACGCAGTCCTGCTGAAGATATGTATTCCAGCTTTCCAAAATCAAAGACTAACTCTGTAATCCCATCCAGAAATTGTTTTAACTCTCCCTCTAATGTGGGGGCTGTGATGGTATCCAGTCTTCCCTCCAAAGTAATTTCCAGTTTTGTTCCTTCCAACTTCTTATCAATTGTCATAATGCGGCCTCCATTACGTGTATATACGCATTTTGTTAAAATGTTTTTTATATAGTAACACATAAGTTCTATTTTCTCAATATCACACATATTTTTCTTGTCTCATACTCATCATAGGTGTTATCATAATCATAAAACTGTACCGCCATTTCATATTTAAGGAGGAACATTTCTCATGGAAATCGAACGTAAATTTTTAATATCCAAGGAAAATCTGCCCAAAAATCTTGACTCTTATCCACATCACAGGCTAGAACAAGGCTATTTATCCACCGCACCGGTAGTCCGGATCCGCAAAGAGGATAATAATTACTATCTCACCTACAAGTCCAAAGGTCTCATGACCCGTGAAGAGTACAACCTTCCACTTACAAAAGAATCCTATGAACACATGCGTCCAAAAGCTGACGGAATCCTCATCTCCAAAACCCGCTATCTTATCCCGGAAAAAAATGGGCTTACTATCGAACTGGATGTATTTGATACACCATATGAAGGACTTTTCCTCGCGGAAGTGGAATTTTCTTCTGAAGAGCAGGCACTCAAGTATACTCCGCCTGCATGGTTCGGAGAAGATGTTACAAACTCTGGCAAATATCATAACAGCCGTTTAAGTCAGGGAAACCTCTGACACATTTCTATTTTTCTGGTGTCTTCGATGTTTTCATCATCTTATAATAAACCGGAATCAGAAGTGCACAGGCTCCGATCCACGCCATTGGACTGGCAATACATACAGATGTATATCCGATAATTCCGGAAAGACCTACTGTTGCAGCGATTCGCATAACCAGTTCAATCATACATGCAGCAAAAGGTGCTTTGCCATTCTGCATGCTCTGGATGGATGTACGGTATACTGCCAGCAGTCCAAGCACAAAGTAAAAGGGAGCTACGATCGTCAGATACATATCTGAATAGTGATAGATTTCTTTTGTGGGATCTGAGAGAAACATTCTTACGATCGGATGTCTCAGCAGCAGAATTCCAATACACATGATCAGGTTAAATGCTTCTGTCTGAATCAGACAGGCACGCACACCCTGACGGATACGGTCCCATCTGCCTGCACCAAAATTCTGAGCCACATAGTTGGAAATTGCGGTCATCATTGCATTGTTTACCAGTACAGAAAGCTGATCTGCTTTCGATGCTGCGGTATATCCTGCAACTGCTGCAGTACCCAGTGAGTTTACCACTGCCTGCATGGCAAGCTGTCCGATACACATGACAGACATCTGGAATCCCATAGGAAATCCGGTCTTCAGGTGCAGGACTGCCGTGTCTTTTAAATCTGTAAAATCTTCTCTGTGCAGATGCAGAATCGGAAAATTCTTCAGTCCTACAACCAGACTCAGCACTGCGGAAAGGAACTGTGACAGAATAGTCGCCCATGCAGCACCAGCCACCCCCATATGAAACGGTACAATAAACAGAATATCAAGAAAAATATTTAATACAGATGAAAATACCAGGAAATACAATGGTGTTTTACTGTCTCCCAATGCGCGGAGCATATTTGAGATCATATTATAAAAAACGGTAGCACCTGTGCCAAGCAAAACTACAAACATATAGTCATATGCTTCACCGGAAATATCAGCAGGAATCTGCATCCAGCGCAGAATCTGATGAGAAAGCAGACAGCAGATCAGTGTCAGCACTACTGTAAACGCAATACTCAGAAGTGTGGAAACCGCAACGCTCTTGCGCATTCCTTTTTCATCCTTTGCCCCGCATTTCTGTCCCAGACAGATACCAAATCCACCTGTGAATCCATTGATAAAACAGAATACAAAATAAATAATAATACTGGTGGAACCTACTGCTGCCAGGGAGTCTGCTCCCAGCATTTTTCCTACGATCACAGAGTCCGCCAGTGTATAAAAAAGCTGAAACAGATTTCCCAGAATTACAGGAATCGCAAATTTCAGCAGTGACCGGAACGGATTGCCTGTAGTCAGATCCATCTCTTTTGATCTTGCCATGTTTACTCCTCCTTGCGCGTTAATGTGTCTAACGCTATAATAAATTTATTACTTTTAAATCAGAATCGGAGAATTGTAAAATGGCTATGCGTAAAATTCTGGTGGATGACACCAACCGAGAACTTTGTGAACATGGAACTGCCGGCTTTCCCATGACCGTAAATCATGATGACCTCTGGGCTTTTGAGGGGAAAAGTGTTCCTATTCACTGGCATAACGACCTGGAGATCAGCGTTCCCAGAGAAGGGGCAGCGATTTATCAGGTTTACCAGAAAAGCTATACTGTCAGACCTGGGGAAGCTCTTGTACTGAACCGAAATGTACCGCACAGCTGCCATTCGCCCAATAACAGTCATGCGCGATACAGCACTTTCCTGGCACGTCCGGATTTCATATATGGCGAATTCGGAAGTGATGTGGAACGCAACTGTTTTCGGCCTTTTCTGCAGAATTCTGCGGTTCCCTGTATTCTGCTGAATGAAGAAAACGAATGTACTAAAAGCGTGTTACAGAGACTCAATGAAGTTGAGGAAATCTTTGATCAGAAGTCCTATTGTTATGAACTGAAGATCAAAGGTCTTCTCTGTGAAGTGTACAGTCTGATTCTTTGTGAACATCAGAAAGAATTCACAAAATTCATTCCGTCTAACCAACTTGAACTGGAACGATTGGAGCAAATGTTGAATTATCTTAATACACATTTTGAGTCTGTAGTTTCTCTGCAGGAACTGGCTGATCAGGTTCATCTGTCCAGAGAGGTCTGCTGCCGTCTGTTTAAGAAAATGACTGGCAAGACAGTTACCGGATATCTGGAAGAATACCGTGTCAACCAGAGTCTGTCACTGGTACAGAGCAGTCAGTACTCTATGATCCAGATCGCAGACATGACAGGTTTCAGTAATGCAAGCCGATTTGCTCACGCATTCCGCAAGCAGTTCGGCTGCAATCCTGGTGAATACAATTCTCTTAAGCGGCAGAATGTCTGATAAATACTTCTATTTCTGCTGCATGGCTAATTATATTCGAAACCTGTCTGAAAGACGATTCTTGTATTGATTTACATGATACAGATATTGACTTTTTCAAATCTAATAAATCTATATTTCTTAATCCGCGCAATCAAACGCGATAAAATCATCCGCTTCGATACTTGCTCATAACCAAATAGCTTCGAAGTCTTCAGTTAAAATACCGCACATCAATCGTCAGGTTTTCCACTTAGCTTTTGATGTGCGGTATAAAAGTCAGTATATATTCCAGTCTTATCTGATAGATTTATTTTTTCTGAAAAACCAATTTCATATCAAACTCAAAGTTCTCCTGATCCAGGCGGTATTTCTTTGAGAGTTCCGGGCCGCAGCTGTTAGAGCCGATACCGTTCTGTGCATAGTCCAGGCATAATACTGTGCTGCCGCAGTTCTCAAGTTCATAGCTGTGTGCTTTGTTTGTGAGTTCTTCCTGTGTATAGACAGATGCATTGAATGAGAATGTCAGGTCACTGACTGCGTAGATGCTCTGATCTTTGTTGGAAAGTTTTACATAATCACAGTCTGTATGGCTTCCGTTTTCCTGTGGACGAAGATAGTCTTCATGCATTTCCTCAACTGCTGTCTGGAATACTCCATGGTATCCTGCCTGTCTTTTATCAACGTAACTCTCTGCAGGTCCGATTCCGGAATAGGTAACGTCTGTGAACTCTTTGTCCAGGAACAGGCGAAGCCCAAATCTTGGAAGCATTGGGAATTCCAGGTCTCTTTCTACCTGCATTTTTACTGACACTGCTCCGTCAGGAGTGATCTGCCAATCTGCTTTTACTTCAAGGATTTTCTGGACGGTAGGTGCCATCAGGCCAATCACACTGTGAATCAGGACTGTTCCCTCTGCCAATTCATAAGTCGTTTTGTATGCTCTTGCATAGCTCTGGTCGTAGTGTGCATTCATCCATTCCAGTTTAATCTTTCGGTCATTGTCTGTCGGTGCCCGCCAGATGTTTAATTCCATTGGCTGTGTGAAAAGCTGCTTATTTCCTGCATACATTTTCTCAAACAGGCCGGTCAGTTTATTGAATACATATACATAGCCCTGCTTCTTGCCAGTGATTTTCAGATATTTGTCTGTATCCTCGATTTCTGTAGTGCTTCTGTCTATAGATTCATTTTCTGTGGCGTTTCTGCCTGTTTCACTATCTCCGTCAGCACCGCCAGCATTTTCAGAATCATCATTACTCTGCATCTTACCTGCAAACAAGTTTGCAACAGTCTGATTTCTTCCATCTTTGTTTGTCAACAGGATTTCATCAAATCCCAGATCCTGGTCTTTTTCCTGAAGTGCTGTTTCATCTTTCAGATGGTAGTTGATTTTAAGGTAGCATTTTCCGGCATCTGGTGTCTGGGCTGGAATAATCACTTTTCCCTCTTCTCCGGCAGGTATACTCTCTTTCAGCTGTATTTCTCCTATCTGTACATTCTTTCCGTCGCAGCTTACTTCATAGGTCAGATACAGATAATCTTGTAAGTCTATGTAATTCATATAGTTGTGAAGTACAGTTTTTCCTGATCCCTGATCATAGGATACGACTCTTGCAGGACGATATACATTCTTGTACTCTTTCAGTCCGGTATGCGGTGTTCTGTCCGGGTATACCAGACCATCCATACAGAAGTTGCCGTCATGGATTTCTTCTCCATGATCACCGCCGTAGAAGTAGATTGGCTTTCCGTTTTCTGCATCTCCTTTGTAAATGGCGTGATCGCACCACTCCCATACAAATCCACCACAGAGAGAATCATATTTCTGAATATATTTAAAATAGTCCTCTAAATCTCCAGGACCATTTCCCATAGCGTGGCAGTATTCTACCAGTAACAGAGGTTTGTCCGGAGTTTTTTCCATATAGTCTTCGATTTCTTCAAATGCAGGATACATTCTGCCTACAATATCAATATTGGAATAATCATACTCTCTGTCTGTGCTCTTATAAAAGGCGCTCTCATAAGTAGTCAGACGAGTCGGGTCATAATCCTTTGTCCACTTCAGTGCTTCTTCAAAGGTGCATCCGTATCCGCATTCATTTCCCATTGACCAGATCACGATAGATGGACGGTTCTTCTCTCTGCATACGCAAAGTTTTGTACGATCCAGAGTGGCCGGAATGAAATCCGGATTGTTGGAAATTCGTTTGTTCCAGTGCTCCACTACATTGTCCCATTCTGAATTCTGCAGATACTGTGTCTGTGTTCCATGACTCTCATTGTCTGCTTCTGCAATCACAAAGAATCCATATTCATCACATAACTGATAGAAATACGGAGAGTTCGGATAATGGCTGCTGCGGACTGCATTAAAGTTATGCTGTTTCATCATTGTCAGGTCTTTATTTATCTTGTCAATGTTGATCACTGAACCTGTTACCGGGTCAGAGTCATGTCTGTTTACACCATTGAATTTAATCTTTGTGCCGTTTACATAGATTACACTTCCATTGCGGTGAATCTCACGGATACCGACGCGGTCAGTGATTACTTCCTGCTCTGATACAAATACGATTTCATACAGATATGGTTTTTCAGGTGTCCAAAGCTGCGGATCACTGAGGACAAATTCTGCTTTGTAATTATATCCGTCACTGCATTCTGCAGGAGTGAATTTCTCTGTGTCTACCAGATTTCCAGACATATCGCGAAGCAGGATCTCTGTGTCATCTGCGATGCATTTTTCTCCCATAAAGGATGCCTGGATTTCAATTTTGGCGCTGTTTTCCTGTGGTTCTGTTTTGATGAAATAATCATACAGAACGTATTCTGGTCTTTTCAGAATATATACGTCACGGAAGATTCCTGTCATTCTGAACTTGTCCTGGTCTTCCAGATAAGTTCCATCACACCATTTCAGAACCAACACTGCCAGTTTGTTTGTTCCCTCACGCATATAGGCAGTTACATCAAACTCGCTTGTCGCATGGGATACCTGGCTGTAACCCACAAAGAAGCCGTTCATCCACACATAGAAGCAGGAATCTACACCCTCGAAATTCAGAAATGCTTCCGGTGCATCTGCATCTTTATGATATTGGAATTCGTAAACATACGCTCCGCATGGGTTCTCCTGCGGTACATATGGCGGGTCCAGTGGAATTGGATAACGGACATTGGTATACTGATGACTGTCATAGCCGAAATTCTGCCAGATACCTGGTACCGGAATCCGGTCAAAATTGTCTGTGTCAGCTCCATCTTCATAGAATTTATTCTGCAGGTCGTAAATGCTCTTGTAGAATTTGAATTTCCATACGTCATTCAGAAGTTGCATTCTGTCTGATTTTTCTCTGTCATGGACCAGCGGTCCCATCTCTTTTGATGCCGGCATATAATATGCACGATATGGCATAGTGTTCTCATGTAACACGTTCAGGTTTTCGTAATATTTTGGTACAATCATGTGGCTTCCTCCCAATACTTTTTCTCATTATATTCTGCGTGAAATCCCTTATATTTTCACGCCCGGATCAAAGTTTTCCATTCACCCCGTGAATACTGTTATTATAGTATTTGGGAGCCGGAAAACATATAAACTCTATTCGACAAAACATGCACAAAATGATATAATTTTAAATATCAGATTCGAATTTTACAGGAGGTTTTCCTATGTACACAAACTCCGCATACTGGCATCAGTCCCGTGTTGATTTTAAAGATAAAAAGCATTCTCTATTTGTCGGAAGCTGCGGTACTTACCGTCTCTATACAGTAAAAAAACTTCCCACTCACCGTCCCCGCGGGCGTGTAGATTATCAGCTTTTATACATTGCTTCCGGTAAAGCTCACTTCTATTTTAATGGAAAAGAGCAGGTCGTATCTGCCGGAAACATGGTACTGTACCGTCCGAAAGAAGAACAGCGCTACTATTATTATGGAGCGGAGCATCCGGAAGTGTACTGGGTTCATTTCACAGGAAATAATGTAAAGAATATCCTGCGTAAATACGGGATTGCAGATGATGTGCATGTAATCTGCTCTGGTATTTCTATGGAATATAAACAACTATATCAAAACATGATTCAGGAACTGCAGCTTAAGCAGGAAGACTATGAAGAATTACTGGTCAATTATCTGCGTCAGCTTTTTATTCTGATTCACCGCCAGTTTCTTACCAAACCGAGAAAAAAGAATCCAATGATCATGGATGACATGGCTCAGGCTGTGGAATATTTTCGGACACATTATAATAAACCTGTGAGTATTGAAGATTATGCTGCTTCCCACAATATCAGCGTCAGCTGGTTTATCCAGAATTTCAAGCAATATACAAATACTACGCCGGCTCAGTATGTCCAGCTTTTGCGAACCACCAATGCCAAATCTCTGCTGGAAACAACTAATTATAATATTTCAGAGATTTCCAATCTGGTAGGATATGAGAATCCTCTTTATTTCAGTCGTTTTTTCAAAAAACAGTTTGGAGTTTCTCCCTCACAGTTTCGTAAGCAGCTGTTGATCAATGAAGAAATTCATTCTAAATAGAATTTCATGTCTGTCATTTGGTTATGAACAGACAGTGAAACGAATATTTCTCCATTTGACTATATTAGTACTTCTAATGATCTTTTTAACCGAAAAGGTGACCGTCTGAAAATCCATTCAGCTGTCACCTTTTTTCATTTATTTATATAACATTTTGTTAGCTGCAATTGTCAAGCGGATAAAATCATCCGCTTCGCTACGTGGCTCTACACCAAATAACTGCTCCGCAGTTTATTTAGTTAAACTATTTTTATCTTTGCAACCGCAAGTCCATAAACTTTCAGTCGTTCTTCTCCGCTGCCGTAAACCCATTCTATCTCTCCCTCCGGCAATGGAAGCTCAACTGCATCTGTTCCGAAGTTCTGATAAATATAATATTTTGCATCGTCATTTTCTCTTACTGTAATTTCCAGTGTATCCGGGATTTCTCCTTTTACTCCGCAGGAAATACCACTGTCAGCAACTACTTTTCCAATGAAATCATCATAGAAATCTCTTTCAGCGTCAGCAGCTACATACCATGCTTTTCCTTTTCCGTACTCATTGACTGTCAGGCAGGAATATCCTTTATAGAAGTCCTCTCCATAAGTCATCAGTGAACGTGCGCCGCGAAGTTCCACAAGATCACACAGATATTTACAGGTATAGGTTCTGTCCAGTCCAAGTTCATTATTCTGTACAGGAATCAGTCTGTTTTCTTCCCAGTCGTAAAGAGCATCAAGCTCTGTACTTCTGATCCCCAGTACATCCATCAGTCCGTGAGGCGTTCCCTCCAGATAACATCTGTCTGTATCATCCACGATTCCTGACCAGTAACTTGTGATCAGATAACCGCCATTTTCCACAAAAGCACGGACTTTCTCTGCAAATCCCTTTTTAAACATATATACCATAGGCAGTGCCAGTATCTTATATTTGTCCAGATCACAGGTCATATCTATCAGATCTACATTCAGTCCCTGTCTGCGGAAACCTCTGTAAAATTTTCTCAGCGCTTCCATATAGTGAAGTCCTTTGTTTCTCGGTCCCTGACTGTCTTCCATTGCCCACTGGCTGTCCCAGTCATAGATGATCGCTGCTTTACTGTTTACGATCGTTCCGGCCAGTTCTTTTATCTTTTTCAGGGCTTCTCCGGTTTCAGAAACCTCTTTAAATACTCTTGTATCTTTTCCGCCATAATGATCGATCACTGCTCCATGGAACTTCTCAGAAGCTCCACGGCTCTGACGGATCTGGAAATAAAGCGCCCCCTCACTTCCATGTGCGATTGCTTCCATAGACTGTGCAAAGAGAACTCCCGGCTTCTTCAGTTTACTTACACCCTGCCAGTTAGTAGCTGCCGGGCAGGATTCCATCTGGATAAATGGTTTTCCCTTCAGAGACCGCATCAGATCATGATACAATCCATTATCATCAGCTGTGTCGATCGCATCTTCTTTATGCCATGTAGGGTAAGTATCCCAGGAAACGACATCAATTTCTTTTGCAATCTTAAAATAGTCCAGCCCTTTATAATGATACATGAGATTTGCTGTTGTAGGAAGATTGCTTCCACCATCCCTCACTGCCTGAATTTCATGATGGAGGAAATCCGCAGTCTGATGGGTAACAAATCGTTTCCAGTCCAGATTTAATGCATGAAGCTGAGTTTCTCCGATCCTTGACGGACTCTCAATCTGATCAAAGCTGTTATAGTTGTGGCTCCAGAATGTAGTGCACCACTGATCATTCAGATTTTCGATCGTCTGGTATTTTTCTTTCAGCCATTTGCGGAATGCATCCTGGCAGAGCGGGCAATGGCACTCTCCGCCGTATTCATTAGAAATATGCCATAAAATTACGCCCGGATGTACGGCCACTTCTTCTGCCAGCTTTTTGTTTATGATATGTACTTTTTCTCTGTATACAGGAGATGTATAACAGTGATTATGTCTGAACCCGAAGAGATTTCTGTGTCGTGTTTCATCTACACGGAGAACCTCAGGATATTTATCTGCCATCCATTTCGGTCTCGCACCTGACGGAGTTGCCAGAATTGTGTAAATTCCTCTTTTATAAAGCTTATCAATAATCTCCTGCAGCCATCCAAAGTTAAAAACTCCCTCTTCCGGTTCCAGTGTTGCCCAGGAAAAAATCCCAAGGCTTACCACATTGCATCCTGATTCTGAAAGCATTTCTATATCTTTTTCAAGAATATCAGGTCTCTTTAACCACTGTTCCGGATTATAGTCGCCGCCATGAAGCAGCATGTCTGTTTTAAACTCCATAAAAACCTCCTTAACATAAATATACTTATATGGAAAAACGATGTCAGATCATGAACACCTCTTGGGATCTGACATCGTTTTTTCTATCCGGCAAATAAGCCTTTTTTTACATCCGGTTTATATTTTTACCGGCTAATTTGTAGAAGCCTTCATTTGCAGTTCATAGCCTAATATAGATTTCGGCAGTCTCTTATTTTCTGTAAGATATACATACAAAATCCTGCTTGCCTCTTTTCCAAGCTCATCCACATCAAAGTGAACACAGCTGACAGGTGGATACCATTCATCCAGCAGATTACTGTTATGAAGAGAAGCCACTTTTATTCTTTCAGGAACCGGAATTCCCTTTTTGCGCAGAATTCTTAAGATCACCAAACAGATATTGTCATCCATACACAGAATACAGTTTACATCAGATGCCAGCACCTTCTCTATCGCCATTTCCGCTATATTCTCGAATTCTGTATCATAAAAAACATATCTGCGGTCAAGCAACATGTAACTTTCCATGTAGGCTTTCAATATTCCCTGAAATCTCTTTCTGTTAATGTAATGTTCCTGTTTCGCACACATAACTGCCATTTTGTCCAGACCTTTCTGAAGCAGTACATTCGTAATATCACAGCATGCAGCTTCATTATCTGTATCCACCTGAAGTACAGATGGATCATCATAAGGTCCGATTACTACAAATGGAACACCGGCCTGCTTCAGATAAACAATCTCGTCGTTGTTTTCCACCATACGTGTAAGGATCACGCCATCCATGACATGTTCTTCCACCGCATGTGTCAGATTGGAAATATCTGTTGGTGTCACCTTGATCAGATTTACCTGGTAGCCACGGATGGAAAAATAATCATATACACTCAGCAAAATGTTTAAAAAATATGGCATAGAGGCAAAGTTTTCTTCTCCGGGTAACACCACAGATATCATCTTCGTAACAATGTCTGTATAACGTTTTTCCCTTGTGTTAGGAATTAGCTGCTTTTCTGAAAGATAGCTGTTGATTTTCTCTCTTGTAGATTCTGAGATCCGCCCTTTGCCGGACAAAGCTCTCGAAACTGTCGAAACTGATACACCTACATCCTTGGCCACCTGGCTGATATTTACTTTATTATCCATGTATGTGCATCCTCTCGTCTGTCTTATTTTACTGATCCTGTAATACCTTCTACGAAGTTCTTCTGCAGTAAGAAGAATACGATCGCTGTCGGAATTGTCGTGATAAGAACTGACAGCATAACCATACCGTAGTCAGTCACATATCCTGATGTCAGGTTGGAGATCAGCATAGGCATTGTCTGAGTTGTATTATCAGACATGATTACCTTCGCCCATAAGTAGTTATTCCATGCATTCATAAATGTAACTACACCAGCTGCCGCAAAAATGGATTTCATGGATGGGATATACATGCGGAAGAAAATTCCAAATTCGCTAAGACCGTCAATACGTGCAGCTTCGATAATGTCTACCGGAAATGCTTTGGCATTAGTTCTGAACATCATGATCAGAAGCGGTGTTGCCAGAGACGGAAGCATAAAGCCTACTGCTGTATTTAAGAGTCCCAGACGGGAATACATTCTGAATAACGGTACCATCAGTGCAACAAACGGAATCATCATGGACATCAATACGATGGCATACATTTTCTCTTTTGCCTTGTCACGGTAAATCTCAAAAGCATAACCTGCCAGAGAGCTTACAATCAGGGAGAAAGCAGTTACAAGAATCGTATATTTACAGGAATTGAGGAAGTTTCCCCACAATGGCTGCTGACTGATCAGATTTCTGTAGTTCTCCATCAGGTAAGAACCGAAAGTAAGCTTACCTGCGATAACATCCACGCTCTTGTTTGTTGCTGCAATGATCATCCATAATAACGGGAATACAGAAATTACTGTACAGATTCCGAGGAAAATATACATAAGAGTCATTTTTACTTTATTATTCACGATCATCACCTACTTTCATCTGTACAAGTGCCAGGATTGCCACCATGATCAGGATAATAAATGACATTGCTGAAGTGTATCCGAAATTCGGTACGCCCTTGAATGACATATTATAAATATAATGAGACATGGTAATGGAAGCATTTCCAGGACCGCCGTGTGTCAGGTTCATAGATTCATCGAATAACTGCAGTGTACCATTTGTGGACATGATGGCAGTCATCAGGATTGTAGGTTTCAGTAAAGGTACTGTGATCTTAAAGAAAGTCTGGATTGCAGAAGCGCCGTCAATCTTGGCTGCTTCATAAACAGAATATTCAATATTCTGAAGTCCTGCCAGATAGAATACCATATTATATCCTGTCCATCTCCATACCAGCGCAATAATGATAACGATCTTTGCACTTAATGGGTTTGCCAGGAAATTATATGCGCTGTCAAGAATTCCAAGTTTTACAGCAATGGTGTTAATAAATCCGTCTGTTGCAAATAAAGAACGGAAAATGATCGCATATGCAACCAGAGAAGTTGCACATGGGAGGAAAATTGCTGTTCTGAAAAATCCTCTTGCTTTGATCTTCGGATTATTCAGGATAGATGCCAGAGCCAATGCCAGGATCAGCATGACCGGAACCTGAATGATCAGATAGAAAAAGCAGTTCTTCAGTGACTGGATAAATACATCATCTTTGAAACATCTTATGTAGTTTGTAAGTCCGGTAAATGTCATGTTTGTACCGGTTCCTGTTTTGAAAGAAGTGATCAGGGCACTGATCATCGGATAGATACTGAATCCGCAGATCAGTATGATCGCAGGAACCAGGAATAACCATCCGGTTGCATTCTGTTTCTGTCTCATACTGAGACCTTTCTTTTTATTCATAGATTTACACCAGCTTTCATTACGATATTCTTTCACACTTATATGATCAGAAAAATTGTTATGGGAAAGATGATATGGAAAGAGATGCTCATGCACTTTTTATACAGGAGCATCTCTCTGTCTGAATTACTGTCCCATATTAAATTCTACTGTATCCTGTGCTGTCTTCAGTTCAGAATCAATGTCTGATCCGCCGGATACATTTGCCACTGCTGTAGCAAGTGCCTGATTTGCCTCAGTGTAATATACGCCCAGATCTACAGTTGGTGTCTTGGAAGCAAAGTCGGAAATCTGTTTGTAAATTGCCTGTCCGCCGAAGAATTCCTGCGGCTCACTGTAAACTTCACTCTCACTTGCCGGGAGCCATGTAGCAAGTGCTCCGGAGCTTGGAAGAATGGTGTCATACAGTTCTACACTTCCCGCAAATGTTTTTGCAAGGAAATCTTCTGCAAGTTCTGTATTTTTGCAGTTTGTAGTGATCGCCCATGTGGAACCACCCTGATTTGAATAGTTGGTAGCAGTTTCCGCATCCGGAATTGCCGGCATATCTGTCAGTCCCCAGTTTCCGGACTGGTCTTCTGCTGTCTGGATAGATGCAAGGATCCAGCATCCATTGATAACGCCTGCTGTCTTTCCACTTGTAAAGGTTGCTACATATTCATCCCAGCTGTTTACAACTGCAAGGACATGAGCTTCGACCATTTCCTGATAAATCTCAATGCACTGTTTAATATGTTCGTTTCCGGCAATATCAGGAGTACCGTCGTCTTTCCATGTTCCAAATCCTGCTGACTGCATCATCTGATAGATCAGGTCTGAACTTCCTGCCTGAACAGAAAGTAAGGAGTAACCTGTTTTTTCATAAACATCAGATCCGATTTCAATAAATTTGTTCCAGTCGATATCCGTCAGATCATCCAGTGTATAACCTGCCTGGTCAAGAATATCTGTTCTGTAACATGCAACCTCAGCACCATTATCAAATGGAACTCCATAATTCTTTCCATCAATTGTAGATGCTGCCAGTTTACTCTCGGCAAACTGTGAAAGATCAATTCCTGAATCTGTAATATCCTGATACAGATCCGGATAAGTAGTTACATATTTCTGAAATGCAAAATCCTGCATCAGACAGATATCAGGAAGCTGAGAATAATTTCCTGAGCCAACAATTGTTCCCAGCTGAGTCTGCATGTCATCCCATGGAGTTTCTACAATATTAAGCTTGAAATCCGGATGATCTTTCTGATAGATCTTCTCTGCCTCTTTCATTGCGTAAATATTGAATGACTGGTCCCATGCCCATACAGTCAGAGTCTGGTCATCACCATCTGAAGATGTCTTCTCTGCACTGTCTGATTTCTCTGTATCAGAAGTACTGTCTGATTTTGTATCCGTTCCTGCTCCACATCCAGCTAAAAGACTGCTGCCTACGATAGTTGCCATAAGAAGAGCAATAATTTTTGTTCGCTTCTTCACTCTCATTCCTCCTATATTTTGCGCATTATTTTTTGGTTATTATGTACATTTTTCTCTGTTAAACCGATTCAACTTGTATAAATTATGCCTAATTTCTTGTTCAAAAAGTTATTGTTTTCGCTACAATAAGTAAATATTTCATTCTCTTGTGCAAATCTATTTTCAGTTTTTGCTCACATCTTTTGCTTTTTTCTCCGATTTACTGTTTATATGTATTTTCTTCTATGCTTTTATGCATATTTTTTATCCACTGTCCGGGTGTCTGGTTTTTTACTTTTCTGAAATTTGTTATAAATGTAGACATATTATTGAATCCTACTTTTTGTGCCGCTTCACTGATATTAAATTTTGTATTTTTTAACAGCTTACAGGCTTCCTGTATCCGGATATAATTTACATACTGAACGGGAGTCATATTATATTTTTCGGAAAATAACCTTCTAAGATAGCTTTCACTGATGAATGTTGCTTCCGCAATATCAGATATCTTGATGTCTTCCGCAAAATGTTCCTCTACAAATGAAAGTGCAAGCTGTAGCTTTCCGGACTTATCATCATTTACATATTCCATTGTGTCCTGACGCTTCTCATTTACAAATTCATCCGAATTAATTTTCACGATTTCCATAAGCACCGTAAATAGAAGTCCTTTTACACAATTTCTGTACCCATAATCCTGTATTCTGATCTGATCCATAAGACAGTCAAGTTCACGCACAAGCAGCGGGACTTCTTCCTTCTGCCTTTTGATCGGGCCGCTTTCAATACGGTTCTGGAAACGCTGAGCATCTCTTTTTCTGAATTTTGCGCTTAATAAAAATTCCATGGTATCAACATAAATGAATTCCCAGAAGCTTTTCTCTCCCTCCGCATTAATAATATTATGAGGAAAATTTGCAGGAATAATGATCACTGAATTCTCTGTATAAAATCTTCTGTCATTATTAAATACTACCGTTCCTCTTCCCCTTCTGCAGATTCCAATCTCCAGTAAATTATGAAAATGATTTGGCAGAACGGTTCTTCTCACCTCATCCAGACCATATGTTTTGATCCCTGCACTTCCCAGCACTGCCAGCAAATCCGCCCCATCCGGGATCTGACAATATTTGAATTTGGCTTCTCTTCTCCTGTTTGGCATTTGCTCACCCCATTTATTACTTTCTTATAACAATATTTTCCGGCATTGTTATAGTACAAAATTCCCATTTATCTCTATTTAATAATTCCCCTCTGTTTTTATCAAAACGGAGGGGAATCATCTTTTTAGTCTTTATATAATTTTTATTTATTATCCGTTTAATCTTCTTCCGGATACCAGCTCTTTGTTTGCTTTCTCTACATTCATTCTTGACATGATAAATGTGATAATGATGCAGATAGCAAACGGTACCCAGAGATACATAATATGAAGCATGCTAATACAGGAAGCTGGCTGTGTTGTCAGATTCTGATCAAATTTACTGAATGCCAGAAGCCATCCTGTGATAGCTGTTCCAAGTCCGCCTCCAAGCTTGATGCCAAGAGATGTGCAGGAATACATCGTTCCATCTACACGTTTGCCTTTTGTAAGGTATGTATATTCAGAACAATTGGCAATTACCGCATTCATGTCTCCCTGCCATGGTCCCATACCAAAAGCTGCAACTGCTGTAAACGCCAGCATAAGCGGAACACTGTGCATATATGCGGCAACGATTACAAGTCCTCTTCCAATAGTTCCGATCGCATAGCCGGTAACATTTAACTTATATAATCCCTGCCATTTTGCCACCAGTGATGGTGTGATCAGAAGAGCAATGATCAGTGGAATGTTGATCGCCCATGAGAATACAGGGAATAAGTTTTCATTTAACAGAACATACATCATATAGTAAATACCCATATTCAGCATAGCTGAGTAAATCTGCTGAAGAATATAAGTAACACAGATCATAATGTAATATTTATTTGCAAACAGCAGTTTTGCTGCTTCAACAAGAGAGTATTTCTCATCTGCGGAATTATCCACACCGTCATTTAATTCTTCTTCCGGAAGTTCTTTAACAGATAATGCGGAAATTGTATTAACGACCAGACCGATGATCGCGTAAATGATGGCTACAGTTCTCCATCCTGCTGCTCCGCCACCCATGATCTCTACAAATTTAATTGTAACAGACTGGATCAGAAGACTGGTAGAGAATGCAAAGATGAAACGGTAAGATCCCATTTCCACACGTTCTTTGCTGTTCTTTGTGATCAGTGCTGTCAGCGCTGAATATGCGATGTTGTTTGCTGTATAGAAAACTGCGTTCAGTAAGGAATATGCAATAAAGAACCATGCATACTGTGCTGTTTTTCCAAGACTTTCCGGGATTGCAAAGATACCGATCAGGGTTACGGCGCATCCGATATAGCCATAAAGCATCCATGGTTTTGCCTTTCCCATTCTTGTGTGCGTCTTATCAATCATGGAACCAAAGAAAATATCTGTTACACCATCAAATAACTTTGACAATGCGATCAGGGTTCCGACGATACCTGCATTCAATCCAACCGTATTGGTCAAATACAGCATTACAAAGGAGGATAAGAATGCATAAACAACATTACCTGCCACATCACCCGAGCCATATCCGACTTTGTTATACCATTTTAAGTACTTTTTTTCTTCCATTTTCTACTTCCTCTCATAGTTTATACCGATTTCTCCGTTCAGGCGGTTTTCGCCTTTGTTCGGTGATTATTATAAAATAAAAGAAATCGAAACTATATAAACCGAATGAGACAAAATATGCACAAAATTAAAGAGTTTTTAACTTTCTCTTTACGCAATATTTGCGCAATAATAAATATAGACAGTTTTATACTGTGATTTTTGTGCATATTGCATATATTTCTCTGATATGAGGTAATCGGATATTTTATCCCCTGTGATTTACCTTTATATTTCACATATTACTATCCTGAGGCTGAACTCTATATTGTTCCCTGTAAAGATTCCTGTACTCTCTCGGAGTTACTTTATATCTTTCACGGAAAACCCTGTTAAAGGTTCTCTGGCTTTCAAATCCTGCATCCAGACAAATATCTGTAATGCTTTTATCCGTACATTCCAGGTGTACACAGACATAGTTTAATCTTTGCTCATTCAAATACTGCTTAAAATTACGATGAAAAGTTCCCGAAAATACTCTGGACAGTGCGTATTTGCTGATTCCCAGATTTCTGGCCATTGTTTCCAGAGAAATATCTTCCTTATAATGCTTGGCAATGTAGGATACCGTCTGATAAATGATGTCATTGCTCTCCACATTCTCTTTCTCTGTTAAACTAAAACAGGGAATACTTCTGGCCAGTAAAATCTGTACATACGCCTGCTCAACGACTGCATCTCTCTTTTTCTGTTTCTTGTTTTCCCTCAGACAGTGAATCGCATTTACAATGTCCGGTGATACTTCTTTCTTCTTTATCACCGGATTCACCGGACAAAAATTCTGCATTGTAGCAGCAAACTGTTCTCCAAGAGATGGCTGTGCCCAAAGATAACATGCCTTATTCACTCCATCTGAAAAGACCTGGTAATGATGAATCACATCCGGAAATATAACTGCAAAATCCCCTGTCTCCATATGAAATAATTCCTGCCCCATTCCCAGTTCCAGCGTACCTTCTGTCACATAAATAAACTCAATTGAATTGTGCAGATGAGGAGAAGCATGTCCAGATGCCATTAACCTCAAATGCAGATTTTCCTTTTTTTCTTCATATACCGGAAACATACTATTTAATCTCCTGCAAGTTTTGTCTACTTTTTCCTTTCATTTGGCAGGTAATCTTCTCTTTCCTATACTATAATGTGCCTGTAAGATAAAGAAAAGGAGGAAAACCAAATGAAAAAATTTGTATCCTACATTCATTACGTTATGAACTTTTACGCTAACTACTTTAAAATCTGCCGTTATATGTAAAAGACATTTCTGCCATCACAGAAATGTCCATTACGGAAACCTGATTTCAGTGGTTTCCCTTATTATACTTTTGACTTGTTTTGGTTGTACATGAACAGGATTTTTGAAAATATAAACAAAATTATAGCAAAACCAGAAAATATTCTATATTCTAATCATTCTATGGAATTGCTATAAACAACTAACTGATAAAGTGTACGCCACATTGTCCCATTATAAGGCAATGTGGCGATATTTTTTATCTCATGCCATAAGGAGATGTCATTTCTTATTTATTCGTTTTATTCGCACTCTCCAACACCACCAGGAAATGTACCTGATGATGGTCCATTCTGTACTCTTTGTACGACACTGCCATCTCGTGCATCAATTGTGAGAAGTGGTACACCGATGCGATCCATAGTAACGCTGTCTATAACCATTTCATCACCGCCATCTGCATAGGCCGGTTCCTGGGAATTCCAGGTTCCATAGAAATCCCATACCGGAATCAGACTTCCCTCTGTACTGCTGTTACCCTCCCGCACACGCATATATCCCAGTTGAACTTTAGTTATTGTCATCTCAACACTCTGTGCATCAACAGATGGATAACGACAGAAACTTATGCCATCTACTGCCGGCAGATGGTATTCCTGTTCTGTCATAATCTGCATGGTAATCGTATTTTCAAAAATATCTTTGACTTCATCAAATGGCAGAAGAAACAATGCTTCATCTGAAGCATCTGATACCTCAATTGGATCACTGTGTTGGAAACTCTGAAGTGTTCCGCTGCAGAAAATCATTGTCAGCGATTCATTATCCCACACATCGCACTGCGCTTCATGAAAATTATCGTCTTCATCTATCCAGGGACGGGATAATTCATCATATGGCAGATAAGAATTCCGTATATAATTAACAGGTACACCATCGACCATTCTTTCAAAGAAAAAAGAGGTCTTTTCCAAAGTGCAGTTTTCTTCTGTGAGTTCTTTTGATGCACTGTCAAACAGGTGCCATTCTCCAGAAACAATATCCTTTACATAATTTTCTGCGCCGTCATCAGTCATATTCTGATTTCCTGCTTTTATATAATTCTGAAATCGTTCTGCTCTTTGTTTTTTCTCATCCTGAGACATATTTTCTTCGTTCACATCATCAAACGCAGCATATTTTTCCCAAAAACTAAATGCTTCTAAATCGGGGAATGTACCTGTATACTGGTACGTCAGTCCATCCACCTCATATGTTTCTGCCAATCCATCATAGTCTTGTTTCAACAATTGCCCTTTGGCAAAAGTATCCAGTACTTTCTGTGGCTCTTCTTCAGAAATTGTCGCTTTTTTTACATTTTTCAGACATATGGCATCCACATCCGGCACTTCCACCGGTGCATCGGCTGTCAAGGTAAATTTCATAGGATTTTCCTGATCTGTTCGCTCTGAGGATCTTAAATCCGACTGAATGGTTGTCTGATAGGTTTCCGGAGCCTGAACCTGTTCAGCGACTGTTTTCTGAACTGTTTCTTTCTCTTTGTTTTCCTCTGTCTTTACAACAGTCTTATCCTTTTCTTCTACAACGGCAGAATGAACGACCTTGTCACATCCTGATATTGTTAAAAGATTCATACATAAAAGAGCTCCCACAAATATTTTTATTTTCTTCATTTCTTTCTCCTCCTTTCGCATATGTAGCTGAGCAGATAAAATATTTTCTTTGCTGCTTAATTTGGTCAGTCAGATAAAATTATCCGCATTCTTTACATTCCTGATTCAGTCAAGCGGATAAAATCATCTGCTTCGCAGTTTAGTTAAAAAAGGTACCCTCTTCTTATAAGAAAAGAGTACCATACTGTACTTCTAATGTATTCATCAAGATGTAAACAAGTTGTAAATTTCATCTGTTTAATATTGTCCATGTAATAACGAGTGAATACGTCTGGATCGGTCAGTTATTCATAATTGAAGCAGAATATTTGTTTGATCAGGTTAAATCCTTATCTTTTTTTATCAAATATTACTCTTACTTTCGTTCCTGTTCCAAGCTGGCTTGTGATGTCCAGTCTGCCTCCATGAACTTCTGCGATTTTTACACATAACGCAAGTCCAAGTCCTGCTCCGCCCTCCTGGCGGCTTCTGGATTTGTCTACCATGTAAAAAGCTTCCGTAATTTTTCCCAGTTCTTCCTGTGGGATTCCCCGACCGTTGTCTGCAACTTCCAGAATTTTCCTACCCGATTCTTTATATGCTTTTACGGTAATACGACCTCCTGCTTCTGTAGCACGGAGAGCGTTATCTATCAGATTTACAAGAAGACTTTCCATTAATTCATCATCCATTTTCAGGAAAAAATCTTCGTACTCTGTCTGTAATTGTATCTGTCTCTGCGCTGCTGGTTCTGCCTCCAGCTGAACTACATGTTCTAGCAGTTCTCCTATCGTGTGTAACTCCATTTTTATTGAATCATTCTGATGGAGTCCCAGCATCTGGAGCATTTTTCCGGAAAGTTTTTCAAGTCTTTTTCCCTCGCGGCTTATATGTTCCAGGGCGCGGTCTTTTTGTTCATCGTTTAATTTTACATGACGCAGGGTGTCTGAATATCCGATAATAGAAGTAAGTGGTGTTTTCATTTCGTGGGCAAGTGCTCCCATAAGCATTTCCTGTTTTCCGGCTACTTCCTGCAGTTTTTCCATTTGCTGTACGGTCCGCTTCATCATTAGATAGATAAACAGACCAGCAATGCAAAATACTGCCAGATAGATTCCCAGGAACCAGGCTGCCGTCTGTCTCAGTTCCGTAAACATAGAAGTAACATCACGGACTGAAAGTATTTCGTAACCCTCTGGATTTGTAAGCAGCGTATGCTGTAAAAGTAAGTATTTGTGATTCAGTTTCTGGATTTTGTACTCATAGGAATCCGTTTTGTTGTTTAAACCGAGATTATCCATGCTGACAATCTCATAATCTGTGCGGTTTACTACGGCTTCTTTACTTTCGGAATTAATGAGGAGCATTTTCTCACCGCAGCATCTCAGAAACTGGAATTCCAGATAAGATTTTTTTCCTGTTTCTGACATCTGCTCATATTTACTGTTGTCCCAGAATTGTTCCAGGAGATTTTTTCCATTTGCAAGCTGTCGTCCATAGGTTTCAGCAGCATTATTCAGGCTTCTTTTTCCTGTGACATACAGGCTCAGGACACCGACCGGTATCAGAGAGCACAAAAGTGTTATCAGCATAAGTGCTACTGTCCGTTTCCACAACTTCATAGCGGTTAGTCCTCCAGTCGATAGCCAAGTTTTGGGATTGTTTTTATTTCATCGTACAACTCCAGTTTCTTGCGGAGCTGGCCGATATGCACGTCTACAGTTCTGCTCTCTCCCAGATATTCTTCGCCCCAGACACGTTTTAATAGTTCTTCTCTTCCAAGTGCGATGTTTTTGTTCTGTAAGAGCAGGATAAAGAGATCGTATTCCAGTGGTTTCAGGTTTACGGGAATCCCATCTTTCAGAATCTGATGGCTCTGGAGATCTGCCTGAATATTTTTGATTGTGAGAATTCTCTTTGCACGGCCGGTTCTTTCAAGGATTTTTTCAATCCGTACAAGAAGTTCCAACATTTCGAAAGGCTTTACCATATAATCTTCTGCACCGAGTTTCAGGCCTTTTACTTTGGATGCTACGTCATCTTTTGCAGTAAGGTAGATCACCGGGAGATTCTTTGCGCGGAAATCTTCCATCAGAGCAAAGCCATCTTTGCCGGGAAGCATAATATCGACAACTGCAAGGTCTGCATCTTCATTCCATAGCAATAGGCGCTGGGCTTCTATTCCGTCGTAGGCGGCTACTGTTTCGTATCCAGCTATGGTTAGGTTCATACATAATAATTCGGAAATTGCTCTGTCATCTTCGATTACCAGGATTTTGTTTTTCATTTTGGGATCACCTCGATTAGTTTATGGAAATAGTATAACGTTTCGAAGATGTAACGTCTACAAAGATATATATTTTACTTCATTAGTCATACTATTCTATCCACTCATATACCAGATAATCAACCCCTGCATCTATCATAACAGGAGCATCTGAATGCAACTTAGTTATAATCGAACAGTATCCTACATTATGGTACAAATATTCCAGACGTTTGCGGGGTAATTTTGTAATTTTCCTGGTATTCTGGCGTATATAGCATTCTTTATTTAAGATTCGTTTTAAAGTTTTACTACACTTATATACAGAAAAGTCTTCTGGATTACTTAGATGATATTTCAAAATCAAATTCCTGATGTTTGGGCTAAGTTTTCTGACAGAATCATAATAGGATGTATCATTGTCAAAGGTAAATATTAGCCATTTGTGCTCTATACGGATTTTTTTAATTATACAATCATGTGGTACCGGGATTGTCGGCAGAACATCTTTGTTTAAATAATATGTCTTCTTCATTTTCATCTTATCTGTACTGTAAACTTGTCTCCTATTAGTATTGCGTCATCTGTGGGGCTTTCTCCCTCATTATATACATAGCCTGCAGATTCTTCGTAGACATCATCTGAGGAATCTTTATCTGTTTTTTCTTCGAATACCTGGTGGGCTGTATCGTTTTTTACTTCATATAATTGTAATGTGATTAATTTTGCTTCCGGAGAGATTTCTTTGTAGACGGTGAATTCAGGGTCTATGGTTTGTTGGAATGCAGTTTCTTCGCCATTTCTTCCTGTCTCCTGATAGCAGATTTTGTTTCCCTGATCGTCTGTTCCAATCAGATAATAGTCACTGTCAATATACACTGTTCCATCATATGTTCCGTAAATTGTACTTTCGAATGGATTCCATCTGAATTCTGTAAGGTTGAGAATGTTGGAATCGAATTTAATGTTCTGATCCAGATTTATATCTACGGTGTTTTTCTCCAGCTCTTCTTTTGATGTTGTGAGTTTAAATGTATAAGGTTGTGTATTGGCCTGTATTTTCTGGATGTTTTCCCATGTTTCGGCATCAGACATTGCGATCGACCATACTTTGAACTCTATGTTTACAGTTCCCTCTGTGTTGATTTCTTCTCCAATTGTAAAGTCTTCTACTGTTATTGGATTTTCTGACAAAGCATTGTTATTGACTGTTCTTTGCCCCAGACCCTGATGGATTTCCTGACCATTAATTCGTACTTCTGTAAATAAGATTTTGTCCTCTATTGTATTCTGTGTATCTGAGTCTGTGTCCTGAGAGGTCAGGTCTTTTTTCGTTTGTTCTTTTCCGGTGTGATTCTTGTCGTTTAAGTCTTCACTGTCGGAATATGCAATCCATAGATTTTTGCTGTCCATTACAATCTCATTCAATGTTATGGTGATTCCATCTCTTGAGATGCTTTTTCCTACAACATTTGTATAAGAATCGGTGTCACCGTTCTCAATTCCCAGTGCCTGTCCGATCCAGGAGGTCACTCTCTGTAATGCTGCTTTTACATCTTCCTGATACTTCAGTGTACATCCTGCAGTGATAAGCAGTATGATTCCGGCTGCTGCTATTTTCCACTTTCTCTGCATCCGTGAAAAGCGGTGCTGTTTTTTCCATGGTTTAGAAGCTTCATATATGTATTTATCATCCAGATCACCGATCAGTTCTAATGTTTTAAATCCTTTTTCCATATAAATGCTTCACCCTTTCCCATAGTTTTTTTCTGCTTCGATAGAGGCTGGATTTGATTCTGCTTTCTGAAATTCCATGACGGGCTGAAATTTCGCTGATGCTGTCCATATACCAGTAGCGTCGTATAAAAATGTCACAGTCACCTTTTTTCAGGGATTCCAGAAATTTTTCAAGAATTTCCAGAATCTCTTTTCTCTGAATTTCATCATTCAAAGAATATGCTGTTACATCCTCTATCTCTTCCAGTTCTTTGCATAATTCTAATATGTGCTCTGTTGACCGTTTTGCAGCTTTTTTCCTGCGAAAACAGTCAATTGCCAGGTTTCGGGTTATTTTTCCAAGAAAAACAGATAGAATTGCCGGTTTTCTGGGTGGTATGGAGTTCCATGTGGCTAGCCATGTATCATTGACGCATTCATCGGAGTCTTCCTTATCATACAGAACATTCCAGGCAATACTGAAGCAGTACCTGCTATACTTTTCTTCGGTCGCCTGTATGGCTTTTTCCGATCTGTCAAAATACAGATTGATAATTACTGTATCTTCCACTTTTTTCACCTCACGTTTCTTTTATTTTGTCTTCATAAGATAAGACGGATTTTGAATGGTAAAGTTGCAGTTTTAATAAAAATAATTTTCTTTTTTCAGAGTAAACAATATACTGTCGAAAAGTCAACCTGTCTTTTCACAATTTCGACTGGAGAAATGAAGTATATTCTGGTAAAATGAGCATATAAAGGAGGACAAACGTAAATCCTTACAAATGATAAAAGACAAAAGAACAGCCGAAGACATTTTCAAGGCACGAATGAGGACTATACTTAACGAATACGGGAGTACCTAACCGATTTATCTGAAAGACAAAAATGCAGATGAAGTATTCCGGAAATTATACCGTCAGTCAATTACTCCAAATAGTTAACGGATAAAGATACCGCCATATTGACTTATCACAATCAATATGGCGGTATTTTTCTTAATACATTTTTTTACATTTTCTATCTGTTCATTTCATTGTGCTGCACAATCTTTCTCATATTTCCAACCAGAAGCAATATCAGTACAATGGTTATAATTTTAAACGGAATATTCATATAACTCTTACACAAATCCCAATATATGGCAACGCACATAACAACAACAGTGCCTCCTGTCAATATACACATGGACATTTTTGAGACATACAGAGCTTTTCTTGCTTTAGTTTTATCGAATTTGAAACCTATTTTCAGATGCCGTGGATAGATATTTTTATATCTGTATGTACTCAGTACAATCCCCATCAGTCCATAGGAAACTATAATGCAGCTTCCTCCTGCTGATAAAAAGGGAAGAAATGTTACTGATTGTGGAAATATACCCAGATTTCCCATTACATCTGATTCACTTTTCCCTATCCATTTATTTTGCTGCCAGAATGAATGTAGCATTCCGGTAAAATAATCCTCTTCTCCACCACCTGAAAAAACAGCCTGTAAACGTACGATCTGATATTCTGTCAGGCTGCTTCTCAGATACCTGAGCCCAAAAGTTGCCACAGGCATAGCCAGAAAACCAGCCCAGATTCCGCACATGGTCCTCTTTTTTCTCACAGTGAACCAGTTCTTTTGAATTGCGATTGTCAGCATAACCAGCATAGATACCAGCATCATACAAGCCGTCATAAGCGCAGGCATGGCACAGACCAATATAACAGGTGCAATCATCCATATGATTGCTCTCATCAAGCCCTTATATCCCCATCCATGATATTTATACAAAATTGCTCCATATATGGGAACATAAAACAGCATCAGAGTCTGCATGGATATTCCTCTTCCTCCCGGCAGTACAATGAAGTATCTTGCCCCATTTAACTGATAGCCACCCAACAATGTAACCAGACAGGCAAACAGTAAAATGACAGCAATTATTTTCGAAAATCTTGCCAGTACAGTGTAATCCAGAAGATATAAAATCATCATAACTGCAAGTCCGATCACAACATGGAACACATATCTGTCCGAACCGGCCGCAGCGTTCTCACTGATTTTTCCGGCAATCCCTGCATGTATCAAAACGCCTGCAATGCTGATAAGAACGATTATCCCCAGAAGTTTCCATGCAACCTGAGGCCTGTGGACACTGTCAAGAGAGATTCCTGTTTCCACAGGATCTCCCATATCCCGGACAGCTTCCCTCTCTGCCTGTTCACGATCCATGCCTGCCTGCATATTTGCCTCGATCTGATCTTCTATATGATCCTGAAATTCCTGTTTTACATAGGGCCGCGCTTTCTTACAGCGAATCTGTTCCAGTAATGTTTTCAGATATTCGTCCATAGATCACACCTCCATTACAAGCACATTGCTCACTGCTGCAGAATACTCTTTCCATTCTTCTACTTTCTTTTCCAGAAATCCCCTTCCCTGTCTGGTCAGGCTGTAATACTTTCTGGTCTTTCCAGTTGCCTCCTGTTCGTATACTGTCAGAAATCCCTTATCCTCCAGACTGTGCAGTAACGGATACAGAGTTCCTGCTTTCAGTTCAAACACGTTCTGAGATTTCTGCCGCAGGGTATCGATCATCTCATATCCATACATGTCCTTTTCTGACAGCAATTTCAGTATAAGCATTGTCATACTCCCGGAAACCAGTGATTTTTCAATAGCCATAGTATTCGCCTCCTATTGTATAGATTATCTATATATCGGTTATCTATATAATATAGAAACCTGTATGCTATGTCAACTGTTTCCGGGATAATTTTGAAAACTTCACTGCTGCGGCAACCGAGTTCAGGTATCTACATACTTTTTCGGACAGAAAAACCACCGCATTGTCATATATTAACACAATGCGGTGGTATAATTCTCTCAAAATAGATCCAGCATACTGTCCAGATAGATTTTTTCTCTGACATGTATCTGGTATTCCGGTCTGGTCATGTAATAGAGCAGAAATTCCAGTATCAGAGCACTTCCGAGTCCTCTTCCTTCTATTTTAAAATTTGAAAATCCCATTGGCAGATAGATATCCCGGATATCATTGATTCTAATAAATCCCGGATTCTCCATAGCCTTTGAAAAAAGATAGCCCCTCGACCCGTCCGGTGCCTTGCAGTGATGCTCCGGGCAGTTTTCGCCCAGATTTTTACGGCTGACCGTTTCATAGCAGGCTTTTCTGTCCCTGCAGCCAGCCCAACAGCATTCATTGCAGAGAAATTCTACCTTGTCCTTCTCAGCCTGAGACAATGTATTTAACTTATCAAAAGCCTTGTTTAGCCGGAAATCCGGCACAACATAACGGAAATCTTTTCTCCGGATTTCTTCTTCAAACTGTGTAAAATCTGTCAGAACCTTGGTAGTGGAGGAAACAAAATAGAGTCCCGGATACTGCTCCTTAAGATATTTCAAAAGCAGTTCTGAATAAATGATCACGCCGTTTCGCGGTTCTCTGTTTCTCTCAAACAACCGGCACAGTGCATTGCATTTTCTGTCTGAAAGGTGCTCCTGGAGAAGCAGGGAATTGCTGAAAGTCAGTCGGGCAGAAATCCCATATTCCTGCATCAGTTCAAGAACCTCCTCCGGGTCATTCTCTCCGAAGCCAGCCCTGCCTCCACCCCAGATACAGTCTGCCGGAGCACCATATATGGAGCCAATTTCACACCAGTCGTAAAAATATTCCCTGTGTTCCCGGAATAAAGGCAGGAACATCCGGTACAGCTCATAAAACTCAAACAGCCCGGGCAGGTGAAAATATGCTTTCTCCTTCATTAATTTTCCAGCACATCCTCTATGGTTTCCGAAGCATCCTCAAGAGCATCCAGGGCTTCGATCAGTTCATCTGCTTTTCCTGTATGTGTCTCCTCTTCTTCATACTCATCAATCAGTGCTGTCAGCTGATCTTTTATCTCTTCCAGACCTTCATAGATTTTCTTTAATTTTTCTTCCCGTTCCATTACGGATGAAAGTTTTACAACTTTAGACATTGTGATACCTCCCATATGCATTTTCTTTAGGAAAAATTATAACACTGCCCTCTTTTTATGTCTATATAATCTGAAGGCACTTGTGATACCCGTTTTCTCTGTGGTATTCTATAGATATGATCATTGCGTTACGCAAAATGTAAAATGGAGGATTTTTATGTTAGTTTGTGATTATATTGTAGAATCTATTGATGGTGACTATGCACATCTTCGCAGAACAGATCTGCCTGAAGAAGAACTGAAGCTCGTTGCACGGGCACTTCTGCCCTTTGAGATTACGGAAGGATGCAGATTACATTATGAAATGATGCAGTATAGTATCATTGACTGATTTGACAGTCTCCGACTCACAGCTGTTACAAAAATTTACCAGAAAAGGCAGGTAAGTGACTTTTTTATCCTTTACCTGCCTGTAACTTCATACACTCTCTGTAATATCATTTTTTCATCAGATACCCATATTTACGCATCTGCCCTCTTAACAGCTGCTCCACACGTCTTATTACTTCCCTGGGATAATTTTCCGAATTCTTCTGTAAGTATATCTGAATATCTCTAAAGGTAAATTGGAAACCAATCTGAATGCCATACAGTTCTTCTGCTGCATCCAACTGTATATCGAAATCAGAGCTAAATGGCTTCGCCTCAATTTTTTCCAGACAATATTCCAATGACTGATCAATAGGATAATCCTGATTTATGTCGGCAAACATACAAAGTCCCTGATCGAAAAAAGGACTCAGTTCATATTTCTGTGTCTTTTCATTATAAATGACCGCAATATTGTTGGTATGTCTGTCCTCATTCATGAAAAATGCATCTATTTCCAGCATTGCCGTCAGATACGCTCCAAAATTATCTATTTTTGTAATTTCTTCCACCTGAGTTACCAGGTACTGAATGCGTTCCGAAACATCTGCAAAATCTGAGAGCTTTACTGCCAGACTTTCACCTGTATATCGACGATACAATTTTTCCAGCGGAATCAGAATCTGATCTGCTTTCAGAAAATCCAAACTGGAACAGCCCTGAAATATTTTCCCATTATACTCAATTACAGCTGATTCATACTCAACAAAAGGAAAAGGACAAGTACTCTTCTGCAAAAGGTCAGATACAAGAACTTCAGATAAACCTTCATATCCCATATAATCAGCCTTATACCACCTGTCATCAATTTTCCATTTAAGCTGATCTCCCTTGGAAGTATGACCGCTCTTATGCAAGGGAGAATATGCATCAAAATTGCGAATTTCCATTTTTGATCAACCCTCCTTTTTCAGAATCATAATCCATTGATGATCATCTGACATGCGACCCTGTGTTTTTTCAACAATTAACAATGGATCATAAAATGGAAGCCCCATCTCTCTCAGAATATCTTTCCTGTGATCGCGTGTTCTGGGAAAACAGCGTTCTTCCAGAAAATATTCAAAATCAGCCCAATCCGGATCAGTTACAACTCCAAATGCCCGGAAAATAATCTGATCTGTGTAGTTTTTAATCTTGATTTTTTCATGCCTGAAATCAATATCTATCGTTGTACACAGATCATCATGATTCATAAAATTCATGCGCATTTTCACATCCGGATCATCAGAAAAATTATAGGCTCGCTTTATCTGACTGTAAATCGTCTGGCGGGAAACATGGTACTGTCTGGCAATATCTGTAATTTTTTCTCCTCGGTTCTGCAATGCCAAAATATGTGCCAGCTGTTCTTCTGTAAACGAATTTTTTCTTCCGGTATTTTTCTTCTTTTCAGAAATACTGCTGTTATTCATATCAGCATTCAAGCATCTGTAATTGTCGGCATCTCTGGATATCTGCTTCAGTTCATGAATATCTGTTGTTCCAAAAATCTGCTGTATCTGATCTTTAAAATTCATATTAATATCACCACCTTCAAAGAGACATTATGGAAACCACTTTCACACAGAACAGTTTGTGTAATCGAGTATAGCATGGAGCAAAAAGAAGTGTCAAGAAATAGTTTCTTGACACTTCTCTGCACGCATCTACTCAATATGATTATATGCTTTTTCTTATTTCCGCTTCAAAAATCCTTTAGTTTTCCCCATAACATCCTGGAGAATTTTCAGATTTTCCAGTGTATCTGTTGTTTCCAGTGAATGGTTTGCATTTTCATAAGTATACATTGGCACCTGCTGTTTTTGTGAAAGAGCCTGTACTTCAGAAACAATACTCCATGGATCTGAAGTTCCGATAAAGGCAATGGCATCTCTATGAACAAAATTATATGTGTATTTCAATGGTGTATATAGTATCTGCCGACATCTGATGCTGTGTTTCTCTGCATATGCGGATGCTATGATCGTGCCTACACTTTTTGCGACAAATAATATTTCATCATATTTGTCAAAGTCAATGGCAGAAAGACTTTTCTCTGCCTGTTCATAAAGGCTTTCGAATGCCTGCTGCATTTTTTCTTCATTTCCCCGGATATTTCCGCCATCATAAGTATAGCTTAATGCAATTGTTTCTTCATAGCCACATTCCTGCGCCAGCTTTCGTGAATAATATAAAAGCGGCTTGTCACAATGATACCCGATACCAGGGAAAAATACTGCTGACTTCATGTTCTGCTCTCCATTTAATAACTGCTCTATCATTTTTCATCAGATTGCCAGAAGATTCTTGATTGCTTCCATATAAACCAGAACTGCCTCTTCCATGCCGGATACGAGGATAAATTCATCTGCACTATGGATACGATAATCGATTCCAGGTTTCTCAGGTCCAAATGCAATGATATTCTTAAGAGATTTTGCATAAGTTCCACCGCCGATCACCATCGGCTTGTTCTCTGTATCGCCTGTTACATCTGTATAAGCTTTGTATAAAGCATTTACCAGTGGGGATTCTCTTGGGAAGAATAAGGCATCACCAATTCCCAGAATCTCTATACGTCCATTCTCATCCTCAAGTCTGTTCTCACACATCCTGCGGACTTCATCTGATTTCAGTGTTACAGGTACTCTGATATCAATTGTACAGGAGATCACATCATTCTCTGTTTTGATCATACCGTTGCAAAGAGTAAGTTCGCCATACTCATCTGCAAATTTCAGTCCAATGCCTTCACCATCGCAGGATGTGCCGATATGTGTATTATAGAATTCCACAAAATCGTCCTTAAATCCTGCTTTCTCGAGACATTCAAAAGTAACACCTATTGCATTGACGCCAAGAGTCGGAGTGCTGGCATGTGCCGGAACTCCCTTTGCATAAATACTGATCTGTCCATTTTCCTCTGTTAACTTATATTCCTGAAGCTTTGTCTCTGCAAGTACAGCTTCCAGTCTCTCCTTCAGTCCCTCTTCGGCAGGAACAACTATTGTGGAGGAATCACATACTGCGTTAAAGACAAAACCACCATCTGCAGAGATGATTTTCGTGTTCTTGGAATAAGCCATCATCTGCAGAAGTCCCTTTTCGCCATGAATACACGGAAAACTGGCATCCGGGGTAAAGCCACAGGATAATTCTTCTGCCACTTCATTATAATGTTCCATACATTTGGAACCTGTTTCCTCGTTACATCCCATAATGAGACGTACTCTCTTGTTCAGCTTCACACCTGAATCGCGGAGAAGCTTCATTGCATAAAGAGCTTCCAGAACAGGTCCCTTATCATCTGTTGTTCCACGACCGTAAACATAATCACCCTCGCGTGTCAATTTAAAAGGATCATAACTCCAGTCCCCGCCTACAGGTACGATATCCAGATGTCCGGCAATACCAACAATCTCATCACCCTCGCCCATCTCTGCGTAACCACAGTAATTGTCCAGATTGACTGTCTTAAATCCAAGCTCCTGTGCAATCTTAAGACCTTCCTCTAATGCTTTGGCAGGTCCTTCTCCAAAAGGTTTCCCCTCTGCGGGAGTGCCAAGCTGAGAATCAATGGCAACCAGCCTTCCCAGATTGGTAAGCATCTCCTCTGTTAATCCATGAATCTGTTCTTTGATATCCATAATTTTTGCGCCTCCAGTTAAATACTTTCTCTATCTTTGAAATTTCTTTATCATTATTTTTTCATTTTATCATATTCAGGCACAAAATAACAGCAGATTGCAGGAATGATTTTTTAGATAATTTTTCAGACCCACTCTATGGCCAGATAAAATTACAGTTTCCGGCCTCCAGACCGTCAATGAGAATGTTCTGGCCTGTACAGAAACGGTTTTTTACCGCCATAAAGTAAATCCACTCTGCTGCCTCTTCCACAGACATCCATCGTTTCAGAGGTGTAAGCTCCATGATCTGATCCCAGAGCTTTTCATCCTCCATCACCGGCCGGTTCAGTTCAGTCATTACCCCACCGAAATCCAGACTGTTGCATGTAGCCTGATACGGAGCTATCCTCATGGCCACATTTTTCGTATAGGCAAGGACTCCTCCTTTACTTGCTGCATACTCCGGAAATTCAGAACCTGTATGCCCGCTTGCTGATCCGATCATAATAACAGAATAAATATTAGGATGAATGCCGTAATGTTCTGTAACAGAAATCGTCCCTTTCAGATTTACATCAATATCATCGTCATTCTGAACCCCTGCATTATTGATCAGAATATCTACCGGTCCGATTTCCGGATAAGAGCTTTTGTCTCTGATATCCAGACAGAAATGAGTATATTTCGGATGTTGGATCGAGGATATATTTTTATCAAATCCATAGACTTCATGATTTTCTTTCAGGAAAAATTCTGCACAGCCTTTCCCGATCCCGGATGCTGTGCCTGTGATCAGAACTTTCATCAGGCAAAATTCTCCTTCATACTTTTACGCAGCGCTGTAATAAGAACTGCTGCTACTGCAATACACAGAACCCTGTCAATATAATCTGTGATAAACTGAACCACAAAGCAGCTTCCTACCATTCCAAGAGGTGTTTTTGCCAGAAGCTGTACAAGAACGGTGGATCCGGAAGAAGTGATTCCTCCAAATAAAAACGCCGTAATACAGGAACTGATTATGGTAGATGGAAGTGTGATCACAAGAGCAGCCGGAAATATCTGCCACTTTTTCGGCTGGAATTTTCTGTACACCAGACCTGTCACAAAACCAAGAAGAATTCCTACCGGTGCATAATACAGGGAATAAATATCTACAGTCATTCCCATCAGCAGGCCGCTGAGCAGATTAGGAAGCATTCCATAAAAGGGTCCCAGAACAGCAGCCACAAATACAGTTCCAATACTGTCCAGATAAATAGGAAGTTTCAGAAATAAAGCAATCTGTCCTCCCACAAAATTAATGCAGATAGCAAAAGCGATCATACAGATCTTCTGTACACTTATTTTTTCAGTTTTCATTTTAAATCTCCTCGTATTAAATCTTGTAAAATATCCAGTTTTCCCGGTTCCTGATCAAGAATCCTTGAAAGAAACATCTGAAAGAATCCATACACATCTACCTCAGTCAGCACCCTTGCATTTGATGCTTTCCGGTAGAAATTCATAGAATCCACAACAGACTGTCCAAGAGAAATCCCCTCTGTTTCAATCTGTACATAGGAATCAAAGCCTTTACAAAGTTCCGGATTGATAAAATATGCCACTGCCAGGGGATCATTGATCACGCAGCCAATGATATGCTCCCATTCCCAGTGGAAATCATAATAGAATTTCGTAATCTTCTTTACAAATTCCCCTGTTTCCTTGTTCAGACGGCACATATACTCCAGCAGATCAGGCGTGAGTACAATCTTTCTCGTCACATCCAGTCCCACCATATGGATTTTCTGACCATTCTGATGGAGTGTCTCATACACCAGGGAAGCGCCGTCCGGGTCACACCAGTAATTGTATTCTGCAACAGGTGAACAGTTTCCATGACTTTTAAAGCTGCCGCCCATGGAAACAATCTCCTCAATACAGGAAAATGCTTCTTTATCCTTCTGGATCAGTCTGGCAAGATTGGTCATAGGTGCCAGTTCGATTATGGATACTTTCTCTTTTTTCAATACATCAGCAAGAAAATCCACAGCACTGATCTGCTGCTGATAACCGGTTACTTCCGGCAGAAAGCTTTCGCCAAGCCCGTCTTCTCCGTGAGTATCCAGAGCATTCACGTAATCCCGCCTTAAGGGATTGCTTTCCCCAATGTACACGGGAACGTCCAGACGATTCATCTGCTTCAGGATTTTCTTTGCATTTCCAAAGCCCATCTCCACCGGTGAATTTCCACACACAATGGTGATTCCGATCACTTCGATCTCCGGTGATTTCAGTGCAAGCATAATCGCAAGACTGTCATCAATCCCCGGATCACAATCAATAATTACTTTTCTTTTTTTCATTTAATTCCTTTCTGTCAAAGCAAAAAAAATACTTTTGTTTATCCCTCAATAAACAAAAGCATCAGCAAACAGTCCGCTTATGATAACTCATAAGCGACCGCAATATTTTTTACTTTGCCTAGTTTTTTATACTGGGAGGGTTTCGAACCAGTTTCGGTGATTATTTTAACACATATTTCTATGCATGACAAATTTATTTGATTTTTTTCTTTTTTTTCACAAAAAAGCAGCCACATAAAGCAACAAAAACAATAGTCACAACCATAAGCACCTGCCATACCGGGATTGGACAGACATCTGCACTGATAAGCTTAAGTGCCTGGTAAAGTGTATATACACCGAAAACAAAGAATATGATAAATGCAATTGTATTAAGCAGTCCATCCGGAGTTTTGCTCTTTAAAAGATAACCGACTAACATTCCAAGAATGTCCGCTGCAAAAAGTCCCAGCGAACATGCGATCCATACAACAAAGGCTGCCTCCATACCTTCATTTACACCAAATGTAATAGCAGTCAGCTGTGTCTTGTCTCCAAGTTCTGCCAGGAAAAATGTACAGAAAACTGCAAGAGGGGCAAACTTAATCTTTGATTTGCCACCCTCTTCCTCTTCATCATCCTCATCTCCTGCAATTGTTGATGCAGCAAAATAAAGAAATGCAAGTGCTGCTGCTGTTTTAATAAGCCAGCCAGGAATAAATTCACTGACCAGCCCACCTGCAAGAACGGCCATTCCATTAAGTACAAGGATTGCTGCTGCAGTTCCCAGTATAATATCTTTTAACTTGTGTTTAGAAGTAAGAGCAATAAGCATAAGCTGGGTTTTATCTCCCATCTCTGCTATAAATTCAGTAAAAAATATCTTAAAAAACAATATCATTTTCTGATATCTCCTTTATCTTATTACAATGTAAACCGCATATATCGCATAAAGTGCAACCATAGCAAATCCTTCGATTTTTCCAATTTTCTTTTTGGTTCCTGCAAATATCCATACACAGACTGTAAATACAATAAGTACACACAGATCAATAATATTCTCAGTGATCAGGCTGACGGGACTAATTGCTGATGCAATGCCAAGTACCATAAGTATATTAAATACATTGGAACCGATTGCATTGCCAAGCGCCATATCAACTTCGTTCTTTCTGGCTGCAACTATTGAAGTCACAAGCTCCGGAAGTGATGTTCCTATTGAAACAATCGTAAGCCCGATAAGTGTCTGGCTCATTCCAAGGTCACTTGCTATCCTTGATGCCGCATCTACAGTAATATCTCCGCCAACTGCGATTGCAGCCGCACCGCCAATAATAAACAGAATACTGAGCGGCACGGAAATCAGCCTGATTTCCTCCTCTGAAGCGCCTTCAATCTCAACCTTCCTGCCTTCCTTACTTGCCTTTAATGCAACCTTGATCATATAAGAAATATAGCCTGCAAAGGCGCCAAGGAATATTACACCGTCAAGATGTCCAAGTATCATGCCTGCTTTATCGCCAAATCCTGCAATTCCCAAAAACAATAAAAGTCCTGCACAGATAAGAGAAAATGGAATATCTCTCTTTATTGTTTCTTTTGCAACATTTACTGTGGCGATCATTGCACATACACCAATAACAACCATCAGGTTGAATATATTGGAGCCGACTACATTACTTACTGCAAGCTCATTATTGCCAGTAAGTGAAGCTGATACACTGACTGCAGTCTCCGGAAGTGATGTTCCCATTGCAACAATGGTAAGTCCGATAATGATAGACGGAACATGCAGTCTCTTTGCTACACTTGAACTTCCCTCTACGAAAAAGTCTGCACCTTTAATAAGAAGCACAAAACCTATTACAAGAAATACAAGCACAAGGGCAAATGGGGCGTTGTTAATGAATTTTTCCATATGTTTTCTCCTTTTATTCTCCATAACAGTATTGTCAGCCGAAATATCCGCCATTACGAGTATACCCAACAGCCGTAAAAGAATCCTGCTATTCTGCCCGGAAAGCCTTTATACTATAGAAACATTACATAGCAATTTTCTGTGGTATAAAAAAGACTCATGTATATCAATTACCAGCCAGTGTATCATACATAAGCTGTTAATCGATATACATGAGTCTCATTATTTAAGATTTGCCAGATTATACTCTCTAATATAATCAGAATGTTGACAAACCACACTTTCGCGCTAACTACTCCCTCATGGAATATTAAGTTACTTGACAAAGTTTATCAAATGTCTTGGGGCTTGTCAACAAAGTTTGATGTTTTTTATATAAAAATGTAAAACATCTATTTGACTGATATATATGAACGGTTCCTCTGCCTCCTGCATATCTTAACAGCATAAGTTTGTAAAGGAGTATCTGTATGAAAAATAAAAAATGGATCGCGCTGACAACTGCGGTTATACTTGCTGTGACAGCTCTGCCGGTAACAGTATTTGCAAAGAAAAAGGACAGTCCGGATGATAAGACGCTTACAAAGGTTACCTTAAATGAAGTGGCACATTCTATTTTCTATGCTCCGCAGTATGTAGCAATTGAAAAAGGGTATTTTAAAGATGAGGGGCTTGATCTGACCCTTGTAACTGGTTTTGGAGCCGATAAAACTATGACCGCAGTCATATCCGGTGAGGCAGATATCGGATTTATGGGCGCAGAAGCATCTATTTATGCCTATCAGGAAGGAGCTACCGATCCTGTTGTAAACTTTGCACAGCTTACCCAGCGGGCCGGAAATTTCCTTGTGGCAAGAGAAGAAATGCCGGATTTTAAATGGGAAAATCTGAAAAACAAAAAAGTTCTTGGAGGCCGCAAGGGTGGCATGCCGGAAATGGTATTTGAGTATATTCTGAAGCAGAATGGACTTGACCCTCAGAAAGATCTGTCTATTGACCAGAGTATTGACTTTGGCTCCACTGCGGCTGCTTTTACAGGAAATAATTCAGCAGACTTTACTGTGGAGTTTGAACCCTCTGCTACTGCTCTTGAAAAGCAGGGTGCCGGATATGTTGTGGCATCCCTGGGTGTTGACTCCGGCTATGTGCCATACACCTCCTATAGTGCCAAAACCAGCTATATGAAAAAGAATCCTGATATCATGCAGAAATTTACCAATGCTCTGCAAAAAGGTATGGATTTTGTCCAGAACCACACTCCTGAGGAAATCGCAGAAATCATCGAGCCTCAGTTCCCGGAAACAGATCTGGATACCATCACAGCCATTGTAAAACGCTATTACGATCAGGACACCTGGAAAGAAAATCTGGTGTTTGGACAGGAAGGATTTGAGCTTCTGCAGGATATCCTGGAAGACGCAGGTGAACTGAAAGAACGTACATCGTATGCAGAACTGGTCAACACAGAATTTGCAAAAAATGCTTCCTGAGGATTTGCTTTCTCTGGGTACCCTGTAACTTTAGCACAATATTCGTGTTCTCTCACCAGATCCTTCATATTTTAACTCCAATTTTGAGAAACGCAGACAGAATTTCGTCATTTTGTCCTGCGTTTTTCTCATGTCTTTTGACAGTTTGACGTAATCCCCGGATGTCCATTCCAGCTTTTCGTCAGATTGACAAGAAACCCAACAAATCTTTGTACGATTCTTCCCTAGCCATCCCCCCTCCTTTTCGTTATACTGTCTACAGATGAAAAAAGCGAGTAATCAATCAGCAAAAATAATATAAGATAATTTTGGAGGAAGAATAATTATGGCAAGCTTATCATTACAGCACATTAACAAAACTTACCCAAATGGTTTCCAGGCAGTTAAAGATTTCAATCTGGAGATCGAAGATAAAGAATTCATCATTTTCGTAGGACCTTCAGGATGTGGTAAATCTACTACACTTCGTATGGTTGCTGGTCTGGAAGAAATTTCCGGCGGTACATTAAAGATCGGTGACAAAGTTATGAACGATGTAGAGCCTAAAGACCGTGATATCGCAATGGTATTCCAGAACTACGCTCTGTATCCTCATATGACAGTATATGATAACATGGCATTCGGACTTAAACTTCGTAAAGTTCCGAAAGACCAGATCGACAAAGCAGTTCGTGAAGCTGCAAGAATCCTTGACCTTGAAAAACTTCTTGATCGTAAACCGAAGGCTCTTTCCGGTGGTCAGAGACAGCGTGTTGCTATGGGACGTGCTATCGTACGTAATCCTAAGGTATTCCTTATGGATGAGCCTCTTTCCAACCTGGATGCTAAACTTCGTGTACAGATGCGTATCGAAATTTCCAAGATCCACCAGAGACTGGGTGCTACAATCATCTATGTAACACATGACCAGACAGAGGCTATGACTCTTGGTACCAGAATCGTTGTTATGAAAGACGGTGTTGTTCAGCAGGTAGATACACCTCAGAACCTGTATCAGAAACCAGGCAACTTATTCGTTGCAGGATTCATGGGATCACCGCAGATGAACTTCCTTGACGCAGCAATCTCTGAAAAAGGCGGAAATATCATTGCTAAAGTTGGCGAGCATGAGTTGCTTGTTCCTACTGGAAAAGCTAAAATTCTTAAAGATAACGGTTATGTAGGCAAGACAGTTGTTCTTGGTATCCGTCCAGAAGATATTCATGATTCTCAGATGTTTATCGAAGCTTCTCCAAGTGCTCCAATGAGCTCTGTAGTTAAGGTTTACGAGCTTCTGGGTGCTGAAGTATTCTTATACTTTGATGTTGACGGAACTCAGGTTACAGCACGAGTTGATCCTCGTACAACAGCAAAAACCGGTGACCCGATCAAATTCGCATTTGATATGGAGAAAGCTCATTTCTTCGACAAAGAAACAGAACTTACAATCTGCAACTAATTTTAGGAATCTTTTTAAAAACCCGAGGAGAAATCCTCGGGTTTTTGTGTTATAATGTACCTCATAATATGAGAAAGGACCAGTTCAATGAAAATACAACAGATTTTGCAGAAATGTCTCACTGACTGGAAAAATATCAGCCAGCTGGATTTCTGCCTGATAGATTCAGAAAATAATGTCTTTGTCTCCACCTGCGACAAAAAACTGCCTGCCCAAAAGAAACTGGATGAATTTCGCCAGAGCAACGCCCTCTGCGTTTCCAATACCAGCTGCTGTCTCTATAAACTCACAGAAATCCAGACCGACTCCTATCTGCTTATTGTCTGGGGCAAAGGAGAAGCTACTTCTACCATCGGAGAACTGGCTGTATGCCAGATTCACAGTCTCTTTACTGCCTACGCTGAAAAAAATGACAAGAACACCTTTATGCAGAACCTCCTTTTAGGTACCTATTCCGAGATGGATGCTTTTAATCGTGCTAAAAAACTTCATATTGCCACATCTGTCCGTCGTGCAGTTTTTCTTGTGGAAACCAAGCAAAGTAAAGACGAAAATGCACTGGCAACCATTCGGAATATTTTTTCTGCCAGAACCAGGGATTTTATTACAGCCATTGATGATTCCGGAATTATCATTGTCCGTGAACTCCAATCTACAGAAAACTATGACGATCTGGACTCTATTGCCTGTATGCTTGTGGATATGCTGAATACAGAAGCTATGACCTCTGCCTGGGTTGCTTACAGCAATATTGCAGAGGATATTTCCAGACTGCCTGATACCTACAAGGAGGCTCATACTGCCCTGGAAGTAGGTAAGATTTTCTATGCAGAAAAAAATGTCTTTGGCTATAATCAGCTGGGAATCGGCCGGCTGATCTACCAGCTTCCTGTTTCCATCTGCGAAATGTTTATTGATGAGATATTTCATAAGGAAACACTGGATTCTATTGACGAAGAAACACTCATCACTATCCGTACCTTCTTTGAAAACAACCTGAATCTCTCAGAAACCTCCAGACAGCTTTATGTACACAGAAATACTCTGGTGTACCGCTTCGAAAAGCTTCAGCGGAAGTTTGGACTGGATATCCGCACATTTGAAGATGCGCTGACATTTAAGCTGGCGATGATGGTAGTAGACTATATTAAATATTCCGAAAATCACCCTGTCTGAATTATATTTATCAAATGTCAGACAGGTATTCGCAATCTGCTTCGCTGCTTGATTCAGTTCAAAAAAGCCCTGTCCTTGGACAGAGCTTTTTTTATTAGATATTAGAGTTACGCGATTAAATTTTTACCCATAAAATATCCCAGTACCAGGATACCCAGTACAATTCTGTACCATCCAAATACTTTGAAATCATGTTTCTTGATATATCCCATCAGGAATTTGATTGCAATAACAGAAACAACAAATGCCACAACCATTCCCACAATCAGGATCATCAATTCTGTTCCTGTGAAAGAAAATCCAAATTTAAGAAGTTTCAGGAGACTGGCACCAAACATTACAGGAATTCCCAGGAAAAAAGTAAATTCTGCAGCTACTGTACGGGAAGTACCTGCAAGAATACCTCCAATAATGGTAGAACCAGAACGGGAGGTTCCCGGAATAACAGATAATACCTGAAACAGTCCAATAATAAATGCCGTCTTAAAGGATAATTTATCCAGACTGGTACAGGTTGGCTTTCTTCTTTTATTATAGTTCTCAATAACAATAAAAAGTATTCCATAGAAGATCAAAGCAATTGCAACTACCACATAATTGTTGAATTTCTCTTCAATCACATCATTAAATGGCAGTCCTATGAGAATTGTAGGAATACAGGCCACTATAATCTTAAACCACAGTACCCATTTATCCTTGTCACAAAATTTCTCCACAAAGGTAAGAATTCCTCTGGATACTGTCGGCTGGCGATCCAGAATTGCCTGTTTTTTTGCGGAGACAGGCCTTATATAAAACGGCCACAGTTTATTCCAGTAAAGAACTACTACTGCCAAAATTGCTCCCAGCTGGATCACTACAAAAAACAGATTCTTAAATTCCTCTGTTACATTCAGCTTCAGAAACTCATCCACAAGGATCATATGTCCTGTACTGCTGATGGGAAGCCACTCTGTGATTCCCTCCACAATACCAAGGAAAATAACCTTCAACATTTCAAGCATATATTTGACTTCCTTTCTTATTCTCTTATTCAAAGAAATGACCGCCTCTCCCCTATGTGAAAAGCGGTCATTGTTTTTTCATATTATCTTCTTGCAATCGTAGCAATATCGATCAGAGATAATTTGTTCAGATCTGTATTCTCAAGGCTGGTTGCCAGTGCCTCTGCTGTATCCAGAGAAGTCAGGACATTCACACCTGTTTCGATCGCATTACGTCTGATCACAAATCCGTCTTTCTGATGCTCAACTCCCTGAGGCGGAGTATCAATAACAACATCAATCTTATGTCCAAGAATAAGATCCATAAGGTTTGGTGACGGCTGTTCCAGTTTATTGGTACGGATCACTTTAATTCCATTCTCTTTCAGAACTTTTGCAGTTCCCAGAGTTGCATAGATTCTGTAACCAAGGGCTTCAAATCTTCTTGCAATCGGAATAATATCTTCTTTATCCTCATCCTTTACAGTGATGATCATATTTTTATGCTTCGGAAGGCGGATTCCTGCTCCCAGAAATGCTTTGTACAGTGCTTCATTAAAGCTTTCTGCAATACCAAGACATTCACCTGTGGATTTCATCTCCGGTCCAAGGCTGATATCAGCGCCACGGATCTTCTCAAAGGAGAATACCGGCATCTTAATTGCAAAATATTTTGCCTCAGGCTGAAGACCAGGCTCATATCCCATATCCTTCAGCTTATGTCCCAGAATAACTCTGGTAGCAAGAGGAACGATCGGAATACCAGTTACCTTGCTGATGTATGGCACTGTACGGCTGGAACGAGGGTTAACCTCGATTACATACACTTCATCACCGCATACAATAAACTGGATATTGATCATACCGATTACATGAAGAGCCTGTGCCAGACGATTGGTATAGTCTGCAATGGTTTCTTTTGCCTTTTCACTGATCGTCTGAGCCGGATATACGGAAATACTGTCTCCTGAGTGGATACCTGCACGTTCAATATGTTCCATGATACCAGGAATCAGGATCTGCTCACCATCGCATACAGCATCAACTTCAATTTCCTTACCCATCAGGTATTTATCCACCAGAATCGGATGCTCCTGTGCAATCTGGTTGATAATTCCGATATATTCTTCTACATCCTCATCACTGACTGCAATTCTCATTCCCTGGCCACCAAGTACATAAGAAGGACGAACCAGTACCGGATATCCCAGCTCTCCGGCAGCTTTCTTAGCTTCCTCAGCAGTAAATACAGTGTGTCCCTTTGGTCTTGGAATCTGGCATTTTTCCAGGATCGCATCAAAGAGCTCACGGTCTTCCGCTGCATCTACATTTTCTGCAGATGTTCCCAGAATCTTCACACCCATCTTAATCAAAGCTTCCGTCAGTTTAATGGCAGTCTGTCCACCAAACTGAACCACTGCTCCATCAGGCTTCTCAACATTTACTACATTCTCAACATCTTCCGGAGTCAGAGGCTCGAAATACAGCTTATCTGCAATATCAAAGTCAGTACTTACTGTCTCAGGGTTATTGTTGATGATAATTGTCTCATATCCTTCCTTGGCAAATGCCCATGTACAATGTACAGAGCAGAAGTCAAACTCAATACCCTGACCAATACGGATAGGACCGGAACCAAGTACCAGGATTTTTTTCTTATCCGGTGTTGCTGCAGCTTCGTTCTCTGTCTGCTCATCACCGTATACGGAATAATAATATGGTGTCTCTGCTGCAAACTCTGCTGCACAGGTATCAACCATCTTATAAGCTGCTTTAATTCCCCATTCCTGACGGAGTGCTTTTACCTCTGCCTCGGTCTTTCCGGCAAGGTCTGCAATGATATAATCAGGGAATTCCATACGTTTTGCTTCCAGAAGAAGCTCTTTTGTAAGCTCCTGGCTCTTCAGTGCCTGCTCCATCTCTACCAGGATCGCAATCTTATCAATAAACCACCGGTCAATCTTGGTAATATTATGCAGCTCTTCCTGAGGCATATTTCTGCGGATAGCCTCTGCAATCTTCCAGATTCTGCGGTCATCCACAACCTTCAGCTCTGACAGCAGTTCATCATCTGTCAGCTCAGAGAAATCATAGGACATCAGGCTGTCCACATGCTGTTCCAGAGACCGGATTGCCTTCATCAGGGCACCTTCAAAGTTATGGCAGATACTCATAACCTCACCGGTAGCCTTCATCTGAGTGGTAAGAGTTCTCTTTGCTGTAATAAATTTATCAAAAGGAAGACGTGGAATCTTAACTACACAGTAGTCCAGCATCGGCTCAAAGCTTGCGTAGGTTTTGCCGGTAATGGCATTTGGAATCTCATCCAGAGTATATCCCAGCGCAATCTTGGCAGCAACCTTGGCAATAGGATAACCGGTAGCTTTACTAGCCAGCGCAGAGGAACGGCTTACTCGAGGATTAACCTCAATTACACAATATTCAAAGCTTTCCGGATGAAGGGCATACTGTACATTACATCCACCTGTGATTCCCAGTTCTGTAATAATATTTAATGCAGATGTACGAAGCATCTGATACTCTTTATCTCCCAGAGTCTGAGAAGGTGCTACTACGATGGAGTCACCGGTATGCACGCCTACAGGGTCAATATTTTCCATATTGCAGACTGTGATGCAGTTACCTGCACTGTCACGCATTACCTCATATTCAATTTCTTTCCATCCGGAAATACAACGCTCTACCAGAACCTCACCTACACGGGAAAGACGAAGTCCGTTTTCCAGAATTTCACGAAGCTCTGCTTCATTGTAGGCAATACCGCCACCGCTTCCGCCAAGTGTGTAGGCAGGGCGGAGAACTACAGGATAGCCGATGGAATTAGTGAAAGCCAGTCCATCTTCTACTGTGGTAACAACCTTGGAAGCAGCAACCGGTTCTCCGATTTTCTCCATAGTGTCCTTAAATTCCTGACGGTCCTCGGCCTTCTTAATAGTCTCAGCAGTGGTACCGATCAGTCTTACATTATGTTCTTTTAAGAAGCCTTTCTCATCCAGCTCCATGGCAAGATTCAGTCCTGCCTGTCCTCCCAGTGTAGGAAGTACACTGTCAGGCTTTTCCTTCAGGATCAGCTGCTCTACTACTTCTACTGTCAGAGGCTCAATATATACTCTGTCAGCAATATCCTTGTCTGTCATGATGGTGGCAGGGTTAGAATTAAGAAGAACTACCTCCAGACCTTCTTCCTTCAGAGAACGGCAGGCCTGTGTTCCTGCATAGTCAAACTCTGCAGCCTGGCCGATGATAATCGGGCCGGAACCAATTACAAGTACTTTTTTAATGTCTTTATTTCTTGGCATTATTTATTTCCTCCCATCATATCCATAAATCTGTCAAACAGGTAGCTGGAATCCTGCGGTCCCGGGCAGGCTTCCGGATGGAACTGCACTGTGAAAATGTTCTTTCCTTCATATGCCATTCCTTCATTGGTGCCATCATTAACATTGATAAATGCAGGCTTCGCAATATTTTTTGCCTCCAGGTCCTCAGCGTCTACTACATATCCGTGGTTCTGAGAGGAAATATAAACTCTTCCTGTTGTCAGATCCTTTACCGGATGATTTCCACCACGATGGCCATATTTCATCTTATGTGTATCTCCGCCTGTTGCCAGTGCCATCAGCTGATGTCCAAGGCAGATTGCAAAAATCGGAACCTCAGAATCATAAAGTTTCTTAATTTCCCCAATAATGGAAGTACATTCCTTAGGATCTCCAGGGCCGTTACTTAACATGATTCCGTCCGGTGAATCCTTTAAGATTTCCTCAGCCGGTGTAAGGGCCGGATAAATGGTTACCTGGCATCCTCTCTCATTTAAGGAACGTGCAATGTTTCTCTTTGCACCCAGATCCAGCAGAGCTACTTTTGGACCATTACCTTTTAATACTTCCTTTTCACGGCAGGTTACCTTTTCAACTACCTTACCTGTTGTATATGCTTTTAACTGGGGAATAATTGTATTTAAGTCGTAATTCTCATTGACAGTGATCATGCCATTCATGGTACCTTTTTCTCTGAGGATCTTTGTCAATGCTCTGGTATCAATTCCGGCAATACCTGGAATATCATGTTTACTTAAGAAATGCTGAATGGTATCCACACTACGGAAGTTGCTGGGGATACGGGATAATTCACGGACAATAAAACCATCAACCCATGGTTTTCTGGATTCCTGGTCATCATAGCAGATACCATAATTTCCAATTAATGGATATGTCATACATACTGCCTGTCCTGCATAGGAAGGGTCTGTCATTACTTCCAGATATCCGGTCATGGAAGTATTAAAAACGATCTCGCTGATCACGTCTCTCGTGGAACCAATGCTTGTACCAGTAAAAACATGGCCATCTTCTAATATCAGAAATGCTTTCATACAATCTCCCTTTCTTATCAATCTATTTTACTGAATGGTTACAAACTGATGCAACCCTAAATCTTCAAGATTGTATCACAAGAAAGTGGTTATTTCAACCTCCTATGACATAAAATTTTCTTTTTTCGCCCAAAACTTTCCCTGAACAAAATGAAGACCAGTCAAATGTCTCTTGTCTCTGACATTATATTTTCATCTTATCATGCCAGACATATTTTTTCTATACTGATATTTACAATAAACAAAATATATTTATTCTATGTGAATTATTTTGTTTATTGTAGGTTTTTTTCGTATTCAAAAAAAAATTAAAAAAATTTAAAATTTATGCTTGACTTTTATGTATATATCGGTTATTATAAATGAGCAGTCGCAAGTGAGCGATTGATTCATAAGAGAAATGCAGAAGTGGCGGAATTGGCAGACGCGCAGGCTTCAGGTGCCTGTGGTAGCAATATCGTGTGGGTTCAAGTCCCATCTTCTGCATTATTTTTTTGTCTTTTTTAACCAACCTTATCATAACCGCAAAAAGGGAAGGCACGATTTATCAGAATCCGAAATAAATCATGCCTTCCCTTTTATTTTCTTTTTTATTTCCAAAGCTATCAGCCGTATGCATTGCCTCTGCCTGTTTTATCCGTTACTGCACCTGACTCATAATATAGTTATATATCTTCATGCAGGTCTCTCTGTCATAGTGCGTTCCATCAGCAGTCTTATACCCCTGCGTTGTCAGCCAGGAATACAGGTCTATAAAATCAGCTCCTGCAATCTGCGCTTTCATTTTTTTATTAAATGCTTTGATTGTCTTATTGTCCGCATATTCATCCGGTATTTCTACAGGTCCTACTGCCAGGATATGTACCCGAACTCCTTTTTGCTTCCACTGGGGAATCTTCTCATTAAGCAGGCTGATATAATTATCAATATTATCCAGGTCATTCACTCCCAGCCAGAAAAACAGATCCTCATTCCCCTGAATCTGTTCATCCACTGCTTTTACAGCAGTATCACGAAGCCATACATATCCCATACTTCCTTTACAGATCCATGCAACCTTATCGTCCCCTGTGAACTCCCGAAGCTCTTCAGTCCGGGAATCTCCCAGAATGATCACCGGTTTCAGTGCAGGCCTGCATGCCTTAACAGGCTCACTATAACCTGAATAAACCACTGCATCAGGATTTCTGCAATATGCACGGACACGATAATAATAATCCTGTTCTTCATTCAAGGTATTATCCCTGAAAGAAAGTACCCTATTTCCAGATGCAACTCCTACCCTTATATATTTTCCCTGCTCAGAATCAGCACGAAAAATCTGATATCCGTCTGCCGGCGAAACCCTACTCCAGGTAATCAATGCCTCTGTATCGCTGCTCCTTTTTACCTGGCTGACCGCAGGACTGGAAGGAGCAGTCTTAATTGTCAATACTTTTGACATTTTACTGTATATCACTTTTCCATTCTTCTTTGTGTAGGAACGGATTTTATATTTATATACCTTATTCTGTGAACCTTTTAGGATCAGCTGATTCTTTCCTGCAGGATAATTTCCCAGACTACGATATTTTTTATATAACTTATAATATAAAAATATCTGACATCCGGAGAATCCCTTTGCCTTATTCCACTGCAGAGTTACTGTATCCCCCTTTACCGTTCCCTTCAATACAGGGACTGCCGGTTGAGCCTGGGCAGCTATAGCACTTACAGTTCCTGACTGCAATATGAGAAGTATTGCAGTCAGAAATATCACCTTTTTCAGTATTTTCCTCAAGCAGCCTTCCTCCTTTCGGAAACATCCTCACAGTAAGTTCCTGTCAGCCATTCATTATTTAACTTTTACAGCCTTCACTCCGCTCCAGGAAGTGTATACCTTCTTGCCATTTACTACTTTATACGCTCTGGCTCTGAAATAATATGTTTTCTTACTTCCAAGACCAGTTTTTGTTACGCTCAAAGATTTTGTACCTTTTGTAACTGCAGAATTCATTTTATTTTTGGAAGTTCCATAATATACCTGATATCCGTCTGCTCCCTTTACCGCTGCCCATTTAACAGTTGCAGTTTTTGCCTTGGATGATTTCACGGAAATAGCCGGTCTGGTTGCTGCTGCCCTGGCTTTAACCTCTGCAGTTCCTGTCCATGGCTGTTCTACCTTATTCTTATCCTGCACCATAACAGTAGCAGTCAGTCTGTATGTATAAGTTGTTCCCGGAGTAACATTGCTGTCTGTGTAGCTGTCTCCAAATTCCGGATCATCCAGATCTCCTTTTCCCCAGGTTTTAATAGTCTGATAAGCCCCGTTTCCTGCCTTTCTCTCCAGTTTATAGCTTGCATCCTGAGAAGTGGAACCAATGTTCAGGCTGATCTCATCCCAGGAAGCAGAAGCAGAAACTTTTGCCTTTACCATTTTTATCTTACCACGCACTGCTGAATCACAACTAAATCTTTGAGGCTCGCGAACCCATTCAGGTGTAAAGTCAACAGATGAGGTCTGGCTGAGAGAATTTCCTTCAATGTACAGAGCAGCTACCTGATATCCGTCATTACCACCGGAAAGCTTTGTAATTTTGTTATTTGCCAGATTCAGGCTCAGTCCTGCAAAACCGGAACAGTTAAAAGATGTAAGAGCATTATAGCTTACATCAACCTCTGTAAGGCTCTTCAGATAATCACTGGAAATGTTAGAAAGTCCCAGATTTGCCTGAGATGCAAAATTATTGTGGCTGGCATTGATATAATCCAGTTTTTTCAGATATTTAATGTTCGGCATTGCGATTTTAGTCAGTTTATTATTAGAGCAAAGAACAGCTACCATTCCTGTACAGCGGCTAAGATTCAATGTTCCCTTTAAAGCATTATCGCTTACATTAATGCTTGTCAGTTTCGTATTCTTTGTCAGATTCACAGATGTAAGCTTATTCTTTGATGCATCCAGAGTAGTAAGGGAAGTAAAATACTCGATTCCCTTCAGATTGGAAATCCCAAGACCAGACACATTCAGTGTCTGCACTGCCTTGATCTCTGCATCTGAAAGCTTCTTATCCTTATTGGTATCCAGATGATCCAGCACATAGCTGTAAAACTTTTTATCCGGAAAATTAGTAGTATTCACTGCAATTGTGGAAGCAGCCTCTGCAGCATCAGAACTAAACTCCTCACTTTCCTCTGCTACCGGAGTCTCATCCTCACTTACAGATGTCTCAACAGCTGAATCACTGAAGTCAGCCGCACTGACCCCTATTCCTGATGTCAGTACCGTTGCACTGATCACGCTTGCCATTAATAACTGGTATAATTTTCTGTTTTTCATCTTATTCTCTCCTGTCTTTTCAGAATTATTGTTTTTTCACGGCTGTGTGCCGGACCGTTACATTCATCGCAGTTACAATCTGTCTCTGATACGATATAACCTTATCACTTTTCTCTGCCTATTGCAACATTTTTTTAATTATAATGTAAAATTTTTACAAATCTTTAAAATATATTTTTCTTAATACAGGTGTAAACGAGAACTAAGTATCCAAATTTTATTTGGTTTCTCAGTTCTCTTTGTATTTCTTACAACCTTATATTAATTATACTTCTGTTTTCTCCACAGCTTCCTCTGTTTTTTCCTCCACAGACTGTTCCTTCTGGAATTTTGCATTTTCCGGATTCTCCGGCTCTTCTGCTTTTGCACTCCCCTGGGCAGCTTCTGTCTCTGCTTCCGCCTCTGCAGGCTCACCTTTCTCATCTGTCTCCTCTTCGGATGCTTCCACAGGCTCTTCCACAGGATCCTCTACAGATTCTGTAGGTTCCGGTGTTGGACAGGGCGTTCCACAATATGGACAAAAGCTTACAGAAAGATCTACTTCCCTCTCACAGGAAGGACAGATTTTCTTTCCTCTGAGATTAGCCGCACTGTCCTTAAACTCTCTGATCTTCAGAAAATGCTGATCAATTTCCTGGCAGATTACACTGAGTTCACCGTCAATGCCTTCTCCTTCAGCATGTCTCTTGTAGATGATGTCTCCCAGATCTGCTTTCAATTTTTCGATTGTCCGCTCTTCACCGGAAATTTTTCCGCGGATTTTCTGAGTCTCAATAGTCTGCTCTGCGCGGGCTCCCAGCTCTTTTGTTGTTTTTCCAAGCTCCTTTGTTGTTTTTGAAAATGTTTTTACGATACCGTCCAAAAAATCTGTTCCCATAATACCGGCTCCTTTCTAAAATATAAAATATATGGTTTTCTTAACTGTTCTGCATTTTACAGTTATCGTTTTTCAATCCGCTCCTGCCCTCTGAGCTGAACTTTCGGACCTCCATTGCCTTCAATATATTCCCTTGTGATCACAACCTCTCCGATATTGTCGTCTTTTGGAATCTCATACATAATATCCAGCATATATTCCTCCAGAATCGCGCGCAGGGCTCTGGCTCCTGTATCCTTTTCCAGTGCCCTCGCAGCTATGGCATGAAGGGCCCCTTCCTCGAATTCCAGTTTTACCTCGTCCAATGCCAGAAGCTTCTGATACTGCTTCAGTATTGCGTTCTTTGGCTCCTTCAATATCTTGACCAGCATATCCTCAGACAGCCCGTCCAAAGTAAAGATGATCGGCAGACGTCCGATAAACTCAGGAATCATTCCGAAGCTTCGGATATCCTCCACTGTAACCTTCTGCAGAAGGTGAGGATCATGATCATATTTATCCTTCAGATCTGCATAAAATCCAATAGATGCCTGTTTGTTCAGTCTCTCTTTAATAATATTCTCCAGATCCGGAAAAGCTCCCCCACAGATAAAAAGAATATTTCTGGTATTTACCGTCACAAGAGGCACCATGGCATTCTTGCTGTTGGCACCAACCGGAACCTCTACCTCACTGCCTTCCAGAAGCTTCAGCATTCCCTGCTGCACTGCTTCTCCACTGACATCACGCTGATTGGTATTTTTTTTCTTGGCAATCTTGTCAATTTCATCAATAAAGATAATTCCATGCTCTGCCCTTTCCACATCATTATCTGCAGCAGCCAGAAGCTTGGATACTACACTCTCTATATCATCTCCGATATAGCCAGCCTCTGTAAGAGAAGTTGCATCAGCAATGGCAAGAGGTACGTCCAGAAGCTTTGCAAGAGTTTTTACCAGATAAGTCTTTCCGCAGCCGGTAGGTCCGATCATAAGCATATTGGATTTCTCAATTTCAATCTCATCCATGGTATCCGTAGCTACTCTTTTATAATGATTGTAAACAGCTACTGACATTACTTTCTTGGCTTTCTCCTGTCCTATCACATACTGATCCAGTGTTTCTTTGATCTTATGTGGTGCAGGAATATTTTTCAGATCCAGAACCGGTTTTTCTGCCTTTTCTTCCTTCTTTTTCTTATGGATCTTTTTGGGCTGCTGTCCGGGATTCTGAAAACTTCTCAGATCGATCATACTCACATTAGGCATATTCATCAGATCCGCATAATTAAATTTTCCATCATTAAACTGCTGGTTCATGGAATTAAAGCTTTTCTGCATACAATCTGTACAGATATGTATATTATTCGGCAGTTCGATCATAGGTCCGGCTTTGCTCTCCGGCCTGCGGCAGAGAAAACAGAATTTCTCCTGTTTTTTCTCTTCCTGATCTATCACTTCGTCATCATTATAGTTATCAGCCATACTGACTCCCTTCCTCTCAACATTTCTATAAAAATTCGTAGATATAAAGTTAGGGGCAAAATGCCTTTTGACCCTAACATCATTATATAGAATTATATCATATTCCCCGCATATCTCAAAATTAAAGTTTTATAAAATCAGCAAAAAGAGATACCACTTTTCTCTGCAGTATCTCTTTCTTATAAGCAGATCAGCTGTTTTCTGATCTGGATCCTAAAGTAATCTCAACTGTGCTCTCCTGGTATTCCCCGTCAGTAGCTCTGGCCACCACTGCTTCTATCTTCTCGCCAGACTTATAATACTGAAGTTTTTCCAGAAGATCATCCCCGCTGGTCACACTCTGTCCATCAAATTTCACAATAATATCTCCCTTACAGATGCCACCTTTCTCAGCCGGTGATTTCTCCTCAACGCCTCTGACAAAAGCTCCCTCCGGCATATCATACATCTGCATGGCCTCTGTAGTAAGATTGGAAAGAACTACCCCCAGATAGCCTTTCTCTTCAGCGGAAACCATCTCCCTGGTCTGACGGTTCATCAGATCCTCAAGAATAGGCTTTGCCCTGGAAATGGGAATCGCATATCCCATTCCTTCCACTGTACTGTCTGCATATTTAGCAGAATTAATACCGATCAGTTCTCCCTTCATATTCAGAAGTGCCCCACCGCTGTTGCCGGGATTAATGGCTGCATCTGTCTGAATCAGTCCGGAACTGCTTGTACCATCCTCTGTGGAAATCGTTCTGTTCAGCGCGCTGATCCATCCGGAGGTTACTGACTGTCCATATCCCAGCGCATTGCCAATTGCCACTACCTGCTGACCTACTACCAGATCCTCTGAGCTTCCAATCTGTGCAATCTTGATCTCGCTCAGTGTATCCTCAGGAATATCTGCCTTCTTTACAGCGATCACTGCCAGATCATTGTCAGAATCTGTACCCTTGATTCTGGCGCTGACTGCATCCTCCAGATTCAGGTCGCCGGTATCATCGGCATTCTCAGTCTCCGTTTCCGCATTCATTACATCATTACCTATAAAACATACGCTTAAAGTAGATGCTCCGTCTACCACATGATTATTGGTAGCGATCAAAAGCTCCTCATCATTATCTCCTACGATAATCCCTGAACCGGTAGCTGCACTTTTGTACTGACGCGAACCATAGCCAAAGAAACTTGGTATTTCCTGTACGCTTACTGTAGTAATAGCCACTACCGAAGGCATAGATGCCTGGGCTACTGAAGCCACAGTCCCATTCCCGGACTCTGTATCAACCCCATTCTCCCCGTCAGAACCGTTATCTGTCACAGTTCCAGCCACACTCTGGGTTGTTTCAAGATGTGTACTTTTTTCATCAGTTTTCAGATATTTACCTGCTACAAAGCTTACCGATAGAAAAACGGCAGAAGCTACCAGCCCGAAAAGCACTGCCAGAGCCACTGTCGTCCCTGCCTTTTTTCCAAAAGAATCTGTTTCTTTTTTATTCCGGACAGGCGGCACCCTGTCAGACACAATTCCTGTCTCCTCATGGAACTGATAATGTTCATATCTTGGAGCCTGCTCCCCGGATGTCTGTTGATCTTCCCTCCGGTCTTCTTCATTATACATATTATCACCTGCTCCCTTCGCACCCGTTTATTCTGATATCAACAGATTGAAAGTCCTGTTCTGATATCCTGTTCTTTAGGAAACAGTATAGCAATGAATTGTGTTCAAAATGTGACAATAATCGTAAAATGACGTGAAGGAAAACCTTAGCCTTTTTTCCAGTAATAGGGGTTCATTGTACATGCAAGTACGATTTTTTTCGGAAGCTTATGGTATCTTTTTCCAAGAAAATATCCGGCATATTTAGCTCCGCTTTGCAGGATCAGCTGGGGGATCAGCCACACATGTCCGGTTTTTACCAGATATGCCATACTTCTTTTTACCAGGCGCAAGCCCTCTCCCTCAGAAGATACATCTGCAAAAATTTCCGGATGTTCTGCCTGTGAAACACCTAGGTCAAAATTGCGGTGAAACTGCTGGACACAGGAATAATTGTGAGAATGATAAACCCGGGCATCTGCTGCATAAGCAATAGAATAACCCTGCTTTACCATATTCCCTGCACAGATCATATCTTCATTAAAAATAGCTCTGTTTACAAAGCCTCCCACATCCTGATAAGCCGCTCTTTTATATGCTGCGCATACATTGGAGCAGAAATACGTCTTTATCCCATATTGTTTCACATCAGATAAGGTTTTTACCGATGAATATTCCGGATAATTAAAAGAGCGGGTGTAACGTTCCAGAAAACCACAGTCCGATTTGGGAAGCTGTCTGGCATAAGCCGCTCCTATTTTCTCATTCTGGTCCAGGGCTTTCAGCAGATTCCCAATCAGCTTATAATCCGCCGGAAGAGCATCCTGTGTCATAAACACCATAACCCGGGCATCTGACAGCTCTGCTGCCCGTCTTCTTGTACCACCATGATCAAAATCCTTCTGCTCCAGGTGGTGTACTTCCACCAGCTTACACTTCTCCCATTCCCGGTTCCAGTACTGCTCTCCTGTATTCATGACTACAATTCTGTCCGGAGGACATTCCTGCCTCTCCAGTCTTGTCAGCAATTCCATAAATTCTTTTCCCGGACGGTATGTGGGAATAATCACATCCACATTTCTGTTTTTCATATTTATCTCCGCTTTTTTTATTTGCAAAGGACCATCCTGTTGTTCGGATGGTCCTTTGTGTTCAGCATAATTCCATTATTCTTCGTTATCATCGTTTCCGGATTCAGCAGCTCCGTCAGAAAATCCACCGTCATCTCCGCCACCGTTATCATAATCTGAACCACTGTCATTATCATAATCCGAGCCGCCGCCATTATCGTAATCCGAATCACCGCCATTATCGTAATCCGAACCGCCGCCATTATCGTAATCCGAACCGCCGCCATTATCGTAATCCGAACCGCCGCCGTAATCATAATCTGTGCCGCCGCCATTATCATAATCTGTGCTTCCGCTATTATTATCATAATAGCTATTATCTGTGGAAGAACTATTTCCAGACCATACAAATGTATTATCGTCCGTATTAGCTGTATCATCCTGTGTGGTAGATGCTGCTTCATCCAGTTTTCCTTCTCCGCCTACAATCTCCAGAATCTTATTGCTTCTGTCAAGAACCTCCGAGGACGGTGTATAATCCTGGTCATTATAGAGGAATTTGTGAAGCTCTGTTACATTGCTTGCTAAATCAGTAGGAACAATGATACTTCCCTTAATATTTGAGAATTTGTACTTCGCCGGAAATCCGGTACTGTCAGAAAAATTATATCCAATCACTGTTGGAATCAGGCCAAGAATATCCTGCTTTGAAAGAGAGGTCTGTACCATAGGGAACACATCATCCATAATCTTGAAAATAGAGGTTAAACCTGCTATCTTAGCCTTATCAAAGAGCATTCCCAGAACTTTTCTCTGTCTTTCTGTACGTCCCATATCCAAGCTTGCAGTATAACGGATACGACAGTAAGAGGTAACCTGCACACCATTCAGGTGATAGGTGTCTACGATTGCCTCCAGATCCTCTGGCTCTGGCTCTGGCTTTTCCACCGGAGTATAGCTCCTACCTGTCAGCTTGGATGTCTCCTGACAATAGTTATTCATATGCACAATTTCAGCATAGGAAAGAGGAATGTCCAGTCCTCCCAGATCATCTACAACCTCTGCCAGGGCAGAGAAATCTGCTGTGGCATAATCGGAAATATCCAGATCCAGGTTGGTATTCAGCATGGCAATTGCCTGCTCCGGTCCTCCATATGCATAGGCGGCATTTGCTTTTGTATAGGTTCCGTCTCCCACATCCAGAAGTGTATCTCTGTAAATAGAGGCCATACGCACCTCACCGGTATCATTGTTTACACTAACAATGATCATGGTATCACTGTTCTGCGCAGACAGATTAGATCCCTCACCACGAGTATCAATTCCAAACAGTACATAAGTTTTGTACCCTGTCATTTTCGGAGCCTCCGGATTCACCGGAATCGTCTCACGCTTCAGCTCCGGCTGCTGGATCTTGTCCAGTCTGGAAGAAATCTGTCCGTAGACATACAGTCCGCCAATAAACAGCAGAAGTACAACAATTTCAAGCACAAACAGTACTTTTTTCTTTTTTCCTGGTTTAGCCATACTCTTCTTTCCCCTTATCTTAATATGCATTCTTATTTACAAATCCCTTAAAAAAGGTAAGAAAAATAATCTTTATATCAAAGCCTATACTCCAGTTCTCAATATAATAAAGATCGCATTCTATCCTTTTTCTGATGGATGTATCTCCACGATAGCCCTTTACCTGCGCCCATCCGGTAAGCCCCGGACGAACCTGATGTTTCACCATATACCTTGGGATTTCTTCTCTGAATTTCTCTACAAAAAACGGTCTCTCAGGTCTGGGACCTACCAGACTCATATCGCCCTTTAAAATATTGAAAAGCTGCGGAAGCTCATCAATACTGGTATGCCGCATAAACTTACCGATCCCGGTCACACGTGGATCATTCTTTACCGTCCACGCCTTCTTCTCCTCAGACTCAGGCTGTACTTCCATAGAACGGAATTTATACATCCGGAAATTCTGATTGTGAAGTCCTACCCTCTCCTGCTTGTAGATCAGAGGACCCGGAGAGGTCAGCTTGATCAACAGACACATCAGAAGCATGATCGGGGATGTCACAATAATCCCTACAATAGAACCCACAATATCCATAGCACGTTTCACCATCGCATTAAATGTATTGTTCAACGGCACATAACGAATATTAATCACCGGAAGTCCCAGTATGTCCTCAGTATAGGGCTTTGTAGGAATGATCTTATTATAATCCGGGATAAATTTTGTGTGTACTCCTGACTTTTCACACAATGCTACAATTTCCTCAAGCCGATAGTATTCACTCAGTCCCAATGTAATAGCAATCTCATCCAGGCGGTTCTCCGGCAGGATCACATTCAGATTTGCGATTCTCCCCAGCACCTTAATCCCCCGGTAGGCAGTCCCTGCCGGAACATTATCATCCAGAATTCCCCGGATCACATAACCCCACTGCGGGTTGGCCAGTACACGGTCAATATATTCCTCAGCAGCCCTACTGTATCCCACACAGATCATCTGTGTCTGGTTCATTCCCTTTTCACGCATATCTCTTAGAAGAGCAAAGATCAGCATACGGGTTCCCCACTGAAGGACAATATTGATCAGATAAAACATAATATATGTGGATCGGGAAAAATCTCCCTCATCAATCATATAAAATGTAAACATAAGAATCAAAAGTCCCAGGGAATTAGCCTTCACAATATTTGCCAGAACCAGCCTGCGTCCCTGCATCCGCATAGGCGTATACAGGGTAAAGGCCTGATACAAAAGCAGATAGACCGGTATGATAAAGATAAGCATCAGCATATACTGCTGAAAACTCCTTGTCCTTACCGCAGTTGCCGACATAGGACCCACAAAACGTATCATCCATGACAGAAAATATGAAAGTGCAAGCACAACGGCATCTATAAGCATATGGAGACGACTAAAATTCTTTTCATTGTCCTTTAACAATTCTTTGTCACCTCATTTTTATTGCCTGTAACTGCCCCATCACTCACAGAATTCTCTCTGACAAGCAGCTACTGTCGCATTTATATTATAATAGTTGATTTGTAAAAGCAACAAATTCTTCTTCCCAATTTTATAAAATTTTTATGAACTTTAAAATTATCCTCTCAGGCGTCGGAACATATTGATCCACAATTCCATCTGTATTTTCAGATAATGAGTCAGATTTTCCACTCGGAAAGCTACTTTTCTGTCACGCCTGCTGATCTGAAATCCATTCTTAATACCTGCCAGGTATTCCCTTCCAAATCCCTTCAGACCAAAAAACAGGATTTTGATCCCAAAGCCAATAACCAGGAAAGGCAGATTTAACACAATCTGCAGAAATGGCATATTTTTGTAGATTAAATACACATTATTTCTGGAGGAATAGCGGATTTTAAACTGATTGTATCTGGATCCACTGGTACCGCTGCCCACATGATATACCTTAGCCAAGGGAAAATACCAGTTCTCATAGCCATTGATCCTGGCCCTGTATCCAACATCCATATCCTCAAGATAAGCAAAATGTTCCTCGTCAAAGTATCCTATTTTTTCAAAAATATCCTTTCGGTAAATAGCCGCTCCCGCGCAGGAAGCAAAAATCTTCTCTTCTTTTTCATAGGTATGGATATTTTTACCCTTTCCTCTGGCAAAAGCCCAACCCAGGGCACAATAGTAATTGCCTGCGTCATCCAGTCTGTCCCTGTCATGAAACTGTATCATTCTGGCTGCCCCGGAGAAAGCTTTCGGATGCCTCCTGATTCCCTGAAGCATCTGCTCAATAAAATCCCGTGTAACCTCTATATCATTATTCAGAAGCAGCACATAAGGTGCTCTGGAGGCTTTAATCCCCTCATTCACAGCCTTACAGAATCCAAAATTCTCAGGAAACTCAATAAGACGCACCCAGGGATACGAAGCAGCCACAAAAGCACAGCTTCCATCACCGGAACCATTGTCTACCAGGATCACCTCAAAATTTTTTACAGTCTGACACTCCAGACCGGAAAGTACTCCATCCAGATAAGCCATCCCGTTATAATTGGGAATGATCACTGATATTTCCTGCATGATTTCCTCCTGCTTCTCTCTTTTTCTCATCATCCTTCCAACTCATTCCCGGAAGTGGTTTCAGAGAATAATTCCATTTTGTAAGGGAAAGGTTTTTATTATAATAAGGATCTCCGTTTTTCAGGATATCCAGCCAGTGACAGCGCATATATTCAATTTCAGTCTGAAAACGGCGCACTTTTTCTTCACTGTCCTCTGCTCCCCTTGTTTTTGATTCCATATGATAAAGCTCCGCATAGGGATCATATACGATGAGAAAATCTTCCTTTCGCACCTTCAGACACAGATCCACATCATTAAATGCCACAGCCAGCTCCTCTGTAAAACCGCCTGCTTTCTCAAATACTTTCTTCTTCATCATCATGCAGGCAGCAGTCACTGCACTCATATCCTGCAAAAGAGAGGCCTTATGCAGATAACCGGTACGGTCTGCCGGCATATCCACAAACATATGTCCGGCAATTCCTCCCATCCCTACCACACAGCCTGCATGCTGAATGGTATGATCCGGATAAATCAGTTTTGCTCCCACTGCTCCTACCTCCGGTCGCTGGCATACTCCCAGCATCTCCTCCATCCATGAAGGTAGGATTGTTTTTATATCATTATTCAAAAACAGCAGATACTCGCCCCTTGCATGAGATGCCCCGAAATTATTGATGGCAGAATAATTAAACGCCTTTGTCCACCGCAGAAGCCGGATCCGGGGATCCCTGGAAAGTTCTTTGTAATATTGAAAAATCTCTTCTGTAGTGCTGTTATTTTCCACAATAATGATTTCAAAATTCTGATAATCTGTATTACTTTTCAGAGATTCCATACAAGTCTGCAAAGTTTCTTTTTCATCTTTATTGGGGATGATCACCGATACCAACGGCTGCCCCTGAACCGGATATTGGACACGGTAAAATCCCAAATCCGGGGTATGGCTTACCACTCCCCTGACACCGGTTCTTTTCAGGTGTTCTTCAATGGCACGCTTTCCGGCTTCAAAGGCATACATCTTACTTGCTGGATTGTCTGCAGTAGATGCTTTATGGGTTCTCCAGTGATAGAGGATCTCCGGTACATGAACTACCTCCCTGGCAGCCTCTGTGCAACGGAAAATAAAATCATAATCCTGCGCTCCGTCAAATTCCCTGCGAAAACCTCCCGCCTGCTCCACCACACTTCTGCGAACCATAAAAAAATGGCAGATATAATTATTAGACCTTAAAAGATCCAGGTTAAAATCAGGTTTCAGGTGAGGCTGAAAATGCTCATCCAGCTTTGTGGTAACCTTATCCTCATCTGTATAAACAGCATCTGCCTCCGGATGTGTCTGTAGCGTCTGCACGATTTCATAAAGTGCATTGGGTGCCAGCAGATCATCATGATCCAGAAGCCCGAGAAATTCTCCCTTTGCCATGGCAAATGCTTTGTTTGTATTCTCTGCAATACCCAGATTTTCTTTCAGATTACAAAAACGCACCCTCTCATCCCGGGCTGCATACTCTGCCAGAATTCTCTGCATCTCTTCATTATCAGGACTTGCATTGGCAATGCAAAGTTCCCATACTCCATAGGTCTGTCCTGTTACAGAATCGATCATCTGTTTCAGGAATTCTGTGGGAGTCTGATAGGCAGGTACTATAATACTGATCAGCGGCTCATATTTAAATCTGTGAGTTCTCTGTCTGTCCAGTGTTTCCTCATCCGGAGCATAGGCCTGATACCATGGGGCATATGGCACTTCCTCCGGTTCAAATCTTTCATGAAGACGAATCCAGAATTCCTTTGGCCCATAATGCTTCAGATACCGAAAACCCTTTTGCACTGTGTAGGGAGAAAGTTTTTTCAAAACCCTCAGCCACTGGATTTTTCCCCCTGTAGATTGTTGTTTATTCATGTTTCAACCTCGATTTTTTGTCAATAAGATATTTTATTTTAACATTGTATGATATTTTTTGCAAGAAACCTGTAAAGTATGCTATACTATTATTCACAATTAGTTATTGAAAACGGAATGAACAGTAATAAAAACAAATATATAAACAGGAGTATTCTTATCATGAAAAAACATATACGCTTTACTGCTGCACTTCTGGCGCTGGGACTTTGCGTTTCCACTGCAGTCTCCCAGATTCCTGTATCTGCCACTGAGGAAACCACTGCAGATACATCAGCCCAGGTACAGACAGCTGATCCTTCCATTGTCACTACCAACGGTATTGCAGGATGGCCTCAGGCCACTGATATTTCTTCTACAGCGGCTGTTGTAATGGAAACCTCCACTAATACAGTTCTTTATTCAAAAAATTCAGACCAGGCACTTTATCCGGCCAGTGCAGTCAAGATCATGACCTGCCTGCTTGCCCTGGAAAACAGCAGTCTGGATGACCAGGTTACCATGACAGCCACCGGTGTATCCGGAGTTACAGACGGAGGTGTAAATATCTCAGCACAATTGGATGAGGTTTTTACCATGGAGCAATGTCTCTATGCCATTATGGTAGCATCTGCCAACGATATTGCCCTTCAGGTGGCTGAACATATAAGCGGATCTGTAGATGCCTTTGTAGCAGCAATGAATGCCCGGGCTCAGGAGCTCGGCTGTACCAATACCGTATTTACCAATCCTACCGGCCTTCCCGATGAGAATCAGCATATAACCGCCCATGATATGGCATTGATCATGGAGGCTGCCATGGCCAATGATACTTTCCGCACCATTGCCGCCACCACCTCCTACACCATCCCGGCCACAAACGTTTCCGGCGGTGACAGAGTCCTGACCAACAATTTTACAATGATCAATAATACCAGTGACGGCTATTATGAAGCCTGCATCGGAGGAAAAGAAGGATATACTCAGGCTTCCGGAAGTACTCTCGTATGTGAAGCTGCCAAAAATAATATGAAACTTGTATGTGTGGTATTAAACGGAGCTTCCGGCGCTACCGATGATGAGGCCATTGCACTTTTAAATTACGGTTTCGACAATTTTGCTCCCCTCACTCTCCCGGATGATGATTTCAACCGTCTCTCCGGAGGTACTGTAATCGTTCCAAACGGAGCTGCAGCAGATTCTCTTACTACAGAGGATACTGCCTCAGACGGACAGATCCAGCGCCAGTATTATTTCGGAGGTACCCCTGTGGGAACTGCTATTCTGGAGGATGTCCAGCAGGAAAAGGATACTGCCGGAGAAACCGGCACCAAAAACATGAAAGCAGCCCAGGAATTTTCTTCTTCCAGAACCTATGCTCCCTATTATATTATCGGAGCTATCGGAGCCGCATTCCTGCTCTTCTTCCTTTTCCTTATGATTCATGTGATCAAATCCTGATCTCAATCAGACGGACCTTCACAATTAAGGCAAAGGATTTACTTAATTCGGGTCAAGCGGATATTCGCAATCCGCTTCGCTACTTGCTCATAACCGAATAACTGCTCCGCAGTTTATTGCTTTTTGCAATTGAAGCAGGGGACTTGATTAATTCGGTTAAAAAAACGGAAATCACTGCATCAGGCAGTCATTTCCGTTTTTTATTTTATACAAACAATATTCTCTTCTGAATCTGTAAATCAACTGTTTCGTCCATTATCCGGCATAGTATGGCACTATAAGAAATGCCCAGCATGCATATGGAGAAATTACAAGTAACACTGTAACTACTCTGTATATCCAGCTTCTTACTTTTTCATTTTTCACAACTTTTGTCAGAATACGATTCCAGCCCAGGGTAACAAAATACATCAGCGGATATAAGGCAGGCATAAGATATCTTCCCTGTGCCTGATTATCATTATAATAAACATAATACATAAACAAAATCACAGGAATGATGATCAAAAGTACCATCAGAATATGGAATATGCCTTCTGCATTCCACTTTTTAGATATTACTTTTGTCTTAATCTTCCAGATATCGTCTGCCACATTTTTTTTCTGAACAATAAATCTACTCTTTTTCAGACCGAACGTGCCTCTCACCAGAAAAATGCCTACAACACCAACTGCAAACAGTGCTATATACATTTTACTGACCATATAAGGCATATAAATCCCCATAAGTCCGAATGTACCGATAAAGCTCACACATACTGTGAGAGCCCAGTTGTGATACCAGCCGGGATCCTGATAAAAAATAATGTCCAGCCAGTTCCAGTTTAATTTCTCAGGTGTAGGGTAACAGGACGGTCTGTAATCCTTATGGGCATATTTCTCAGCACAGGCCGTACAGGCCTTTCTTCCCAGAAAATCCCCGTCATATAAAATCCCATTGCGCACAAACCACCAGCCACAAAGTGCAACTGTCACACCTGCAATTGCCACACCTCTGCCAAAGAGAAAGCGAACTCTCTGCGTAAGCGGTTCTTCCCTGCACAGCAGAACCGTTAAGCAAAAAAGGAAAAAGCTGCATAATATCCAACCGTATGCATTGTAATAAGACAATGCACATAATGCCATTCCAACTGCAAGAATCATACAGTTTTTCCATGTCCAGTCCTCTCTCAAATAGGAAGCCCATACATACAAAATCAACGCAGCGGACATTAAAGCCAGTGAATCTGTATTTACATAGGTTCCAAGAAAGATTGCCTGGGGCATAAAGCCTGCCAGTGCCGTAAACATCCATCTTACTTCTCTGGAAAATTTTTCTCTGGGAAATAATTTTCCGGATGCTTTTATCAGAAAATATACCGCACAAGTCACGAACAGAACATCTGCCATACGCGCTGCACGGAACAATGCAATTCCCGAAGCTCCAAAAATGGATGCAACACCCATAAAAGCAGCTGAAATCATATAAGACAGAATGGGATAATAGGCATAGGAAATCCCCCAGGTTGCATTTCGGATCGCTGGATCATCTCCTCTGGGAAGTGCTCCATGATTGGAATAAATATAATCTGCCACAAGATATCTCATCTCTTCATCCGGTCCTGCGTTAAAGGGCTGAGACATTGCCCATGCTGTAAGCAGTATAAAGGCAAGCAAAACCCAAATCATAGTTATCTTTTTTTCATTCATTTCTGATTCTTTTTTCTTTAACATATCTTCTTTCTCATTCTCAGATTCTTTTCAGTGAAAAATCCTGACTGTCCAGTGTGAGGTTCGGATTATAATAAGGATCTCCCTTGTCCAGAACCTTTCCCCAATGCTTTTCAAAGCTGGCAATCTCACGATTAAATCTGGCAACCTTTTCCGGTGTATCCTCCAGCCCTCTGGATTTGGATTCATAATGATAAAGCTCTGCATACGGGTTATAAACGACCAGATATCCTGCTTCCCCTAAACGCAGGCAGAAATCAATATCATTAAAGGCAACCTGAAACTCCTCACTGAGTCCTCCTACCTTTTCAAATGCCTCTCTCTTCACCATCATACAGGCTGCAGTTACTGCACTGTAATCCTGTGCGCAGATAATTCTGTGACAGTATCCGGTAGCGTCCCTCTTCTGCTGTACAAAGCAATGTCCGGCAATCCCGCCGAATCCAATCACAACTCCTGCATGCTGTACAGTATCATCTTCATAATACAGACGGGCTCCTACTGCACCTACATCCGGTCTCATACAATATCCCAGCAGCTGTTCCAGGCAGTCCGGGCTGATGATCTCCGTATCATTGTTCAGGAGAAGCAAATATTCACCTTTTGCATGTGATACACCAAAATTATTGATAGCAGAATAATTAAAAATACCATCCCAGTACACTACATGTGCCTTCGGATTGGAAGCCTCCAGTTCCCTGTAATAGTCAAAAGTAGCCTCTTCCTCACTGTTGTTCTCCACGATCACATACTCAAAATTCCGGTAGGTTGCTTTTGCTTCTATAGAATCAATACATCTCTTCAAATCATCCATATGATCTTTGTTTGGAATGATAATGGAGATCAGCGGTTTCTCTTCCCAGAGAAATTTCGTACGATACAGTCCCAGGTATTCTCCCTTCTGGATCTCAACCGGAATTCCCATTCTGTCATAATGAGCCTGGATGGCACGCTGTCCTGCATCAAATGCATACATCTTACTTTCCGGATTTTCTGCTGTGGAATCCTCATGACATCTCCAGTGGTAAAGAATCCTTGGAATATGACGGATATACTCTCTTCCTGCTGCTTCCACACAACGGAGCACAAAATCATAATCCTGTGCACCATCAAATTCCTTTCTCAACATACCAACCTGATCGATCAGTTCTTTTTTTACCACAAAAAGATGACAGATATAGTTTACTGTACACAGAAGATCAATATTGAAATCCGGTTTAAAATGAGGCTGGAAAAACTTATGGCCATCCATGGACATCTTGTCCTCATCGGAATACAGTACTTTGATCTCTTTCTCCTGATTCAGTGCCTTTACACATTGAAACAGAGCATCCGGTGTCAGCTCATCATCATGATCTGCAAAGGCAATAAAATCTCCTGTTGCTGCCCTGATCGCCCCATTGGTATTCTCTGCGATCTGAAGAGCCTTTGCATTACGGATCACACGGATCCTGGCATCACTTTTTTCCATCGTAGTCAGAAACTCTGAAAGAGGAGAATCTGCCCCACTTCCGTCAGAAAGACAAAGCTCCCAGTTTTCATAGGTCTGTGCCTGAATAGAATCTATTAACTGTTGAAGATATTTTTCCGGAGTTTTGTAAAGTGGAATCACCAGACTGATCTTCGGATTCCAAGAAAATTTTGTTTTCCGTTGTTCTGCAAGCTCAGCCTTATCCGGTAAATGCTTCACGATCCATTTGGAATAATCCACCGGACGGTTCTTACGGTTCATTACTTTTCCAAAGACCTTTCCAGTGAGGGCTGCAGCCCCGTGAAGCTTCATATAACGGCTTCCCTTTCGGAAATACACCGCTGCTTTTTCAGCAAGACGTTTCTGTGGCTGCAAATGCACCAGACGAAGCGTCCGCACATTACCGGCCTCAAATACAATATAAAATTCCTTTACACTGTCATAATGAAACTCAAAGAAAAATCCACTCTTTTCATCGATTTCTGTTTCCTGGTACTGATTCTGTACATCCACACGCTTCAATCTGGTGATCTCACAGGGAATCTTCTTCCTGCTTCTGTCCTCCAGCCGGATCGTCAGTGGCCTGTCAAAAGCAGCCCACCCGCGGACACGGCAAATCTTTTCTCCGGATTCTACTTCGATGCTCTCAATAAAATACTGGGGTTTTCCCTGTTTTTTCTGAAGCTGTGCAGCAGAGGCAGAAAACCACTGAATGCGCTTTCCGCCTTTTACTGCATAGATACCAAGTTTCTTTTTTCCTTCCAATTCTGCCGGCAGATGAACTTCCATCTGCACCCGCTCACCATTTACCAGGTCCAGATCCTTAAAGCGCTCCAGAGCACTGACACGCTCCTGGGCACTGATAACTACCGGAAGCGGCTCACCATCGAGAACGGCTTCCGCCTTATAGTCTTTGGGCCAGGTTCCCTGAAGATGGTAAACAGAGCTGTCCTTCAGATCAAACCTGTCTTTCTCTACTTCGTATAGCTCTCGCTGCATAACAATTCCTCCATTGCATCCTTTCCGGTATTCCTGGTCAGATACTGCTCCATCACCTTCTGATGCGCAGCCTCACCCATAGCTCTTCTGGTTTTCTCATCTGTGATCAGAGACTCCAGGGCACTGACCCATTCTTCTTTCGTTCTGCACATCCAGCCGTTTTTTCCATTCTCGATCACATATTCCATTTCCCGGTTACGGCTCATAATACTTGGCACTTTTACAAGTGCAGCCTCTGTCCACTTATTTTCTGATTTACAACAGTGGAACAGACTATCTTCCAGAGGCATCAGATTAATATCCAGACCAGCGATCACTGCCGGAAGCTGTCTCCAATCCATAAATGGAAGTTTTTCGATACGGTTCTGTACTCTCTCCATTCCGGATTCATCCAGAATACCGACTAATTTCAGATAAACCTCCGGATGACGTTCCATCACCTCCAGAAGCGCAGCTTCTACCTGGGCAAAATCCTGATCATGAGTTCGGGAACCGCTCAGATATCCGATATAAATTTTCTCCTCATTTTTATCTGTCTGCTCAAATGCCTCGTGGGAAAGGATTTCCATTTCCATACTCATGCAGTTCCGGTTGATCACTACCGGTTTTCCGGAAAACTCCTCCCGGAGCACCCCTGCCAGTGTTTCTGTGGATGTTATATAACCATCACAAAATTCCATACATCCATGAATCCGCTCCGCAGTTGTACGAAAATCGCTATATTCCTTTCCCTTCAGGAAATGAAGGCCTGCAATCTTTTCATAATCAAAAACAAGGTCATCAATGTCATAATATACACGGATTCCCGCAGCTTTCGCCCGGTCTGCCAGCATTTCTACTTCCATCAGTTTGCTGCATCGATAAAGGACAATTGCCTCATACTCTTCTAAGCTTTCCTTCTCTGCCTGATCCATCTGTATAAATCGGGAAGCATATCCTCTGAGGATCAATTGCTCACGGAAATGTTCCACCCGGTATCTGGATGCAAAAGAAATTTCCTCACCTACAAAAAGGATTTTGCGTTTTTCCACAGGAAGCTTATGACCGTCCAGCTTTTTCCACAGAGAAAGCATCTCTTCCACAATATTCTCCGGCTGCTCATTTTTCAGCACAAGCCCTCTGGAATACCGTTTTACACGTTCCACCGGTGCTCCCACCGGAAGAACTGCCAGTGGATATCCCATGGAAATGACCTCAGAAGTTGTATAGGAAAAGGTCTCCGGCCACACTGACGGAATCAGGAACATATCAATATCCTGTTCCAGAGAAAGCCTTGGGATCTCCTCTCTGGTATATCTTCCTGTCTGCGAAAATACCGGACTGTCAATTTCTTCATCCGATGTACCGATCAGTCTCAGACGGACATTCAGATTTTTTTCTTCAATATATCCTGCAAGTGCTTTCACAACCTCCAGACCTTTTTTATAACAGAGAACACCGATCAGGCCAATGTTAAAAGTTTCTGTGGTTTTTCTGACTTTTTTCACTGCCGGAAGATAATGTGGGGTATGAGGAATTACATGTAAATGATATACATCCGGATAAGCTTTCTTGAACAGTTTCGCCGTATCATCGGAAAAGGCACGGATTTCATCACAATTCAGCAGAAATTCCCGGAATTTCCTACGCCAGAGAGTCCCACTTCCATATTCCGTACACGCATTGCTGCCATTGTCTGGAATGCATTTATCACATACCTGGCAGGATCCAACACCACAGTATTTACCCTGTGCATCAATCAGATTCACTGCAGGACAAAGTGCAAAGAAATCATGAAGAAGCATCAAAATTCTTGCCCCCTGCTCCTTCTTGAGACGGAGGATTCTCTCCAAAGTTCCATAAAGATTCTGGTATGTCACAAGCTCATTGATCCAGATCTCATCCACACGCATCACTTCATCAAGCACTGTCTCCAGATCATTGGCAAAAAACTCCATCTCATACTGTTTATACTGATATGTGAAATAAAAACGATTGCTCACAATATTATAACGGATCGTAATAAACCGGTATCCCTGCTGCAAGGCCAGCCTTCTTTTTTCCACAAGATATGCTGTGGCACCACCGCCAAGATCATGGTCAAACGCCAGGATTGTCGGAACCTCCAGCTTCCTGTTGAGAAGCTTCATCTCCACATACAGCCTTACCGGACGAAGTGGATCTCTTCTGCAATAATCAGCAGTATCCCTATTATAATCCGGATGCTTGCGAAGCAATGCCTCGCTGTGTTCCTTCAGAAGACGCTGTTTTTCCTCTGAAGGGAAGCTTCCCCCATGTTTATGATACACAAAGAGATTATCTACCTGTACATTTTCATAGCCTGCTGCGATTGCCCGCTGACACCAGTCATTCTCTTCTCCGTACCCTTTTCCGAAATTCTCTTCATCCAGAAGTCCAACCTCTCTGACTGCTTTGATATTCATACCCATGCAGAAGCCCACACCAGTAGGCATAATCGGATACTGTGGACGGATCATACGGAATTCATCATCGATCTCCCACAAAGGCATTTTCTCGAACAGCTTATTATCTCTGCAAAAATCCGGAAAGCTGCAGATCGTTCCACAGGTAGTAAAAGGTGTGGTAGTAGCAATATTGTCTCTGGCAAAAATAGGAAGCATCAGACGTTCCAGCCATTCTTCCGGAACCTCCACATCTGTATTCACAAGCGCAATATGATTTTCTGCCATCTTAAGCGCACGGTTCACAGATGGTAAAAATCCCATATTGGTTTCATTATTCAAAAGCACTACATTGTCATGCTCGGCCGCATATTTTTCAAGATATTTTCCGGTTTCCGGATCCGGGCTCTTGTCATTTACAATGATCAGCCTGTATGGCACCCTGGTCTTCTCAATCCCGGAGAAAAGGGCATCAAAATATTCCAGCCCATTATATACCGGTACGATCACGTCTACCATCTGCTGATACACAGCCTGGGGATAATCTTTTCTCATACTGCGCACATGACGCTGTTTGAAGTGTCTGAGATTTCCCATACTCTTGGGATCCTCAATAGCTGAAACCAGAAACTCCTCCTGTCCAGATGATGCCGGCACTTTGCCAAGAAGAAATCTCCCGGTGTCTCCAGGATTTCCATACTCCAGAAATACCGTAACCTCTCCTGGAGCCAGAACCGTTGCCTGGAAGGAAAAACCGGCACTCTCCGCATCCGGATTGCCAATTGCCTGTGCCACATCCATCCGGTAGATCGTAGTCAACGGACTCTCCTGCAGTTTCTCTGTCCCTGCATAAAATGCGATCCTTGGCTGTCCCATCTCCTGAAATGTAGGGTCAAAAGCCCAGCCCACTGTGTTCAGCACACAATCTTCATAATGGAAGAAATCCACACTTCCCATGCAGGTTGGTGTTGCTTCCACATTCTGCGCAGCTGCCGGTGCATTGTTATAATGAAGAACTTTCTTCAATAGACGTTTTACCTGGGCTTTTTTGCCAGGATGACGAAGGGCCTCCTTCTCTGCCTCTTCAACCGCCTTCCGTTCTTCCTTTTTGGCCTTCTCCAGAGCCTTGCGCTCCTCTTCTGCTTTCTGTCTGGCCAGAAGATTTTCCACATCCATAAGCTCCAGATATTCCAGTTTTCCCTGGATTACAATCTTATCCACATTTTCCGGATGCATTACCTGTATCAGATAAAATCCATCTGTTGTAAAAAATGCGGTGGTATTGTTGTCCATAACCATATGAACGCCCTGTGGCACAAGCCTTGCACTGCAGCCGCAGTCCAGGCGTTCCACCTTTACTTTCAGGAAATGTCCATTTGCCGGGTTCCACCGGATATTCTGTACTCCTTTTATTTGAGAAAGATCAAATTCCACACGGAAACGGTTGCCTGTAAGTCTGCCCTCTACATGAAGTGTATGCTCTTCGCAGAAGCCTCCCCCAAGGTCATAGTAGACCTTACTGTGCATCTGATGCTTTTCCCTCTCACTGTTTACAATCTCAGTAAGGGAAACCGGCATGCGCTTCTGTTCAAAGGGCATCAGGGAATCACAACCCACATATTCATAGACAAAATGCAGTGTCCAGTTCATGAAAATCTCATAATCTGTATATCCAATCCCGAACTCTGCCATCATATCATCCTCATGGATCAGCTGCGGAAGCTTTGAAATATGTGTATACAATTCATGGATCAGACGCCACATAATAAAGTTCACAGGAACCGGGAAAGAAAACATCCACTCATAATCAATGATCTGATTTTCCTTCTCCCCCATAAAAATATTGCTGCAGATCAGATCCACATTTGCCGGGCAGATACACTCATAATCCCCTCTTCCTTCGTAGCTTCCAAACACCTGACGGAATTCCTCTGTCCGGTAATCCGTAACTTTCCGGACTGCAAAAAGCTCCTGATAGAGCCCCTTCAGAACCTCTTTGATCTCATCCACATCCCCTTTATCCGCAAGCTCTCCTATCTCCTGATGAAGAGTTTTCCCGTTAAGAAGTGGATAAACAATTTTTCCCTGTTCTGCTTTACAGGGAAGATTCTGATATCTGTCAGAGCCCATGCTTTTTGTTCCAAGCTCCTCCAGTTTTTCCACAAACCCTTCTGCCTCCGGGACCATAGCCTCTTTTTCTGCCCAGGTCTCACCATTCCGGCGGATAATCCTTGTCAGCAGGCGAAATCTCTTTTTCCGTCCCTGGTTCAGCTTCACATAAAGAATCTCTTCCTTTTCCTTAACTTCTGATTTTCCGGCCTCAACCAGAAAAGAATTCACAAAACGATCCAGGATTTTTTCTTTTTCAAAGGCTTTTACACCCTCACTTTCCGAAAAGAGAGCCGCTGTTTTGTCCGTATAAACCGGATAATTTCTTCCATAGGAATTAGTATAAAGACTCTCGTCCGTAAAAATTTCTGTAGGAAATTTATAATCCGGATATGGATAATAAAAATGCAGAAAAGGAAAACCACTGTTTTTCAGCAGTTCTCCCAATTCTTCTTTAGAAAAAGTACGCACAGAATGATTTTCCGGATAACCATCAATTCCAAAAAAATGAATATCTGTATGATCTTCCGGCGCACCTGCAAAATATTTTAGTCCCAGCCTGTTCTCAATGGCAATCAGGAGCTTTCCTTCCGGTTTCAGATACCCGCCCATTTCCTTCAGAAAAGTCTCGTAGGGAGTCTCCCCTTCCGTAAAGCTCATGGCATACTCCAGCACTCCGTTTACCACAACATAATCAAAGTTTTCAGGGAAAGTCATATCATTGAGATTTCCCACCATAATCGTCAGATTCTCTTTTTCGCTGTTTCTGGCAAAATTAATCTCTGCTCTTCGTCTGGACAGCTCCGCAGAGGTTACCTTTCCGGCCTTCTGACAGAGCATTCCTGTAATTGCCCCACAACCGGCACCAATCTCCAGAACCGAGTCTGTTTTTTTCAACGGATACCAGTTCAGGATATTCTCTCTCAGGTCTGAAAAATGATAGACCATGGGAAAACTTACTTCCTCCTCCGGAAGATCCTGAAAAGATTTTCCTTCCCTGGCCATTTCCAGAAGCGTATTCTCAATATCACCATCTGAATAATGATCTTTCGCTGTATAGTAATCTAAATTCAGCTTTGCCATAGTAATCCTCCACTTATTCCACACTTACCCTGGAAAACATATCAAAATATCCCACTGCTTTCTTATCTGTGATCACAGTCAGGTTACACACATCATATAATCTGTGAAATACCGTAAAATCACCATCTTTATAACCGGTACATCCCAGACACAGCATATATTCGCCTGCTTCCAGAGGCATTACCTGGGTAAATGTAATGTGTCTCACATCTCCTGCTTTCTGTGGCTTCACAGGTGTGTGCTCATACATGGTATTTGTTCCCGTGATCTCCGTACCTTTCAAATCTTTTAGAGTAAAAGCAAAAATCGGATCATTGACATCTGCCTGGAAGCTCACCTCCATTTCAACAGAAAAAGTCTTTCCCTTCTCAATCACATTGGTTATCATCCCGGAATCATCACGGATTGCGAAATCCTGGATTTCACCAAGCTTGCTTCCATATTCCAGAAGCTGAGGATTCAGGTTCAGGCTGTCCTTCATACAAGTTTCTGCCGTACTTCCGGAATCAGAAACGCTTTTCGCTTCCACTGCAGAATCTGCTGTTTCCCCTGCTTTCTGATTTTCCTGGGTATCTTCCGGCTCATCGTACTGATTCACCAGTACCCGCCTGTACAGATTTACCATCTCCTTGGCGTCACCCTCAGCCAGCTTTCTGCCTTTATTTAAAAGCACAACACGGTCACAGTATTTTCCGATACTGCTCAGATCATGGCTAACGAAAAGAATTGTTTTTCCCATTTTTTTGAACTCTTCGAATTTACGATAACATTTTGCCTGGAAGAAAACATCACCCACAGAAAGAGCTTCATCGACGATCAGAATCTCCGGATCAATATTAATGGCAACAGCAAAAGCCAGGCGTACAAACATACCGCTTGAATATGTTTTCACCGGCTGATATACAAAATCACCGATATCGGCAAAATCCAGAATAGACTGCAGCTTGGCATCAATTTCCTCCCTGGAAAAGCCAATCATACTTCCATTCAGATACACATTCTCAATCCCGGAATACTCCATATTAAAACCAGCTCCCAGCTCCAGAAGAGCCGATATCCTGCCATTTACCGTCACATTTCCACCAGTAGGAGAAAGCACCCCTGTAATAATCTTAAGGATCGTGGACTTACCGGAACCATTGGTTCCGATGATCCCAACTGTTTCCCCTTTATTTACCTGAAAAGAAACATGATCCAGGGCAAAATGTTCTTTATATTTTTTCTTTTTTGACAATCCCAGGGACTCCTTGAGCCGATCCATGGGATTATCATAAAGCTTATACATCTTACTCACATCATTTACTGAAATTGCAATATCCTCTGCCATTTTAAACCTCTCTTTATTTCACTCCAAACTCGTACCTGCACAGTATCCCTGTATATCAGAGAACATCTGCAAAATGGGGCTTCAGGCGTTTGAATATGACAGAACCCAGTCCAAAAAGCATTATGGTAACCACCCAGAAATAAACAGTCCAGGAAAGATGGTTCCAGATCCCCACATGGCCTAACATAGAATCACGATAACCAGTTACAACATAATACATTGGATTCAGCTTAAACAGTCTGATCACCCAGGGATGAGAGTTCAGAATATTCACATCCCACATAATAGGGGTCATCCACACTCCTACCTGAAGAAAAATATTAATGATCTGAGTCAGATCACGGAAAAAAATCACAATTGCACTTGTAGCATACACCATCCCCAGTACAAGAAGGAATGTGCAGATGGAATAATAAATGATCTGCAAAGTATATAAGCTTGGCCTGTAACCATAGCAGGTGCACAGAATCAGTGCAAAGATCACAAAAAATGCATGGACAAACAATGCAGAAATAATCTTCACAATAGGAAGAATACTGATCTTAAACACAACCTTCTTGACCAGATAATTATATTCCAGCAAGGCATTGGTTCCACCGTTCAGCGCATCCTGAAAGAAAAACCAGGGTACAATACCGGAAACCAGATAAAGTACAAAGGGATAATTCGACACAGTTCCGGCCTTTAAGCCTACTGAAAAAACAAACCAGTACACAAGGATCGTAACAACAGGCTGGATAAATGCCCATACAATACCCAGATAAGAGCCTGCATATTTTGTTTTAAAATCATTTTTTGCCAGACTGAGAATCAGTTTTCTATTGTGATACAGCTCCATCGGCAAAGCTAAAATTTTATTCATTCTATTTTTCCTTATCGATTATTGTATTCCTGAAAGCTTCCCCATTTGGTATCCTTATCAGAAAAGCTTAACTCCATTCCTTCCGGGATCGGCCACTGCACTCCAATATCCGGGTCATTCCAGATCAGTCCGCCCTCATCATTTGGATGATAAAAATCAGAACATTTATAAACAAACTCCGCATGTTCGGAAAGCACCAGGAATCCATGTGCAAATCCCTTGGGAATAAAAAACTGTTTTTTGTTTTCTGCAGACAGTACAACACCAAACCACTTTCCATAGGCTTCAGAATCTTCACGAAGGTCTACCGCCACATCAAAGACTTCTCCGCTCACAACACGGACAAGCTTATCCTGAGGATAATTAATCTGGAAATGCAGTCCACGAAGTACCCCTTTATGTGAGCTGGACTGATTATCCTGTACAAATTCAACATCAATGCCGGCTTCCTTGAAATCATTGTAATTGTAGGTTTCCATGAAATAGCCTCTGGCATCTCCGAAAACTGTGGGCTCTACTACCTTCAAGCCTTTAATTCCGCCACATTCTGTCACTTTAATTTTTCCCATTTTCTTTTCCTCTTTTCTATTTATCTGTCTTTTTGTTTCTGCGGTGCTGCTCTTCTTTTTTCTTTTTTCTTATCAGGGCAGCCAAAAGAATGATCAAAAGCAGAAGCATTGCCGCCCCTGTGATCAATAATACTTTTCGCAATTGAAGAATTTCCCCAGAGGCTTCTGTCTTCTCTCCGGATTCCTGTATTTCTTTATCTGCTGATTCTGAAGTATCTGTCTGTTTCTCATCTTCAGTATTTTCCAGATCCTTCTCAGCTACTTCCTCCACCGAAGGTTTCTGTGTAGAAGTTGCTTCCGGAACCGGAACACTTCCAACCATATAATCACCGAAAAAATACTGGTTCACTGGATTTCCGTCCAATGTTCCTTCCCTGACTGTCAGATTATCCACAGTCACACCGTTGGGAATCAGTATCTCTCCACCATCTTCCTCCATCTTTTGAAAATTTTGATATCCGTAGTTGAACATTGCAGTAGAATCACTGCTTGCAATGGCAAGATCTGCTGCTTTCATGGTAACTGTAATATAAGTTGTTCCATTTCTCCGGGCTGCTGTCACAAGAGTATTTCCGGCTGCACTGGTATATCCGGTCTTTCCGCCAATACATCCCTTATAATAATATCCACTCTCAGGAGCAAGCATAGGATGATGAGTATGCAGTACTCTTGATTCACTGTTTTTATTTGTAGGTTCGATCACATAATCGGTAGCACCGATGATTTTACGGAATTTCTTATTTTTAAGTCCTTCCCTCATGATCAGTGCCATATCATGTGCCGTAGAATAATGATTTTCATCCGGAAGGCCACTGGCATTCACAAAATGAGTATTTGTACATCCGATTTCTGCAGCACGTTGGTTCATCATATCTATGAAGTTCTGTTCTGTGCCCCCTACATGCTCTGCTATCTGTGCTGCTACCTCATTAGCGGAGCGGATCACCAGTGCATAAAGGCAGGATTCCATACTAAGCACTTCTCCAACCTGCATTCCGATATTTCCGGAATCCTGGCTGATATCCCTTGTTCCGGTCTCTGTAAAGACTACATCTTCTGTCAGAGAACAGTTTTCCACTGCAAGCAGCAAAGTCATAATCTTTGTAATGCTGGCAGGATATCTGATCTCATCCCCACCCTTGTTATACAGAAGGACTCCACTGTCTGCATCCATCAGTACACCTGTTTCCGATGTAATACCAGGTCCTGGGGGCCATCCCGGGATCTCATTTGTCAGAACCGGCATTTCTGCAGCTGCCGCATTCTGCACACCAGCTTCTGCAGCAGAGCATACCTGCACGGCAGTCATTGCAATAACAGCAGAAATTACTGCTGCCTTAAATAAATGTTTCCATTTTTTCATCATACAGCCTCTCAAAATCCTTTAAAAGCCAGAACGGTATCTGTGACATATTTCACAGACTCCATATCCAGATTATAAAACATGGGAAGTCTCAGAAGTCTCTCGCTCTCTCTGGTCGTGTACACATCTTCCCCTGAAAATCGACCGAATTTCATGCCTGCCGGGGAAGAATGAAGGGGAATATAATGAAATACACTGTAGATTCCCTTTTCCCTGAGATACTCCAGCAGCTGTGTCCTTACGTCCATATTGCGCACCTTAAGATAATACATGTGCGCATTGTGGCTGCACTCAGCCGGAACATATGGCTGTTCGACCTTACCTTCCGCAGCCAACGGTGCCAGATTTTCATTATAATAATTATATATTTCCATTCTTTTATGAAAAATCCTGTCTCTCGCCTCCAACTGCGCGTAAAGATATGCAGCATTCAATTCACTGGGCAGATATGAGGATCCAAAATCCATCCATCTGTATTTATCTACCTGTCCTCGGAAAAACTTACTTCTGTCTGTTCCCTTTTCTCTGAGAATTTCAGCCCGCTCCTGATATCTGTCATCCTGAAACAGGAGCGCACCGCCCTCTCCCATAGTATAATTCTTGGTCTCATGAAAACTGTAACATCCAAAATCTCCAATGGTACCCAAAGCCTTTCCTTTGTAGCATGCATCTACTCCCTGGGCAGCATCTTCAACCACTTTCAGATTATATTTTTTTGCGATCTCCATAATTTTATCCATCTCACAGGCAACTCCTGCATAATGAACCGGCACAATCGCTCTGGTTTTCTCCGTAATCGCAGCTTCGATCAGATTTTCATCTATATTCATGGTATCCGGACGGATATCCACAAATACAATCCTGGCTCCCCGTAAAACAAAAGCATCTGCAGTGGAAACAAAGGTATAAGAGGGCATGATCACCTCATCTCCAGGCTGGATATCTGAAAGATATGCTGCCATTTCCAGTGCATGTGTACAGGATGTGGTAAGCATCACATGTTTTACATGAAAATTCTCTTCCATCCATCGGCTGCATCTCTTTGTATATTCTCCATCACCGCATAGCTTTCCACGCTGCGCTGCGTCCCGTATGTAATCAAATTCCTTTCCTGTCAAAGCAGGTCTGTTAAAATCTATCATCTGTATTCCTTTTTCTATTTCAGTTTTTTCAGTCTTCACACATTTTCTCATACTCACATAAGAAATTCAATCTTTACTTTCAGATTCCTGTGCGCTCCTGTATTCCGGAATTTTATTCTGATACACAATTTCTCTGCCCTGGGGATCCCGGATACTCATTTCACGGTAAAAGCTTTCTGTCAAAGCATCCAGTTCCTTCCTGCTGTTCCCGGCAGTATAGTACAAAGCCAGATAAGGATTAGGGCCATATTCCACCACATGCTCACCATCCTGATAAAAAATCCAGGCCTTGATTACTCCCTCCCTTTTTGCCAGTTCTCTGGCAGCACTCTGGTCAGCAATCTCCAGATTTCTTCCCTGGAAATAAATGACAGCACCTTGTCTCAGAGGTTTGTGGATATCATGGTTCTGAAACATCTGCGGGATTTTTTCCTTTTCATATAACCAGTTAAGAAGGAGTTCTTCTATGGAAAAACCATAGACAATTTCTGTCAGCTCATGCTCATATCCAAAGAAACGTCCGGCAATCTCGCATACCTGGATACCTTTTCCCGGTTTCCAGAAAAACTGCATGGATAATGCACCATCCTTCTGACCGGTATGACGGATATATTCCTGCAGAATGCCAAGTGCCTCCTCTTCCACCTGGGGCAGCAGACAGGAGGGATATACATTTCGGGTGCTGAGAGGCAGCATCCCCTCTTCCATTTCTGTTTTTTCTCTGTCTGCAATGCTGATCACCTGTACTTTCTGCTCAGTCACCCAGGTCATCATATTAAATTCATAGCCATCATTATATTCTTCTATAAGAATTTCCTCGCAACTGGTGTATTCTGCAGTCTGCAAAGCTTTCTGGCGGATTTCTTTCGGATTATGGATAATAAAGATACCTCTGGATCCGTATTTATCCAGCGGTTTACAGATCAATGGATAAGTAAGCTCTCCCACTGTCGCAGCCAGTTCTGTCTCTGTTTTCTCTCTTAAAAGATCCACAGATATTTTTTTATATCCCGGAGAAGGAAGTCCCAGTTTTTCCAGAAGAAGTCGACATGCAGATTTATCCCTGTACCAAGGCAGCTGCTCCGGTTTCAGGTAACAGGGCAGTCCTGCCTTGTCCGCAATTTTCACCATACACTCCAGAAGCAGATCTGAAAACGAAGTGATAATTCCATCTACCTGTTCTTCCTTGCAGAGTGCAGCAATCCTGTCGATCTCCGTTACCGGGATCACATAAGATCTGTCCGCATATTTTCTTGCAGATCCATCCGGATAACCATCACACACCACCGTCTCATATCCCTTTTTCCCTGCCATCTGTACCAGCTCTGTGAATTCTCCCAGAGACCCCAGAATCAATACTTTGTGTCTCATTTTATTTCCTCACATTCCTTTACAACCGTTGCCATATATTCCATCTCTTCAGGCCCATAACGCTGATCACAGGGTAAGGGCAGGATATCTGCTGCCCAGTGATATTCCAGACTGTCCCTGCCGCAGGTTTCCATCACATTTTTCCAATAAACAGGCACAAATATTTTATGTTCTGCAAGACGTTTTCTGAGTTCAGGTCCATTCACATGAAAATAGGGGTAAACAAATGGAGCCTTTGGGATAACCCGATTAAACACACTGTCTGATCCCAGAAGCCCCGCCAGTATCTCATAATTCTCTTCCCGCTTTTGGGCTGCCTTCTCATAATCGATACCCTTTAGCAGATTTCTGGTAAGAGCCGACATTCTGCGGATTTCCATATGCTCATAACCGGCAGCATTTTTCAGCATGTCCTTGTAATAAGTACCTGCATCCCGCTCATAACGTCCCAAAATATGTTTCATTCTGTCCGCTGAATAATCCTGCGGGATTTCTTCTGTGAATCCGGCATCTGTAGACAAATATGCACCATCACTGACACCCCAGAATTTTCTGCAGGAATACAGGGTATCAATTCCCGGAAGAGGCTTCTGAAAAAAGGCATGGGTATGGTCTACAATGATATTCCCATATATCCTTCTATACTCCAGAATCTGCTCATCTGTAAGCTGTCCATAATAATTCACCAGATAAAGGACCTCATCCTCATCCAGTTTTCTCCTGGGATATTTCACATTCAGATTCTCATCCAAGTGATAAAACTCTATCTGAATATGATTTTCCTCACAGGTCTCTGTCACAGATGCACACAGAAAAACAGGTAAAATAATCTTTTTGTATCCCTTTGTCTGCAAAAGCCACAAAAGAGCTGTCCTGCCTAAATTTACTCTATACAGATCAGGATAATATTCTGTCCCCTGCAGCTCTTCCAGCTGAAAATATCCACCGATCTCCTTTTTCATTTTTCCTCTGTATCCTCCCGGCGTATCACATAATGAGGCATTTTTTTTGCTTCATTTAAAATATTCATCAGATAAATCCCCATAATTCCGATGGATAAAAGCACCAGTCCGAAAAACGCCAGCATCACAAGCATCTGAGAAGTCCAGCCCTCTACAGAAATACCCATGGTAAAATATCTCACCAGATAATACACAGCCATGACCATGCTCACCAGAAAACTGATAATTCCTATATTTCTTACCATTAAAAGCGGAAAAGCTGAATGAGCTGTAATATCATAGATCAAATCCTTTGCCAGTCGTTTGAAGGAGTATCCGCTCTTTCCATAAGCTCTGTCTGCATGCTGCACCGGAACATTAATGATCCGGTTAGAGCTGAGTACCAGAAGATTACCAATCTGGGGCAGATAAGTATTTGTCTGAAGCATGGCATCCACCAGGAAACGACGGATCAGTCGATAGCTGGTAATCTGCAGATTGGGATCCTTCCCCAGCATTTTGGAGGTAGCCCACACAGACACCTTTGTACCCAGCTTTCGGATCGGTCCGTGTTTTCTTCCCTCATAGCTGGCTATAATTACATCCACATCCGGGCGTTCTTCCATAACCCGCACCATCTTCGGCAGCTCTTCCGGCTGATGCTGGAGATCATCATCCATAGTCACTACAAAATCTCCCTTTACATGGGCAAAACCGCATAAAAGCGCCGGATGCTGACCAAAATTTCTCGCCATCTGTATGATTTTCACTCTGTGATCCCTGCTTCGCAGTTTCTCCATTACCTCATAGGAGCGATCCTTTGATCCATCATCTACCAGAATCAGCTCAAAATCCTCCTTCAAAGTCTCCCGAAATACCTTTTCCAGACGATGATAAAGTTCCTCCAGCGTATGTTCAGAATTATATACAGGAACAACCACTGAATATAAACTCATATGTCTTCCCTTTCTTTCTTAAAATATTACAATCTTTTTTATCATACCATTTTCGGCATTTCTTGTAAAGCGGACATTCGCAATCCGCTTCGCTACTTGCTCATGAACGCAGTCGCTTCGCGATCTGCGTTCAAGTTTTCGGCTCTATAAACTTGACTTCCCTGTATTTTTATGTTAGTGTTCACTCCGAGACCAAGGAATATCTGCGAATTTTCAATTTCGGAGGAATTATGTCAAAGATCAAAGATTATATACAGCTGCATCTGAATATTCTGCTTTTTTCACTGACCAGTGTATTTTCCAAATTTGCTTCCATTCAATATAACCGTCATGGGCTGCACTCGCCTATGCTTTATGTCTTTTTATTTTTAATGATCGCAAACTGTGGAATATATGCCATTGCCTGGCAGCAGGTAATTAAGAAATTTTCCCTGTCCACTGCCTATGCCAACAAAAGTGTATACCTTTTGTGGTCCCAGATCTGGGCTGTTTTTATTTTTCACGAAAGTCTGTCTGTGAGAAATATCATAGGTCTTCTGGTCGTTTTATTTGGAGTCTGGATGGTGCAAAGATATGAATAAAACCTTTATCCTGATCATGCTGGGCGGTACCTTTTTCACTGCCGTTTCCCAGATACTTTTAAAGCAAAGTTCAAATATAAAATACGAAAACAAAATCAGAGAATATCTGAATTTCCGGGTAATCCTTTCCTATGGAATGTTTTTCCTCATCCTTCTTTTAAATACCTGGTGCTATACAAAGGTTGAAATGCGTTATGGACCTGTGATCGATACTGCAGCCTATGTATTTGTCCTTATCCTTTCCAGACTGATTCTAAAGGAAAAAATCACCAAAGGCAAAATTCTGGGAAATCTGATCATCATTACGGGCATTCTGATCTATACCCTATAGCCAGAAGCCTGTATATCCGGAAAAGCTGCCAGTCTATGGCAATTTTCCACTTTACAAAAAAAGTGCCTGGGACTCTTGTTCCCATGGCACTTTTTATATTTGTAATATCCAATCTGTTATTTTCTGTTTGTGCAGACTCCCTTGGAATCGAAGATGTACTTCTTTCCCGAAGCAGATTTCACAGTCATATTCCTGTACATGCAGGCCGTCTTTCTGTTAAAATAATACCATTTTCCATTCAGACGCAGCCATCCTGTATACGCATATCCCTGTTTATCTATATAATAACGGTTCTTTTTATAGGTACACCATCCACTGCATCTCTTTCCATTTTTATCAAAAATATATCTCTTGGAAGAGTCCGGGGAAATTAACATGATATTTTTATACATAAAACCGGATTTCGTATTAAAATAATACCAGCTTCCATCTAACTCCAGCCATCCAAGCTGAGCTTTTCCGTCTTTCTGGAAATAATAAGTTTTTTCCTTCACAGTCTGCCAGCCATACTGTCGTTTTCCGGTTTTATCTACATAATAAATGCCATCCTCCAGATTAAGGATCTTATTCTTCTGCACTTTTTCCTTTATATAATAATAGTAATCTCCGTTCTTCTCTTTCCAGAGCTTCTCCGGTTCAGAAGGTACAGGAGTCGGTGTAGGAGTTGGTGTTTCCGTAATAACCTTATCCGGCAGCTGTTTGCAATATCGGATGATCGCATTGGCATCTGCCTGACCGATCTTCTTCAATTTGGCATTGGAGCTCAGGAATCTGGTAACATCTGACCGATTACTGATAAATGCATGCTCAATGATCACTCCCGGAATATTTGCCTCCACACTCTGTGCAACAATCCCATAATAATCTCGTGGTTTTCCATTAGGATATTTGCTTCCGCTTTCACTCATCCGGTATTCCATTCCCTTTGTTTCCGGAAAGCGGATACGAAGCCCCAGTTTTTTCAGTTCTTCCACCACATAACTGCCAAACAGCTTTTCCTGTACAGCCAGCTTTGGTCTGTAAGTTCCCTTGGAGATCATTACAGATGCACCATTGGGCGAAGAACTCTCAGAATCATTAATATGCTGACTTACCAGCAGATCAGCATGATACTGCTTTGCGATCATCACTCTCTCACTGAGTCCCTTTGTCTCATTTTTGGATTTGGTAAGATAAACCTCAATATTGTTCTCTTTACTTAATGCCTGCATCGTGTAATTGGCAATCTTCCAGTTGATCTCCTCTTCTCGGTATACCTTACCTTTATATACAGCACTGGCACCTGACTCTCCGCCCCCATGTCCCGGATCCAATACTACTACATGCTTCTGTACTGATGTTGTTTCACTATCTGCATATACTGATGTTCCGGCAGACAAGCTTGAAATTTCCACTGCTGCTGCTAAAACGATGCCTATAATTTTCTTCGTCTTTTTCATTTTCATCCTTCTTTTCATTTATTTTTTCTTATACTGTCTGATACATATACCATCTTTGTTAAATACAGATACTATCTTTCTGGCACTGGTCAGGGTAATATTTTCTGCCCGGGTCCCTGAAAGCTTAGAACTGCCTTTATAAAAATAATACTTTTTACCCTGATATGTCAACCAGCCTTTATATGCTTTTCCATTTTTCTGGAAATAATAGGTATGATATACTCCACTTTCTTTTACTCTGAACATACCATTTTGGTATCTGACACCATCCTTGCCAAAGAAATAGATATCCCCGTTTGTCCTGGTTACCCGGCGGTTTTTATACATCCATCCCTTTTTGGCATGAAACCAGTAATATTTACCGTCAATCTTTTTCATCCCCTTAGCTGCAGCACCGTTTTCCGAAAAATAATAGGTTTTTCCCTCTATTGTCTGCCAGCCTGTAGCTTTCACTCCTTCAGTATAATAGCAGAGGGTGCCATCCTCCTCTATCCAGCCATTTTTGACAGGCTCCTGTACACTGCCTCCGTCCTGATCCGGCTTTACAGAAGGTGTATAATTGGAATCCGCCTTCCATCTGGGCGTAATCTTTCTGGTGTAATCTACATATCCAAAATCCACATCTACATCATTCTCTGCGGGAATTCCAGGAATCAGCCCTCTGGTAGAGTTCAGTCTATTTGCAGTATTTCCGTCTGTAGACTGCCATATTGTATAGGAATAGCGGTCTGCATCCGGAGCCTGAATTTTATCTCCGTAGCTGGCAATCCACACATCCAGACCGGATAAAAGACTCCAGTCCACATAAGTATCATGCCAGTATGTATTACAATAAACCATAGGATAGTATCCTGCCTTCCGTACCTCATTGCAAAAAGTCAGCACCAGTCTGGAAATCTCTGTAGAAGAAAGCTTCTGCATCCCACTATATTCCAGGTCATAAACTACCGGATAAGAAACCTTATAACCGTCCATTTTCGAAATAGCAAGCTGAGCCTCTTTCAAGGCTGTTTCTGTACTTGTCGCAGTGCTGAACACATAGGTTCCCACAGGAACACCTGCCAGCTCTGCCTGGGTCATATTATAATCATAGGTTTTATCTATATAGTTCAAACCATAAGAAACTCTCACAAGTGCGAAATCAATCCCTGCGTTCTTAACCTTTGTCCAGTTTATTTTCCCCTGCCATTCAGAAACATCCATTCCCCATGTAATAGCTCTCGGTATAGCCACGCCGCTGCCGTTATAGCAGACCCCGTTTATTTTTTTCCATGCTTTGGGGGATACCTTTTTTTCAGTTTTCTCTGAAGCCCCTGCTGAGGGTACACCTTCCAGTTCTTCCTCTGCCACTGTGCTTCGCCTGTCATAATGAGGATTGGCCTTCGCAGAATGCAATGGAAATGCCATACATACAGATATCGCCAGCAATCCTGCCAGCAGTCCCTTTTTCACATAATCCGCTTTTCTCATACTTTTTCTCCTGTTCATTCATATTCTGTTTTTTATTCGTCAAGCGGATATTCCCAATCCGCTTCGCTACTTGATTCGGTCAAATTTATAATCACTATTGTGTTCCTTTGTTGTATTATATGTTTATTACATTTTTGTTAAGAATATTATACACGTTCCCCTCTTATCTTGCAAGACAACAGTTACTGTTACTGATCTCATGAGCTGTCACCAGACTGCTCACACGAATTGTCACCGGTTTGCTTAAGTTCTTGTCATCGGTAACAGCGAGTTCGCC